>JBJEBJ010000012.1:0-20450 GCA_051869955.1 Candidatus Cryptobacteroides sp.
ACGTGGCCAACACTTCGGAGATAGGGGAGTTCCGCATCATCAGCCACGACTTCAACGATGGGGTCTGGAGGGTGAGATGGAAGGTCAGTGCTAAACAATAGCGGAAACACACATTATTGACAATAATCATTAATTGATATGACACTTCAAGAGGCGATGAGGACCCGCCACAGTGTGCGGCAATATCTCGACAAATCGGTAGAGGAGATAATCATCAACCAGGTTCGAGACACCATAGATGAATGTAACCGCAAAGGAAATCTGCCTCATTCTAGTGGTTTTCTGCATCATTTTCTCAAATTTGATGCAGATAATTCTTTTTTGAGGCAGAAAAACACTATATTTGCCCTATAAACCGAACGCGCTATGCACGAATTTGATTTCATAAACCGCCCGAAAGATCTCCTCACTCCGGAGGTAGTTGCCCTTCTGACCCGCCTGCACGAATGCAGGGGTCGCCAGGAACTCTTCATCGAAGCGGAGCCTGACGTTCTTACCGCCTTGCTGGAAGTGGCCAAGATTCAGAGTACCGACGCTTCCAACCGTATTGAGGGTATCTATACGACGAACGAACGCCTGAAAGCGATCGTCCAGGAAAAGGTCAAGCCTCGCAATCGCAATGAGGAAGAGATTTCCGGCTACCGCGACGTACTGGCCACCATCCACGAATCCTATGAGTACATAGCCCCTCGCCCCAATAACATACTGCAACTGCACCGGGACCTCTATTCCTTCAGCAGCAGCGCCGCGGGCGGCATTTACAAGAACTCCGACAATATCATCGCGGAAAAGCACGCAGATGGAACGGAGACTGTCCGCTTCCGTCCGGTCCCGGCTTTCCAGACTGCGGATGCTATGCTGAACCTCTGTACCAGATACAACGAGGCTATCGAAGCCGGCACATACGATCCGCTCCTCCTGATGCCGGTGTTCGTTCTGGACTTCTTGTGTATCCATCCTTTCAATGACGGAAACGGCCGTATGAGCCGCCTCCTTACTCTCTTGCTCCTGTACCGTTCCGGATTCATCGTTGGCAAGTATATCAGTATTGAGATGCTTATCGAGAAGAGCAAGGATTCTTACTACGAGGCCCTGCAGGCCAGCTCCCAGAACTGGCACGATGACGGAAATGACTACCTGCCCTTCCTCAAATATATGCTCGGTATCGTGGTCAAGGCCTATAACGAGTTCGAAGACCGTGTGGAACACCTCCGTTACCGCAAAGTATCCAAACCCGAGCGCATCAAGGCCATCATCGAGCGCACTCCCGGGAAGATCACCAAAAAAGAAATCGCCCAGGCCTGCCCCGATATCAGCCTGACGACCATAGAGCGCACCTTGGCCGATTTGGTTTCTGACGGTTACATCGAGAAGACAGGAAGCGGCAGGGCCACAGCCTATGTAAAGAAATAACAAAGGGGAGGCCGTGAACTTGATGACCTCCCTTCTTCTGAAGCATATGACTAGCTTTACTCGGCAGGCTGCCACTTGCAGCGGATGGGTGATACGATTGCACCGTCCTTCTTGAGCTGGGTGAATGCCTTGTCCACTTCCTTGCGGTCGAGTCCGGAAAGGGTGGCCACTTCACCGGCAGACACAGGCTTGCCTGCGCTGCGCATGGTCTCTAGAACCTTTGCTGTTGTTTCCATACCTGCTAGAGTTCAGCGATGGATTCCTTGCGGAACTGCTTTCCGAGTTTCTCGAGTTCGAGGGTAGCCTTGCGGGCACGGGCGGCAGCGGCCTTGTTGCCTTCAGCTGCCTTTGCGAGGTCGGCCTGAAGAGCGGCTACTACCTCATTGATCTTTGCGATTGTCTCTTTCATAATCTCTATTCGTTGATTGTTGTTATAAATGTCACTTTGTCTTATCCTATGTATTCCAGGAATGCGTCCACCTGCAATCTCAGATTCTCTCTCTGTGTTTCAGTCAGAATCATTCGGCCTTCCGTCCAGGCTTCCTTGTTCAGTTGAATACCCGTCTGGGGTTCAGACATTACATCGGCCCGGATAAAAGGCAGAGTCAGCAGTTCAGTCAGCTTCTCCCGGCATTTGGCTGTACCCGCTGCACCTCCGGCACCGCTAAGCGCAACCTTCTTTCCATTGATTGCAAGCGGAGTCTGACGGTCGCCGGCTACAAGTGGACGTGATAGCCAGTCTATGAGATTCTTCAGATGTCCGGGGTAACTGTAGTTGTATTCCGGGGAGAATATCCAGAGGGCATCGGCTTCCGCCACTTTTTCCCGCACCTTGCTTACTTTATCCGGAGCAGGAAACTCAATGTCCTGATTCATCATCGGCAGATCCGAATAGTCAAGGTATTCCACCACTGCCCTGCCGTCCAGCATCCGCTCCACCTCTTCGGCCAGTTTCCTGTTGAAAGAGTCCTTGCGCAGTGAACCTATAATAAAGAGAATTTTCTTCATAGTGCATTATTGTTGGTAAGCTACCGGACAAAGATAACATTTTGATTCGAGAATCCGGACGCTGTTCAGAAAACCTTGGTTTATTGAATATTTTCGGAAACCCCCGTTGCGAATCTGGAAATATATGCTATTTTTGTATGAAATTACGTTTGTAAATCAAAGTACGAAAAAATCGCTTGATTTAGCTTTGTAAACTAGAAGGAATATGAAGTTCGGATATGCCCGCTGTTCGACGCTCGACCAGAACCTGGACTGGCAGATAGACGCCCTGATGAAGGAGGGGTGCGACAGGATTTTTCAGGAGAAGTTCACCGGAACAAGAAAGGACCGGCCCGAACTCCTCCGGATGTTGGACATGCTCCGGGAAGGAGACACCGTCATCATCTGTGAGCTCACAAGGCTCAGCCGCTCGGTCAAGGATCTCTTCGATCTGGTGGAGCGGGTTGAGAAAGCCGGGGCGAACATCAAGTCACTGAAGGAACCGTGGCTTGATACGACCACTCCTCAGGGAAGACTTCTCTTCACCATCTTCAGCGGAGTGAGTCAGTTCGAGCGCGAACTGATCCGTGAGAGGACGATGGAAGGTCTTGCGTCCGCAAGGGCGAGGGGAAGGATGGGCGGAAGACCGGGCAAGGACAAGAAGGTCGTCGAACAGGCACTCACGCTCTATGACTCCAGGGCGTATTCCGTAGATGAGATATCCAAGACCACCGGCATCAGCCGAGCGACACTATATAAATATATCAACCTCCGCAAGGAAGCACAGACCATAAAGAAATAACACAACTATGGCAAAGACACCATCATGGCTCCAGATAAACGAGGATAATTTCAGGGACCTTCTCGACTATCTTGAAAATATAGCTAATAACAAGGACAAGGACCCGTTCTTCGCAGCCGCATGTGAACTATTAAACGGCAGGGTGGAGCGGCTCATTCCGACTCTGTCCGAAGACCTCGATGCGGAACAAAGCATCATTCGGTTCAGAATCCGTCTTCTGGGAGCTTGGCTCCTGTGCTATCCGGAGCAGGCAGGGCAGAGGAACCGTGTATTCCTAAGTCTGCTGGCGTGCATCTCCCAGATGACATCAGAAATGTATTCACAGGACCTGTTCTCTGTCGCTGCGAAATCTCTTTCATATGATATAAAGAAGGTCGGGTTCTCCTGGAATGACCTGGCTGAACTGAATGTCGGTATTCTCCGTCACAAGATTGTCAATGGCGTATTGTTCGGTGAGGCCCTCGATGAGAATCTGTGGTATGCCGGCAGGGGACTTCTTCATATCTGCGGTGAGCGGATATCCCTGATACCTGTCAATATGAAGAGCTGGAACCTGCAGGGCAGTTCAATGGTGGAGAGCATGAAGATATGCGACGACAGGCTCAGCGTATGGACACCGAAGGATGATAGGTTAAAACAATCCGAGTCATCCGTGGTGACAAAGATAGATGCCTTCGCAACGGAGTTCAGGAGGAATCAAAGGAAGGTCATTCCTACGGAACAGTCGCTGAAGAAATATACTGATGGGCAGACAGTGCCGGTCAGAGTGACGTTCATAAGCAGTTCCACCATAAGAGTTGAGACTGCGGACCCGAATTATGATAGAATATCAGGGTATATTGAAAAGGGTGACGGTTGGTTTTTCTATTCCGAAAAGGATTTGGCTAAGGTCATCAAAGCAGGAGACTATCTGAACGCAGAAATCAAAAGTGCAGAAAATGGAGTCTTCTCAATATCAAAACAGTTCCTCCTCGCTCTTCTCAATGAAGTGTCACAGGGAACAACATATCCATGTGAGTATCTCTTCGACCACAAGTCAGTTCCTCTATGGATGACCAATACGGGCGTTCCTCTCTATGTAAAGCAATCTGACTCGTACAATGTAGGCGATAGAGCATACATCTTCGTAACGCAGGTCGGTAGTAACGGATACATAAAGGGCAAATTAAGCGAAGACCAGTCCGGGATTGAGGACGAGGATTTTGATGACTATAGAGGGTGGTTCATAAGTAACTGCCTTCTCATCGAGTACGATGTTCCTCATAAACAGGAATGCAAGACCATAGGGAAGGATGCTGTAAGGATCTTCGAAAGGGTGTTGTACAACTATCAGAAGTCACTCTCCAGAGCATCCGAGATATACAAGGCACTTTGTTTCTGCCAGATGCTGGCCGAGCTCACGGAAGATGAGAGGGAGTTGCATTATCTCGAGCTTAAGGCAAGTTACCTTGAGCAATTGGTACTATTTACAAAGGGTCAGTACTCCGAGATGAAGGACCTTATTCCGTCTTTAGACATAGCGCAGGAGAAGTCTGTTGTAAGAAGCGTAAACATCGTAAGGGTATTGAAGGAGATAAAAACGGTAGGGGAGGACTCGCAACTGCTTTCTGAGATGATCCAGTGTGAAAACGATTCGTTGGTCCTCAAGCTTGCCCGGATTATTCAGTCATACAACCGTATCAAGGATATTGTCCCGGAGAAGACCTTATCAGACCTGAAGATGGAGATGATTAAGGAACTGTCCCTTGACAGCGAGACCCAGTCATCCCTCGATGAAGACGAGGATGAGAACCTGGGAATGGAGGACAAGACCAAGGAGTTCAAGTCATCGTTCATCTACCCTGCGGACAAGTCGCAGCACATGTCCGCCAATATGAAGTTGCAAAGCAGGAATGTCTTCAAAGGAGTCTGCGCATTCCTGAATTCTATGATTGGAGGGACTCTGTACCTCGGAGTCAATGATATGGGATATGTTATAGGTTTGGACAATGACCTTGATTTCGTCAAGGGTTCCCTGGATAGTTATATCCGGCTTATACAAGATGAAGCAAAACAGGCTTTCGAGCAGAGTATCCTCGACTTCCTGGACTTCGAAGTGATGTTCGAAGGCCGGGTTGTTGCCATTAAGGTCAGACCTTATCCTGATGGACTCGTGTATATGGACAAGGTTCCATACAAGAGGAACTTCGGCGAGTCAGAACCGATGCGCGAGGACGAGAAGGTCAGGATGATATCCCTGAAACTGTCTTCGGGCAAGGCCGACGGCGGCAAACTCGGGATGATCGAAAAGGCCATAGTGGAGAAGAAATGCGTATCTCTAAAACGCTACTCTTCTGCCAGCGGAATCCGTGATCGCCGCGTGGAACCGTTCAAGGTGACAGGAGGCGGGAAGTTCGTATGGTGCTATGACCTTGAGAGCCGGAAAAGCAAGCAGTACAGCATCTCCAGGGCAGCAGACATCCTTATTCTGAATGAGGCCTGGTCCCATCAACGGGAGCACAAGGCCCTTGACACAGATATCTTCAACTGGAGCGGGGACAAGGCAATGCACATTGAGCTCCAGATGGACAATATGGCCTGCAACATCCTGAAGGACGAACACCCGCAGAGCGAGAAGTACCTGACCTCGATAAATGGAGGAGAGGAATGGATTCTCTCAACTGACGTCTTTGCATGCGAGGCTCCTGGACGGTTTATAATAGGACTAATAGACCACGTGAAGATTCTTCATGGAGAGGAGCTCAAACAGTATGTCGAGGGTTATATCAAGGATCACTTCAAAGTTGAACAGGTGAACATATGATGCGTTTGAATAATGGGAGAAACAGTTACAATATCAACCAAGCACTTTAATGACCTTAGACTTGAGGAACTGTATGGTATTCTTCGGGTGCGGTCTGAGGTGTTCGTGACGGGGCAGAAATGCCTGTATGTGGATCCGGATGGAAAAGATCTGAATTCCGTTCAGGTGTTCGCCTCGGAAGGGGAGCGGATCATAGGATGCCTAAGGATATACGGGAAGGAGCCAGGTGTTCTTCAGATAGGAAGGGTAGCCGTGATTGACTCCCTGCGCGGGACGGGTATTGGTATGCTGATGATGCGTCAGGCAATAAGCTATGTCAGGGATAATCTGACGGATGAGAAGATATATCTTGAGGCACAGACCTACGCGATAGGCTTTTACGAGAAACTCGGCTTCAAGCTCATCTCGGACGAATTCCCCGACGAGGGAATCCCTCACAAGGGGATGGAACTCCTGATGGACAGGGTCTCCGGCATTCAGCATGCGGACGGGGTCGCCAAAGAGAAGAAGGAAAAGTATAGTCTTGTATATAAGCAGGTCGAAGCCATTATCGAGGGAGAGGATGACATAATTGCGATATTGTCCAATGTCTCAGCTATCCTTCACGAAACGTTCGGATTCTGGTGGACCGGCTTCTATATAGTCAGGGGAGAAAAACTGGTACTGGGACCGTTTCAGGGCCCTGCCGCCTGCAGCCAGATTCCGTTCGGCAGGGGAGTTTGCGGGTCAGCGTGGCAGCATAAGGAAAGCATCGTCGTTCCGGACGTGGAACAATTCCCCGGACATATCGCCTGCAGCAGCCTGTCCCGTAGCGAAATAGTAGTCCCGATATTTTGCAATGAAGAGGTAGTTGCAGTCCTGGATATAGACAGCAAGAAACTGAACGCATTTGATGACATGGACAGGGAGAGCCTTGAGAGGATAACGGGGCTGATTCGGATAAATTAACCGACAATACAGAAACAGCAATAAAACTAATACTTTATGCTTGAACAGGACATTGAATTTATATACCAGTCACTGATGCCTCGAACCAAGATTCAAATAAGTCATCTTGGGGAGATGCTCGGTTGTAAGCTGAAATCCAACCTGCGGAAATCGGAGATGGCAGCCGGCTTGGCGGACCATATCATCAATTGCTCAGACGAATGGCTACGCGGTCTCCCTCAGAGAGAACTGGACCTTCTGGAGATAATGGTGAAGATGGAGAAGGGAAGTAAGTATCGCACTTTCCTTCAGCCCTATGGTACAGTGATGGAGGCTTTCGGGTTCATCACGGAAGAAAGTGACGATGACTCCAGCACATTCTCCATCGTCCCTGAACTCTATGACTCAATCAAGGAGCACCTGCCCATGGCGTTGTCTTTCAGGGCTATCAACAGTTATATGGAATTCGAGGCTCTCCTGATGGGAATACTCAATACATACGGGCTTGTGGAACACAAGGAAATTGTTGATATCTTCTCAACTATATACGATTTCGATAAAGACCCTCATCTGGCTGTACAGTCGATGCAGTTCCTGTATGAGTCATTCCTGATGAAAATGCAGGCCGTCCGGAAGGATGGTTTGATCTATCACAGAACCATGGTAAGAAACGGGAATCTTGATGAAGTCATCCCTGAAAGGGAAAGCCGGAAGGATATAAAGGATTACCGCCAGTTCACCAAAGAGGAATTCATGGCCGCCGGATTCAACCCGCTGTATCCTTTCGTTGGGAAGGACTCTCCGTCAGGAAAGAAGCTGTCCATATTTATGGAGAAGATAGGTTTGGCCGAGGAGGAACGCAATGTGATAGGAACTCTCGTCTGGCTCAATGCCCAGGAGGGTGGAACAAAGGGTCCTATGAATGCGATGCATCTCTTCGATGGTATGCTCAAGGGTTTTGACCAGTTGCAGGAGATGATCGGGATAGTTCAGGAGTATATGAACAATGTTCCGAAATGGATATTCAAGGGATACTCATCCCACGAGGTGTTCGAGAAATTCGAGAAGCCGCATCTCCAGCCGCTGCCGAACAAGATGCCTCCTGCGGGCTTTGGTATGGGAGTCCCTAAGGTCGGCCGCAACGACGCATGCCCTTGCGGAAGCGGTCTGAAGTACAAGAATTGTCACGGAAAATATAACAGCTGATGAAAACAAAGACACTTAAAATCCTTCTTGCGACGGTGGCGATACTGTCATTTGTCCTTGCCGTATATTGCATAGTGGTAAGTATCAAGGGAACCGGCGGAAGCTGGGCTCTCCCTGCCGCACTCGGACTGACGGCACTGGGAAACTTCGTGAATCTGTATACCCTGAAGAACAAGGGGAAGGAGGAATGATATGGACTTCGGGCTCGATGCGGAAATGTATCCCTGTGACATCTGCGGAGAGTTCTGGCCGATGGGGGAGATGTATGACATGGAGGACGGCAGGGTAGTCTGCCCTGATTGTATGGAGAATAATATAGATGAACAATAAGATGGAAAAGAATCAACCTAACTGTGCGAACTGTTCCATGATGCAGAAATATGAGACTAATCCGAAGTCCTTGGTCGGACGCTTCTGGCGTTGGCATATAGGCTTCTGCCCGGGGTGGAAGCAGTACTTCGCATCCCTTCCGGAAGAAGAGAAGGAGTGCTTGAGGGCAAAGTATGATTTTCATAAATACTGAAATGGAGCTGGATACCTCAAACATGTGTTCTCTCCTCAAGAGGAAACTCTTTGAGGAGGATGGACCGTACCACAAGATATGGCTTGCCCTGCACGATGACAAAGAGTTGACGGCGGTAATCCGTAGCCGGCAACTGCATATATACCGGAATAGGAAGAAGATTCTGATCCTGGCGGGGAAGGCCGCACCGAAAGTTTTGTGCGATGATGCAATATGCAGCATGATCCAGACTCTCCCGCTTGCAGACGTTACTGCTACACATAAGACGACCATTTCTCTCGATGACGTAATACCACAGGACGTGGTGTGTTCGCAGGAGCTTCGCGCATTATTCGTAGAGCATCTCGGGAATGGCTTCCATTTCAAGGCTGAGTTCCAGGACTGGCTGCACAACAACGCAGGGAAAACCTACAGGGAGGCCTTGGAAGCATACACATCAATTGAACATCCCAAGGAAATCAAACCTCAGTTTGAATACAATCAGTACATCCGTGACTTCTTTGCGGACAACAAGGGAGCAACCCTCAAGGATGCCATCAGGTGCTGGCACTGGAAGAAAAATCAGCCGGGAAATCACAGATATGAAAGGACAGATAAAGATATATTGAGATGATGGCAGGTATAATAAGAAATATTCTGATAGTAGGAGCTGGCAGCTTTCTTGGTGGAGCGGCCAGATATCTCATCTCCCTGGTGATGAATAATATGGGCAACGGCTTTCCTTGGGCAACGCTTGCAACGAATCTCTTGGGATGTTTTCTTATAGGGATTCTATGGGGCTTATTCAGTCGCAGTTCGAATGACGGCGGCAGCTGGGCCTTGTTTATGACAGTAGGGTTCTGTGGAGGGTTCACGACATTCTCGACCTTTTCCAAGGAGGCCCTGATGATGCTTCAGGCCGGCAACTTCTGGTGCTTTGCCGGATATGTTGCAATTAGTGTGATAGCCGGCATCGCAATGGTTGCATTTGGGTATTGGATCTTCAGATAAGTTATGTTACAATACTTCGCAAAAACGCCGATTGAAATATCACAAAAGTGCCGATTGAAATGCCACAATAATACCGATTGGCTTTTGAGCATCATTGATTATTTTGTATCTTTGCAGTGTTTTAAGCTTTGAATGATTATGAAATATCTTGAACGTGTGGCTGACCAAATGCTCAAAGACCGATTGGAAGCTTTCGGCGCAGTATTGATTGAAGGGCCTAAATGGACAGGCAAGACAACAACAGCTGAGCAAATCGCCAGGAGTGTTATCAAACTGCATGATCCGGATATGGCTGCCAATTACATGGCCACCGCAGATACAAAGCCTTCATTATTGTTGAAAGGCGCACAACCACGTCTAATCGATGAATGGCAGGATGTTCCTGTAGTGTGGGATGCTGTACGAACCGCTGTAGATAACGAAGGAGGCAGGCCAGGACAGTATATTCTTACGGGTTCGAACACGGTGGATAAATCCAAAATCAAACATACCGGAACAGGACGCATTACGCGTATGATGATGTACCCTATGAGTCTGTGGGAATCTAAAGAATCCACCGGTCAGGTCTCTTTACACGAATTATTCGACAATCCCAATCTTGATATTGATGGTGCCGGCAGCAATTTGGATATCCCGGACTTGATTCGTGCAGCATGCCGGGGTGGATGGCCCGCTTCTCTCCAACTGAACGAAAGGGCTGCGACAATGATTGCGAATGATTATGTCAATACAGTCTGTGAACAGGATATCTCTGCCGTGGATAAAAAGGATAGAAATCCCAAGATAGCACGTCAGATAATGCGTTCCTATGCACGAAATATCAGTACTTTAGCCAAGAAGACAAGTATTCTTGCGGATATTACATCTTCTGGAGATATAGAACTATCTATGGATACACTGGATGATTATATAGGAGCACTTGAAAAACTATTTGTCATCCAGGACATTGGCGCATGGTGTCCTGCAATCCGTAGCAAGACTGCGATACGGAGTGCTCCAAAACGATGCTTTTCGGACCCATCAATCGCAGTAGCGTCTATGAGCATCAACGCATCCGCTCTGGAAACACAACTAAAAACATTCGGCTTCATATTTGAGCAGATGTGTATTAGGGACTTGAAAGCATATACAGCAGATTTCAACAGCCACGTATCCTACTATCGTGATAGATATGGACTTGAAGCGGATTTGGTTCTGCATTTGGAAGACGAGCGGTATGCTCTAATCGAATGTAAATTGGGAAGTAAAGAAATCGAAGAAGGCGCAGCACACCTATGCGAGATTCATAGACTGGTTCAAGAAGCAAACAAAGCCGAAAAGCAAGTACCTCTCCGTGAGCCTGATTTGAAGATTGTCCTGACCGGAGGGACAATAGCCTACACACGTCCCGATGGTGTCCGTGTAATTCCGCTGGCATGTCTTAGGCCATAGCGGAAAGGGTTTAATAGTAAAGAAATAGTCATTCCCATCGACGCGGCGAAGGAATTTGTAATCAACGAAGATAAGATGAAAGCATACACATACATAGACAAGGGCCGCTTCGCACTTCTGGACAAGCCTGAGCCCAAGATTCTGGACCCGAAAGATGCCATAGTGAAGGTAACGCTTGCGAGCATCTGCACGAGCGACCTGCATATCAAGCACGGCAGCGTTCCCCGTGCCGTCCCGGGAATCACGGTCGGCCACGAAATGGTCGGCATAGTCACCGAAGTGGGAGAACAGGTGAGTTCGGTAAAGCCCGGGGACAAGGTTACTGTCAATGTTGAGACCTATTGCGGGGAATGCTGGTTCTGCCGGCAAGGATATGTGAATAACTGCCAGTCTCCTGATGGCGGTTGGGCCCTCGGCTGCCGCATCGACGGTGGCCAGGCAGAATATGTACGCGTCCCGTATGCCGACCAGGGGCTCAACAGAATCCCGGACAGCGTCACCGACGAGCAGGCCCTGTTTGTCGGTGATATACTTGCCACCGGTTTCTGGGCTGCCAAAATCTCCGAAATTAAGGAGGAGGACACCGTGCTGATTATCGGTGCCGGCCCGACAGGTATATGTACTCTGCTTTGTGTTAAGCTGAAGCATCCTAAGCACATCATCGTGTGCGAGAAATCGGATGAGCGCAGAGAGTTCATCAAACAGCATTACCCGGATGTGATAGTGACAACCCCGCAGGAGTGCACGGCGTGCACCGGTGCATACGGTGCACCTTTGGGCGGTGCGGATGTCGTAATCGAGGTGGCCGGTTCGGAAGACAGCTTCCAGCTCGCCTGGCAGTCCGCCCGCCCGAATGCTATAGTCACCATCGTTGCCTTATATGACCGTCCTCAGGTTCTTCCTCTTCCAGATATGTACGGCAAGAACCTTACTTTCAAGACCGGAGGTGTAGATGGCTGCGACTGTGAGGAGATTCTGGAGCTGATTGAGCAAGGGCTGATTGATACAACTCCGCTTGTCACTCACCGGTACCGGTTGGAAGATATAGATGAGGCTTACAAGGTGTTTGAGAAAAGGGACGAGGGGGCCTTCAAGGTGGCGATAATGTGTTCGTAATGAAATAAGCCATAGAGAAATAATCCTCTATGGCTCCCCGACTGACATTTATAAAATGTAGTTAAAGGTTCTGGCGTACTGCAAAGATAAACAACTATCTTTATAAAATACGATATCCTGGCGAATCATTTTTTGCCGGGGTTAATTTCATCTTTCCAAGATGAATATCAACGTTTATCCATAAGGCCGAAGCTCTCCCATTGTTCAGGAGGATAGTTGCTTTTAATCAGCCTGCGGTACTCATTTGCTCTGTCTTTGACAGAGTTGAGTTGAGTATTGGCTGCCTCAAGCTTCCTTGAAATCTCGGCGCGCATACGGTCAACTTCCTGAATCATGGAGATGGCCTTGTCAGCATCCTGTTCCATAGCTGTGAGATCAGTTTCTTTTACACCATACTTTGACAAGTCGGACAGTCTTTTCTTCATTCCGTTTGCAAGGGCTTTCCCTTTAAGGGCATTGGTTTCGAAAACCTTTGACATACAATAACTTTTAAATTCAACATGAACCTTCATATGTATCTGATTCATAGTGGGTTCTATGGCAAATTTATAAAAAATTCGATTTGAGTGTGACCTTCAAATTTGGGAAAATTTTTCTCCCGAAGTGATATAGTAGGGCAATCTATTAGTTAACATAAGATAAATTGTGTAACAATATTTATCAGCAGGGGAGTGGCGGTTAAACGATTAGAAATCAGCCGTTTATTGCATAGGTAAAACCATTATTCCTCCTTTGTCAGCCACTCCCAAATCGGCAAGATTAATAAGGATATAGTGCAAGTATAATACTTGACCAGTACGGATAAAATCCATAATTGATATAATTACCACCCCTCCTCTCAGGTTTGCCTGCTCTGCGAAGTTCAAGCATGCTCGTCAGTCGGCAAGGGGCAGTTCCTTCGTTCTAGGAAACAGACACCTTTCAGGCATCGGTTTCCGTCGTCCGCCCTTGACCTATCCTTCCTCCCATGCACTTCCAGAGCATCGCAGGCAGCCCTCGAGGATGGGGTGGAACATTGCCTGCGGCAAGAGAAATAGTTTTAACCACCAAAAGGAATTGATTATGCCAAACTGGGCTTGCAATCACATTGTCGCTTCCGGCGACGAGAAGGATCTCCGCGCCCTTGCGGAGACACTGAACAAGATGCCGAACCTCGAAAACGGCTTCGGACGCTACTGGATGGGTAACCTCGTGGCTGCCCTCCTGAAATTATCCAGGGATGAACTGATGGCCGTCAAAGGGATGCACTTCAGAGGAACCATAGATCCTGACTTCTATGCACAGGCGTGTCTGTGCGGTCCGTATGTCGATGAGAAGAAGGAATTCACCGTAGATGAGGATGGAAAAATGCGGTTCTCCACCACGTCCGCCTGGGACAGATCCGAGGATATCGAGAACCTTATTATGGAACATTTCCCTTCAGTAGAACTTGCCTGGTCCTGTACCGATGAGTTCGGCAACTTTCATATCACCCACAATCCTGATGGTTTGCCGGAGTTGGAAATTATCGCATTCAACGGACAGTTGTACAGCAGAAATGAAATGGGTGACCTGAGGACTGAAATGAAGGACTGCTGCCCGGGACTTGAGGTACCTGATGATGCCGATGCAGACTTCTTCCTTTCCGAGGATTTCGCAAAGAAGTACTGTGAATGGAGTCAACGCTTTATGGAAGAGCATGATGACGATGATGAACCGGCACCATGGTTCGAAGTTTACGAGGAGGTCTGAAAGGGCCTCCTCCATCGTATCAACAAATCAGTATGGAAAAATGGACAAAGAGACATTTGAAGTAGTATGCTGGCCGGAGAGCCAGATGCTGATGGAACTCGACGGATTTGAGGAGAACTCATACCTCGTCAATGATGACAAGGGTCTGCATGAGTTCGGGAGTTCCGCTTATTTCGTGAACAGGAAATGGCTTGAAGCGAATGCCGGCAACAAAGAATAATAATCAGTATGATAGAATTTTACTTGAAGAAATACCCGAAGGATATTGTGGAGTATGCCTTTGACTTATATCCTGTAGAAGAACAGGACATTCCGGATATTGATGAAGGATGTCCATCCTGTTACACAGAAGACACCAACGCTGAGGCACGCCATCATTTCATCCTTGGCGCATTATGGGAGAGAACAACTAACGACATTGACAAACATGGGAAACAGGATACACGTACAGATTAAAAGGGAGATTGAATACGGGGATTACGGATTCAACTGGCAGATAGAGGAACTCATGAGTCTGCTGTCAGACTGCGGATGCGAGATATGCGGGTCACTCAACGATGATTGTGTGGGCGACTGGGAGATACCTGAGGACCAGTTCCAAAATGCGGTGGATGACATCGCAAAGAAAAGCGCTGAAGAAATCAAAGGATACTTCGACTCGGACTTCATAGGCAGAGCTTCCGATGAAGAGTTCAAGGAAGATGTCGTATCGACACTTCGGAGATTTGCCGAAACGGGAGACCATAGGAATGGATTTTACCACTTCAGCTGGTTCTGATGACTCATAAATACGAAACGAACATGAAGAAATACCAAGTGACATTCGTGGCGACATACGAGGCCACGGTAGAGATTGAGGCTCCAGACAGGGACAAGGCAATGGAAAGGGCAGAGTACCTTCTCAATGCAGAAGGAGAAATCTATCCGGAGCACATGACTTACAACGGGACGAAGAGTGACATGACGGACTTGATGATTGACGGGTTTGAAGAAAAGATATACTGAGATGGGATACTACACTACATACTCCATCACCCTCGAGGAGGGGCCGAAGGAACAATACCAGAGGATGCTTGAGGACATTGATGCCATTATGGGCGACAACGAGATATCATCCTTCGAGTCAATCAATGCGAAGTGGTACAGCTATGAGACGGACATAAAGCACCTGTCCCTGAAATATCCGGACATCATCTTCCGGGTCAACGGAGACGGAGAGGATTCGGATGACTTGTGGCAGGACTTCTGGCACGCGGGGAAATGCTTCAGTGAGAAAGTGCATTTCGCAAGCCTGAGTGAAATAAGAGACAAGATTTCATAAATATTCAAGACAATGGAATACAACCAGTACATCAACCGTGTCGAGCTGCAGGGCATCGTCGGCACATCAAGGGTAAGTAATCTTGGCGAGAAGAATGCGGTCAGCTTCTCACTCGCCACGAACTACGCATTCAAGGACAGGGAGGGCTGCCCTGTCATCGAGACCACCTGGCATAACTGTACCTACTTTGTGGACAAAGAGGACGACCTTTCAATATATGTCAAGGGAACGCCACTTCATATTGAGGGACGTTTAAGGAATCTCCGCTACACTGATGCTTGCGGCTGTGAGCGGACAACGATAGAGGTGGTTGCCTCAAAGGTAAGGAGGGTTGAGCCATGAGCCGGGCCATTGACATGATTCGGGAGGGCTCTGCCCTCCTTAATACTGAGGTATTGACTCTCGTACGGTCTGGACAAACGATGAACACTGAAGATAGTGTATTCGGCTATGTCATAGAGCCGGAAAACGATTCCATGCTGGAAGTGGAAGTCCGGAGTCTTGCCATCGTGAATGACGAACTATATGCGTTCATGACCGAAACGGAAGATATTGATTACTCCGAGGAGGAAGCACTGGGGATGCTAAAGGAAAAGGACGACAGGTTCCTTCCGGGATGGTTCGTTCTCGACGAAGGGTTCTACGGGTTACTCCTTCCGACACTTATCAATATCCGAGAGGCGTTTGATTGTCAATAATACACTTAACAATATGAAGATAGAGGCAATTACAAAATACGAGGGTCGTTGGTGCGCGTGGCTGGAAGACGGCAGGGCAATGGTATCGGACGGCTCGATGGAACTGCTGCTCTGCGAGCCTGCGAATGAGGGAATGAAGGTAGTCCGCTGCGGAATCGTGGCAGGGAAGATGATGCGCACTGAGGAGGACTTCCGATGGTGCGTTGAGAACTATAAGGAGAATTGAATATGAGAAAGGTGAAGATTGGAGATACCATCCGCATTATCCGAATGGAAGATGCCGGAGGCAGGGATACCCAGGCGGCTGGCTATGCTGGGAGAATCGGGACTGTCGAGTTCATCGACTCCATGGGGCAACTGCACGGCACCTGGGGAGGTCTCGCTATCATTCCGGAAGTGGATGAATTTCAAATAGTATGAGTGTAGCACCTCAGAACATCTCTTAAGGAAGCGGTGTGCAATACTTTCGAATCACCTGTATGATTGAGTCGACATATTTGGCTATGCTGTCATCAACACCTTTCAAGTATCTGATACCAGGGTGATATGCATCAATGAGAACCTTCCCTCCTTTGAGATATACGGAGAGGATCGTTTTCCCCTCACAAACGACATCTTCGACAGGGACATCATCTGGAGAAAGAAACTCATCGTGACAGGTGGACATTGTATTACCGAATACAATCACATCAGGGCAGTAAAGGTCTATCTGTTCATTGACTATAGGTTTCCAATATTTATGGTAATAATCGGCAAATTCTCTCCCTGAACTGGTACGTCCTGGCATTTTGCTAAGGTTTATCCAGGCAACTGCCCTGAGAACCTCGCCCATCTCGGGATCGTTGCGGATATGGTCCATCTGGTTATAAGACAGATTATTCAGCAAACCATACATAACATAGATGACCCTTTGCCAAGAAAGGACAGTCCACTTCTGGTTTCCGGAGAGAAAACAATCCCTTGGTATCGACCAGCCACCTCCGGTTGGATTTGTGCCATCATTGTCATCGTAGGGCTCCTTCAGAACCCAAGCAATCTTGTATGGGCACCTTACATATGCCGAGTAATCTGCAATGCCATCGTATATCGGGAATACATCCTGACTGATAGTCTGTGCAATTTCCGAAATCTCATTCTCAATCGCACTTTGCTTTTCGAGAAACACCAGCTCGGATAAAAATGAAGATTTTTGCATATAATTATTATTTTGATGGCAAAAATAACAGAAGTCTTCAGAGAATCCAAGACAATAATAGCTTTGAAGATTTGATGTCAAGAGTTTATTTTATATCAAATGTGAAAATCGAAATCTATTGATAATAAAATCGAAATATTCATATATTTGTAAATTATTAAGATTTACAAAACAGGATATCAATAAGATATGGATACAAATAGCACATACGAGTCCAACGAGAACCCAATCGACCGAACTGTTGATAATTATCTGTCTGAAGCTGAATCATCCTTCTTCCTACAGTTTAACAAGTATATAGTTATTTTGACTGATGAGCTGCTTGGATTCAAACACGAAGAAATGTTTGTGAGTTGGACATCCATACATCCATTCATCTCAAATCAACTATCTCGTATAGAGAGAGGTCAATGGCGATGTCGATGGGCTGCTCTAATGGAGCCTATGAAAAAGAGACTTTTCCTCTATGATTCCGTTGACGGCTTATTTGATGACTTTGATGATGTAAAAACGCTCTCTCCAGAATATCTGTTTATTTCTTCAGGGGACGGCAGCGGTGAAACGGCCTATACAGCGCTTATGTCTGATTATGTCCTTATATCGGTTATTGAAATAGAGGGCGTAATAGCAAAAGGTCTGTTGTTTGAGAAACGTGGCATTCAACCCAGCAAAATGGCGTTCAATCCATCAACTGATTATTATGCTCCTCTCATGATATATAAGAATGATAAGGGATTCGTCTCTTATCCTGTAGAATCCCGAAGCCCCAAATTCGTATACAACTGCATTTCTGAGTTAGTCCCAAATAGAACAATCACTACAAAAGACATTAAACCCATAACGATAGAAAAAGGCAGAGCCTATTACTATATTGACAAGACGGCAGATGATTCATTGAAATTCCGTTTCATCACAGGCGACAGGAAGATGAAAAGACAAGTACGGAGCACTTCTGCAAAATTCGACATTAGGCACAGGGCAGTTACCTCTCCAGCAATCATTATTGATTTGGACTCCTTCAGAGTAATTGGTTATTTCAATAAGGATACTGAGACTCCTTTCCTTCTGGATGAACATCATTATGCCATGGAATTGACTAAAGACTATTTGAAGAAAAATGCAAGGCAGGACGATGATTTAACGGATAGAAAGAAGCCGACAGTGTATTCACTATATAGGAAAGCAGCAGAAAGGCTTAATCCCTCTTTGCTGAAGAACTTCACTAACTGTGAGGGAACGGTGTCTAACATTCCTGGGGCCTATTATCATGCAGGGAAGCAGGACAGGATACTGTTCCTGATGACAAATGCTGAAAGGATTCTTACCGGAAAGAAGAAAACCTTCACAACCGGGAATAATCAAATGGTACTCTCTCCTTGCGACTTTGACCTTCGTCCATACCTGAAGGAGCTGGAAGATAATGGTATCATTGAACCAGAAATGTCGAAAGACGATAATAGACTGAGATATAAGTTGTCTGAAAAGACCTCATTGTCAGAGATTACTCTATTCTCCTTCATCATGAATTGCAAAATTGCGGATAATTATCAGGTCTTGGACTCCCGAGACAAAAAAATCTGGGATTATTCTTATCATGAGACCTATTGGGAACAAAAAATTGTACCACAGTGGGTAGATAATACTAAGGAGAAAAAATACACCTGGAGAGATTCCAATGAAGGTGAATCCAAAATATACTTATCTGAGAAGAAGAAGGACACAAACAGAACCATTGAGGTCAATCCTAAAAAACAATTCAGGATAGGGTACTTTGCAAGGCTCTTCAATGTAGATGAAAACAGTATACGTACTTTGAAATCCACAGCAGTTGATCCTTTAAATGTCGAAGACAAACCAGCCCTTCAGAATATCATCAAATATATCTATACGGTTGATTATCCGGATGATGAAAAAACTAAGGAGAGCACATCAGAGCAATAATCATCTGAATAGGCCTCACTCCCTGCGCGCCTTGTTGATGTCCCTGTGGCTGAGTGTCAGCACAAGGTTCCTCTGTCCTCCCGTCTCGTACAGATAGACCTTCAGGACCTGGTCCTTCGTTATCGTGGTCTTGTCCAGACGGTACTCGATTCTCGAGGTGGATTCCGGAGGCGTGGAAAGGTTTCCGGACTTCTCGAGAGGGTACAGGTTCCGCTCGAACTGCACGCTTCTCTTCCCCTTTTTCCGGCTCTCTACGACGAATGTAGCGTCTCCGGCCTCGTAGCTGATTCCGCCCCGGTTCCGAAGCGACAGCACGAAGCAGGTGTTGTCTCCGCTGATGTAGATGTCCTCGCAGAGCAGACGCAAGTCATACGCATTGTCACCGATGTGGAAGATGCGCTGCCGGGACTTCTCCACCGACTGGGTCTGTGGTTCCTTTGAATGCACAACCTGTACAGAACTGCCCCTTTGTCCCCTGAGGTCCACCACAAGGGACGAGGGTCTCTCATCGTAGGCAATCACGAACGTGTGTATGGTACCGTCCGACTCAAGGGCCGACACGGACGCTGACGTGGTGAACGGCTCCCTCGCCTTCAGCGCGAGCATGCATCGGTTCTGCTCTATGATCTTTGCCGCAATGAGCTTCGTGTTCGAGAGGTCGGCATAGACGAGCTCCGTCCTAAAGACCACATGGGTGGTGAACAGGGTTGACAGGCGGAGAGTATCCACCGTCTCCGCCTTCAGCATGGCCACTCCTAGCAGAGCAGCCGCCGCAGTTGAAATGATCCTTTTCATCGTTTCTCCTCCTTCATGAGATAAATGGTGTAACCGGACGGGACCGTCACCGTCGTCGTGTTCCCCGAGGATGAGCGGATGATGCCCGCACCGGTCCTCAGGACGCTGGATGCGATGTTGCCGATGCTTCCCCTGAGTGCGCTCTGGCCGATGTTCAGGGCCTCGTCACGGGCCGTCCTCGCAGCGGAACCGTCAACGGAAGGACAGTAGATGCCGAGGGATCCGTCGGTGTCGTATCCCTCCAGACCCAACCTTCGTATCCTGCCGTTCATCTCCACGCTGGATACGGTGAGGTAGAGACGGTCACGGATGGTGCACAGGGCCGAGACGTGGGAGTCCCGGGGGATGACCACCCCGCCCACGACCGCATCCTCAAGCAGTCGGAGAGTGACCCGCTGACCGGACTTGAGCTTCTCGTCCCTGATGAACATGCACCTTACCGGCCTGTCCTCCTCCACCGCTTCCTCGGTATCTCCGTCAAGGGAGGAGATGCCTCCCCCGCCGCTCCACGAGTCCACCTTGCGCGTCGGGCGGCTTCCCTCGCCGTTTTCGGCTCCGGTTTCGCTGCCCT
>JBJEBJ010000013.1:0-73624 GCA_051869955.1 Candidatus Cryptobacteroides sp.
AAAATATTAACATCTAAAATTATTTTCTGTGTCTACTTCTCGCGCGCGGTACACCTCTGGCTCTTCTCATATCTGTGCAACGGCATAAATTTCAGGGATATGCTGTTCTTGAAATACAGGGATATCATTGATGGTGAGATATGCTTCATCCGCTCCAAGACCTCCTGCAGCAGGCCCCACCTTATCCGATGCACCGTCACCCCTATGATGGACAGGATTATCCGCCGGTGGGGCAATGAAAACGACGGGAGCAGGGATACCTATATATTCAGATATGCAAAAGGCGGGGAGACTCCGATGGAGACAGTCCGGCTCGTCAGGAAGGTGACATATCTGTGCAACAAGTACCTGAAAAGGATTGCGGAGAATCTCGGAATACCGCACCTTACGGTCGGGTCCGCACGTCACTCGTTCGCCACTGTCCTCTATCGCAGGGGAGTTGACATCTCCCTGATCTCGGAGTGTCTCGGGCATTCCTCAGTAGCCATTACGCAGAACTATCTCAGCGGTTCGGATCCCTCATCCCGCAAAAGAATGGCAGCTATTCTTGCCAAATCGGCGGAGTAACATGCAAATTTCACGAAAAATCTGGTTCTTGCAATGTAAGATATTGTGAGATAATGCGTTGTGGGGAGAGATTTGTTTTATATTGAAATAAAAACCGCCGGAACCCTCTTAAATGCCTGTAGATTCGAAGAAAAAATCGAAAGAATAAGATTGTTTTTTTTGGTAATTAAAGAAAAACCCCTTACATTTGTTTGAAAATTCGCTATTAGCGTATTGGCATTTATTGTTGTGAACTTATTAATGTTTTATTTCAATATAAAATAAATTATGAACTCAAAACGAATCCTATTGGTTTTTGCGACCGCTGTGTTGCCACTTGTCCTGTCGGCCCAGCAGAGCAAAAAAGACGAGACGGTAGAGTTCCGCCCGCACTGGAGCATCCAGCTTCAGGGCGGTGCCGCCTATACTTTGGGAGAGACCTCTTTCGGGAAGCTCCTCTCTCCTGCCGTGTTCGTCAATGCTGATTACAAGTTCATTCCGGCGCTCGGACTGAGACTCGGAATCGGTGGATGGCAGGGCAAAGGTTCCCAGGTGACCACCGAGGACGTGTACTCATACAAGTTCGCCCAATTGAATGCTGACCTCAAACTCGACTTGAACAGCCTTTTCGGAGGCTTCAACCATAAGAGAGTCTGCACGGCATACATATTTGGCGGTGTCGGAGGTGTCTACGGCTTCAAGAACGACGAGGCTGCGGAAGTTGTCCCTGAGCTCGAATATCTCTGGGACAAGAAATTCTTCGTTCCCGGCAGATTCGGAGCAGGAGTTGATTTCCGCCTCGGGGAGAAAGTGAGCCTCGGTATTGAGGCAAATGCCAATGTACTCTCTGATCATTTCAATTCAAAACGTGCCGACAATGCTGACTGGCAGTTCAATCTTCTTGCGGGTCTGACATTCAACATCGGCAAGAACAACCGTCCTTCACAGGCTGCCCTTGCTGCTGCATCTGCTGCCGAGGCAGCTGCTGCCAAAGCCGCTCTTGAGGCTGCCGAGAAGGAAAAGGCTGAACGTCTTGCCGCAGAGAAACGTGCCGGGGAAGAAGCTGCAGAGCGTGCCGCAGAGGAGAAAGCGGCTGCAGAGCGTGCCCTCGCAGAGAAACTCAGGGAAGAACATGCAAGGGCTGCCGCCGAGCATTCCGACAATGTATATTTCCTCATCGGCTCCGCCAAGATACGTGAAGGAGAAGCTACCAAGGTGAAGGAACTTGCAGAGTGGCTCAAGGCCAATCCGGATTTCACTGTCGCAGTGGTCGGCTATGCTGACAAGGAGACGGGAAATGCAGATACGAACATGAAGCTTTCTGAGAACAGGGCAAAGAACGTCAGGACGATGCTCGTCGGAGAAGGCGTTGATGAAAGCCGCATCGTTCTCGACTGGAAGGGCGATACCGTACAGCCGTTCTTTGAGCAGGAGCGCAACCGCGTGGTAATCTGCACACTCGAGTAGAAGTAAATAATTGTTCAAATATTAATTTCAAACTAATCCAGATTTATGAGATCATTTTTATCTAAATTCTGCGGAATGTTCCTTGCCGGAACACTCTTCGCAGTTGCCGGATGTACCGACTATGACGAGGACATCCGAGAGATAAACAACAAACTCGATGACGAGGTTGCTGTTTCCATCTCTAATCTCGATGATGCGATCAAGAATCTTGAGGCCAAGATGCAGAGCGACTATGCTCTGAAGTCTGAGGTCTCTGCTCTGAAATCGTCTCTCGAGTCGAAGATCAACGATGAGGTTGTGAAGCTCAACGCATCTATCGCAAACCTTCAGAAATCTCTCGATGACCTTGCTTCCAAAGCTGCCACCAAGGATGAGCTTGCATCAGCCAAGGCTGATCTCAAGGCTCAGATTGACAAGGCTGTAGCCGATGCCAATGCAGCTATCGCAGCTCTCAGCGGAGAGATTGCTGAACTCAATGCCAATAAGGCTGACAAGACCGAGCTTGCGGCTCTCAAAGGCACTCTCGAAGGTGAGATTGCATCCTTGAAGTCCGAGCTTGAGGGCCAGATTAACGCTCTCGGCACATCTCTCGAAGAACTTGGTACATCAGTCAGCGAACTTCAGCAATCTCTCGAAAGCCTTACTACTACAGTTGGTGAGAATTCTGCCGCTATTAAGACAATCACAGGTCAGCTTACTACCATCGGTGGTCAGATTACCGATCTCAAGGGCCAGATTACAGATATCAATCTTGAGATTACTGGTATCAAGACAAGGCTTGTCGCTGTTGAAACGGCTATCTCAGAAAACCAGACCAAGATTGCCGGACTTCTTGAAGCCGTTAAGGATCTTCAGTCAAGGGTTGCCCAGAATGAAAAAGACATCAAGGAGGCCAAAGCTGCTATCCTTAAGAATGCTAATGATATTGCTGCGAATTCGAAGTTGATTCAGGCTAACGCAGAGGCTATTGAACTCAATGCCGCAGCTATTGAAGCTCTCCAGGCAGCTGACATTGCAATCAATTCGAGAATTGGTGACCTTGAGACTCTTGTACAGTCCCATATCGAAAATTACAACGAACTCAAAGCAGCTTATTATGCTTTTGTAGAGCAATATGGCAAAGACAAGGATGCCCTTGAGAAGGAGATTGCTGGTCTCAGGACTGAGATGAACAGTGAATTCGATGCAATGGCAATTCGTGTTGCTTATCTTGAGGGTCAGGCACAATCTCTTGACAGCCGTATCTCCGAAGTCGAGAACAAAGTGTCCGTCCTTGAGTCGTCAGTTGAAACTCTTCAGACTGACCTTGCTACCCTTAAGACTACAGTCGAGAATCTGAACAGTGAGTTTGCTGCATATAAAACAGCTACCGATACGAAGATAGAAGACCTCAATACTCTTATTACTGAAAAAGTAGTTGCTCTTGAAACAGCGATTGCAACTGCAAAACAGGAGGCTATTGATGAGGCCAAGGCTCAGGCAAATGCTGCATTGGAGGCAGCAAAGAGCGCTATCGAGGCTGCCAAGACAGAGCTTGAAGGCAAGATTGCTGCTCTCGACACCAAGATTCAAGACGTAAGAACAGATCTCACTACGGTTCAGAATAATGTTGCCGCGCTCAGAGTAGATGTCGACAAACTTCTCAGCCGCGTGCAGAGCCTTGTTTACATTCCTGACTATAGCGACGGAAAGGCTGACATCAATGTGCTTCTTCTTGAGAATAAGGAGATTGCCGAGCTGTCAGAATATGATGGGGTTGCTTATGTTGACCAGGCATTCATTGAGGGAACGTCAGTTCTCAGATACAAGGTAAGCCCAGCCAAATATGCTGCTGACCTTGCAACAGTCGCTGCTGAAGTATTCTCATATGACCTCAGGGAGGTTAAGATCAGGACCAGGGCTGCTGCCGTTCCTGAGATGACCGTGGTATCTGCCGAGTGTGTAGATGCTGCATCCGGTGAAATCGCTGTTACCGTGAAGACTCGCAACTTCGGTGATGCATTCTATACGGGTGAGAATTCCTACAGCGCAGCTCTCGTTCTCGTTCAGGAGAGTGAGGAGGAATCAAGGAATATATCTTCCGAGTTCACGAACCTTGTTCCTGCAGTTGAGGCTGTTGAATTCAAGATTCTTGATGTGAATAATGAGGATATCACCAATCGCACTGTAGAGCCGGGTATGGAGATTTCCTACAACTCCACTAAGAAGTATCCTGTACTGAAGGGACATCATCCGGTATTCGTGCTTGGTGGCAAGAATATGACTCCTGAGCAGATGACAGAGGCTGGCTATGAGATTTCAGTAAGCGAGGAACCGGCTATGGAGGAGATTATGCCAGATCTCTCTGAGAGTGACGGGTGCTTCCTTTATGAAACTCTTGATGCTGATGCATATCCATATCTTGAAGTATATCTTGCAAATGCAGACAAGAACAAGATTGGTCATACAGCATACGTTCAGTACAATTACGCTGCTAATGGTATTGCATATTACACCGGACAGGAAGTTGCCATTGTCAAGGAAAAGGCTACTGTAAGTGTTGCTGATGTTACAGTTAATTGGACATATGAGCCTGATGCAGAGGTTGATGCTGCCCGCTTCAATGCCGCTACGGCAACTGCTCTGTACAAGCGCACATTCGAATATGCTGTCAGTGAACTCGTTACCGAGAATGTTCCTGAGGATATTGACCTCTATGAACTTCTTACTGATGCTGAGCATACAACTTGCTTCATCGGTGGCAAGGAAGTGGTAGGTACTACATTCCCTCAGCCGTCCATCGCCAAGGCAGAAACTGAGAACACCATAGCTATCAACTTCATCGGCTTTGAGTGGGATCTTACATATCCTGTCAAGTTCGTTGTTGCGACAGATCAGATTGAGGTTACATTTGAGTTGAACATCACCACTGTTGACCGTAACCGTGAGCCTCTGACCGTTGCAATCGAGCCTGCTACCGAGGCTGAGTATGTGAAGAACGTAGTCATCCGCAAAGGTGAATACAAGTACAGCATGGAGCCGGTATTCGACGCTCTCGTCGAGAATGAAAACCTCGGTGCCGGTGACATGACAGCAACTGATTATCTCAAGGAGATTTTCGCTACTGAAGGTCACGATAACACCAAGATTATCAATACCATCTATGGCAAGCAGAGAGGTGCAGGTCTCGCATTCATGATTGGCGAGGACAGCTATGAAATCTCTCCTGAGTACAACTACGCATGGTTCAATACTCCTGAGGTTGAGACCGTTGTTCCTCTCACCAAGACCTTCACCACTTGGTACGGCCAGGTGATCACCATCGAGCATACCATCAACTTCACTCTCCCTGGATATGACTTCGAGCATGTTCCTGCATGGGTCAAGAAGAACGAGGGCTCTTCAGACTACTACTCACGTGTGATGGGTAAATATGCTCCTGGTGTAGAGTCTCCTGCAGTATCTGCATTCTCAGTAACAGACATCGACCTCGATGCAGCATTCGACGTGATTGATGCAGAGGGTGCCCGTCTTGATAGCGACGCACTTGCAGAACTCGGCCTTGTAACCGAATTCGAGATTGAAACCGAGAATCATGGTACCGGCATCATGATGACCGACAATGTCCTCTCTTACAATGACAAGGATGCCTTTGTGGACGTGAAGGGTAATCTCTATCTCGTGAACGACAATGATACTCGTGTACAGCTCCCTACAAACTTCAACGCTGGCAACAAGTACTCTACATATGTCGTCAAGAAGTATGACCCAATCGGAACACCTGTCCTCAATGGCGAGGCTCCGAAGATCGACGTGGTTGATTCCAAGGTATATACAGTCAACATGCTTGACTACATTACCCTGAAGGACAACCGTGACGGCCGTGCCGCTTACGACCTCATCGAGAACGGCGAGTGGCTCACCGGCAACGGCGAGAACGGCTATGCAGCAGTCAGCGTTACAAGGCTTTACGGTCTCGAGATCAACTACAGCGCAGTTCAGGACGACATCCCTGTAGCAGTCCGCAAGTTCTTCAATTTCAATGAAGAGACTGGTGTGCTCACATTCGATGCTTCTGATAACCTGACTCTGGTCAACGAAATCGTTGTGCCTGTCAAGATGACTGTTGACTACACTTGGGGATCCAAGGAGATTGAGTTCGACGTAACCTTCTTCAGATCCAACGGTGACATAGTAGAATAGTTCACAACCTCCCTTCCGGGAGTCTCTTCCCGGAGGGTAACTATAATAATGATTTACTTTCTGGCCCGGCCCTGTCGTGAGATAAGGCCGGGTTTTTTCACGTTCACGCCGCACTACGATTGACGTTCACGTTCAACCCTTCCTGACGCGCTGTGGACAGGACCCTTGTGACCGAGGGGTGTTTAAAACGGTGGTCAGTCACGCGAGGGTGCCCTGCAGCGCATAGAACGATGGCCGGCGTGACCGTGACAGGAATGCATGTCAGTCCGTGACAATTCCCGCGTGTTCGTGACAATGCGCTCGTGACCGTGACATGAAGAATCAGGGCTGACACCAATGCTCTTATACTTCATAGAACGTATTTCCGTACTTCGAGTTCCGGGATGTGAGCCAATGATGAAATTTGTCTCGTGGACAGAGTAAATCTTTTCTTCAGTTCCATAGCCAGTTCAATCCGCTGTTTCATTGACAATTCACGGATATCTTCATTGCCGAACAGATTATTTACCGTTACACGGCAACACTCTCTTGCTTCATTGTCATTCATCGTGATGCCGATGTGTCCGGCCATTCTTTTCTGTATTTCCATATACTGATTCTTTCCTGCTCCGGTATATGCGCGGAAACAATTGTGTGTCCTGAAAATTCCCTCATACATTTTTACATCAATGTAATTTTCAGGCATAATCAGTTTTCCTGCAATCATCCAGTGCCCCGGCAGGCCTGTTCTGGCTCCTATATTTCGTTGTTCTCTTGCCGTGAGCTCATGGAATTGCCTGATTGTATGCGGGTTTGATGCCCATATCGAATTATGATTGATTGGACGGAAGTACATGGAACCGGTTCCCCATTTGTAATCATAGAACATTATTCCTTTTCCGTCTTTGGTAGGTTGAATGACGGTATATGCAGCTACTGTCCTGAGGTAATTCTCTCCTTCAATTTTAATGATTCTACAGTCAATCCTGGCAGTCTCATCATGACTGCGTGTTCCCGATATATGCCTCAGGGTTCTTATTTCGTAATTTTTCGTAAAGTTCAGACATTCTCCGTCGCTCCCGAAAATCAGGGCATGAGGATGTGTATCTTCCAATGAGAATGATAGAACTGTCGCTCCAGAAATATGTGAGCAGATTCCGAATAGATTGAATTGGAAGATAAAGTCATTTTCGGACATGATGAAGTTCCTGGAATTGTTTCCATCGGCAAAGAAATGATAATAAGTTTTATGATCCATAATCTTGAAATTGTTAATCTGTATGGTTGTTGTTTGGTTCTGTCAGTTATCTGGAACACATCCGCGCTCCATGGTATCTCGCCTAATAGCTTCCACAATTGACGTTCACGCCCAACCCCTCCTGGCGCGCTGTGGACATGCTCTTTGTGAACGAGGGGTGTTTAAAACGGGGGTCAGTCACGCGAGGGTGCCCTGCAGCGCATAGAACGATGGCCGGCGTGACCGTGACAGCAATGCATGCCAGTGACCGTGACAATGCGCTCGTGACCGTGACAATGCCCCATGTCATGGGTCTCAGCCAGGTCGCATGTTCGGGATTGCCGTAGTAATGATGCATCAGCGTGACTCCCCGGACCGGCGTGTCATCGCCAGACATGCGCCTTTATTGCAAAAATATATGGAATGCGTCATTGGATCGGGGTGCAAAATTTAAAAAACATATATATGTGGTATAAAGAACATAATTGTGGCGAATTCATGCCTTCAGGCTATCTTCACATCATCTACTGCGGACGTTCACGCTGCACCACGATTGACGTTTACGCTGCACTACAATTGACGTTCACGTTCAACCCTTCCTGACGCGTTGTGGACAGGGCCCTTGTGACCGAGGGGTGTTTAAAACGGGGGTCAGTCACGCGAGGGTGCCCTGCAGCGCATAGAACGATGTCCGGCGTGACCGTGACAGGAATGCATGCCAGTGACCGTGACAATGCCCGCGTGTTCGTGACAAGGCGCTCGTGTTCGTGACAATGTCCGCGTGACCGTGACAATGAAGCAAGACCGCGACCGTAGCAAAGCCGTAAGACCTTTCCGGAGGGTCGTGCAGTTGAACATAAGCAAATTAATGATTATATTTAAGCGATAATTTTCAGGTTATGGACGGAATCGAAATCAGAAAAGAGCTTGATGCTGCGCGCAGTGCATTGGCATCAGGAGAAAAGAATCTTTCCGCGCGGGAGGGCATCATGTGCGGTGACGTGTTGCTTGCGGAGAACAATCTAAGGGAAAACAGAAACCTGTGGGAGATTGCCGGACTTGCCAGGGAACTTATGGAGCATGCTTCCGTGCTCGAAGGATATGACCATCTGCTCGGCCGTACCCATGACGCCCTGTCGAGGATGTCGGAATGCCTTCATGACCATCCCCGGCTCAAGCTCAAACTTCTGAAACAGTGGCTTCTGGTCGTGGACAGGATTTCGGCAATGCAGGACCATGAGCTTTCCGTATATGACGATATCCTCCACGAGATAAATGTCCTCAGGCGAAACATAGACTATGCGGATGCAGGCAAGTTCGATCTGATAGAAGATGACCGGAGATTGAAACATGACCCTGTGGAGTGGACTGCCCGATGGGAGGAGGTCATAGACGAAGCTGACAGGACGGCCGAGGAAAATCTCGCGGACATGCCGAGGGGAATGGGATTCTGCCATGCTTTCTGGCACGAGAGAGCTGAAGCCCTTGCCGATTTCGGGGTCGAGTGGCGCAGCCCGTCCATGATGAATCCGGGAGTACTTTTCGACTGAGCTCTCCTTTTCATGATCCTTGCCGGAAGAACTGGCCGGAGACTGAAGGAAATATTACAAAAAATTGCGTAATTTTGTGAATTGAGTAAAAATTCATTCATCAATGATTACTTTCGGATACAACAGCAAGTTCAGCAGCATACTGCGCTCGCTTTCCTCCATTGCCATCGGTTCGGTGATGGTCATAAGCACGAATGCCACTGTAACAGTGGTGAAAATCATTGCGGCTTTCCTTTTTGCTGCGGGAGTCGTTTCATTCTTATACGGATATCTGAACCGCAAGAGTGGGGCCATGAGCCTGATGACGGTCAATGCGGTGGTTGACATTGTGATAGGCCTTCTGCTCTTCCTTTTTCCGACGACTGTGGCCGGCATCATTGTCACTCTCATAGGCATTGCGATACTCGTCTTCGCCGTCCTGCAGCTTGTCGTCCTTTCAGGGACATTGTCACTCGTAGGGATGGGCGGATTCTCGCTTTTCCTGTGCATCATTGCATTGGTGGGTGGCATCACCCTGCTCTTCAACCCGTTCTCCGAGAGGGTGATGAGCATTCTCGCGGGCGTTTTCCTCGTGGTGTACGGAATCTCGGATCTCATTTCCATGCTCAGGGTGACCAAGGCCAAGGAGGCCTACGAGATAAAATTCAGACAGGAAACCACCGGGACCTCCGACGGTGCAGATGACGTTCCTGAGAGCCTTGCGGATGTAAGGGACGTAGAATACCGCAAGGAATAACGACAGATGATTCCCCAGGATACCGTAGACAGGATACTTGACTCCGCCCAGATTGTGGATGTCATCAGCGATTTCGTCTCCCTGAAACGCAGGGGGGCGAATTACGTCGCATGCTGTCCGTTCCACAACGAGAAGACCCCGTCTTTCTACGTCTCCCCGGCCAAAGGCATATACAAGTGCTTCGGCTGCGGCAAGACCGGCACCGCGGTGGGCTTCGTCATGGAACATGAGACCATGACGTATGTGGAGGCGTTGAAATATCTTGCGAGAAAATACGGTATCGAGGTGGTGGAGAAGGAGGAGAGCGCCGAGGAGATTGCCGCAAGGCAGAGGAACGAAAGCCTCATGCTCGTGATGGACTATACGGAGAAATTCTTCCAGGAAAGTCTCAAGTCTCCGGAAGGCCGTTCCGTGGGATATGCCTATTTCAAGTCCCGCGGGCTCGAGGATGCCACTATTGAGAAATACGGTCTGGGATGGTCTCCCAAGAAGGGCAATGCATTGGCGCTCAAGGCTTTGGCTGACGGATACAAAGAGGAATACCTGACGGCTACCGGAGTCTGCATCAAGCGCAATGACGGCTCGCTCGTGGACAAGTTCTACGACAGGGTGATATTCCCTATACATTCAGTGAGCGGAAGGGTGATCGCTTTCGGCGGAAGGACCCTCTATACTGACTACAAGTCGATGAATATCGGCAAGTATGTCAATTCCCCTGAGACCGAGATTTATGACAAGAGCCGTTCGCTCTACGGTATATATTTCGCAAAGGGGGAGATTTCGAGGCAGGACAGATGCTATCTCGTGGAGGGATATCTCGACGTGCTGTCCATGCACCAGCTCGGCATAACCAACACCGTGGCTTCCAGCGGAACCTCCCTGACTGTCCAGCAGATACGCCTTATCAAGAAATTCACCGACAACGTGACCATCATGTACGACGGTGACGCGGCCGGGATACATGCTGCATTGAGGGGCATAGGACTCATCCTGAAAGAGGGGATGAACGTGAAGGTGGTACTTATACCGGACGGAGACGACCCTGATTCATTTGCGAGGAAGCATACTCTCGAGGAGGTCAGGGAATTCATTGCGGCGCATGAGCAGGATTTCATTGCATACAAGACGGACCTGCTTCTCGGGGAGGCCGGAGATGACCCGCTGAAGAAGTCGGATTTGATAAATGATATAGCGGACACTGTGGCCCTGATGCCAGACCAGGTGAAGAGGGCGGTGTATGCCCAAAGCGTCAGCTCGAAGTTCAATATAGACGAGAAGATAATTTTCGCACGCATATCCTCCACCCGCGAGAAGATGATGGAGGATGCCCTTAAGGAGGAACAGAGGCGAAGGATGCGGGAAAAGGCTGAAGGGGAGGCGGCAGGGGAGTCTGTTGCAGGGACGGAATCCGGAACGCCTTCCGATGACGTCTCCCGGTATCCTGAATCTGAAAAGCTGCACGATGCTGCCCAGGCCCGCAGGGTGAAATATGAGAATCCTCTTCTGGCCCCTTCCGAAGTGGAGCTCGCCACCCTGATATTGAATCACGGTACGTCTCCTCTCGAGTTCGAGACAGATTCGGAGTACTATGACAGCGAGGGGACTGTGACCGTTGCGGATTTCATCAGGGATGCCATGGAGGCGGATTCGCACCGGTTCGAGAACAGTCTGCTGCGCAGAATCTACGATGAATATTTCCGGCTTTATGATAGCGATCCCGACCTCGGGCAGCAGGATATCATCCTCTCGTTCATGAACGGCCAGGACAGGGAGATGGCCGAGGAAGTGGGCCAGCTTACGGAAAGGAAATATCAATTGACGGTCAAGAACTTCGTGGATTCCATGACTGCAGTGCCGTCATTCCTCGTAAGGACCGTGCCGCGTGCGATAATGGTTTACAAGTCATTGAGAGTCAGATGGCAGGAAATAATGCTGACCGAGAAGTTGCAGGCCTTGAGGAAAGCCGGAGACGGAGAGCCCGGAATCCAGGAACAGTTCGAACTGCTCAGGCAGATCCAGCAGACGGCCGAACTCAGGAAGAAGATAACGGAACGCCTCGGACGGGTGCAGTGACAAATCCCCGGAAGAGCGCATTGCAAGGAAATAAAAATATTCAGTAATATGGACAGAAAATTCAAAAGAACTCTTGTCACCTGTGCGTTGCCTTATGCCAACGGACCGGTGCATATCGGACATCTTGCGGGAGTGTATGTGCCTGCGGACATCTATGTCAGGTATCTGAGAATGAGGGGAGAGGACGTGTTATATGTCTGCGGCAGCGACGAGCATGGCGTGCCAATCACCATCAAGGCCCGTCAGCAGGGATGCACGCCGCAGGATATCGTGGACCAGTATCACAAGATTATCAAGGATTCCTTCTCCGGACTCGGAATCAATTTCGACATCTACGGGCGTACGAGTTCCGAGGTGCATGACAGGAATGCTGCAGGATTCTTCAGGAAACTCTATGACGAAGGCAAGTTCGTGACCAAGGAGTCCGAACAGTATTACGACCCTGAAGCAAAGACTTTCCTCGCTGACAGATACATAGTCGGTACCTGCCCTAAATGCGGGGCGGAGGGCGCCTACGGTGACCAGTGCGAGAAATGCGGAAGCACTCTCAGCCCTGAGGAACTCATCAATCCCAAATCCAAACTCAGCGGTGCGGAGCCGGTGAAGAAGAAGACCACGCATTGGTATCTTCCTTTGGACCAGTACGAGAAATGGCTGAGCGAATGGATTCTCGACGGGCACAAGGAGTGGAGGAGCAATGTCTATGGACAGTGCAAGAGCTGGATTGACGGCGGTCTTCAGCCGCGTGCCGTGTCCCGTGACCTCGACTGGGGCGTGCCTGTGCCGGTGGAAGGAGCAGAAGGCAAGGTTCTTTACGTATGGTTCGATGCCCCGATCGGCTATATCTCCAATACGCAGGAACTCCTGCCCCAGAGCTGGGAAAAATGGTGGAAGAGCGAGGATACCAAGCTCGTGCATTTCATCGGAAAGGACAATATCGTATTCCATTGCATCGTGTTCCCGTCAATGCTGAAGGCATACGGCGACGGCTACATCCTGCCGGACAATGTGCCTGCCAACGAGTTCCTGAATCTCGAGGGGGACAAGATTTCCACTTCGAAGAACTGGGCTGTATGGGCACACGAATATATCAAGGATTTCCCGGGCAAGGAGGATGTGATTAGATACGTCCTCACGGCCAATGCTCCTGAGACCAAGGACAATGATTTCAGCTGGAAGGATTTCCAGGCCCGCAACAACAGTGAGCTCGTGGCCATCTTCGGTAATTTCGTAAACCGTGCCGTGGTCCTGACGCACAAGTATTTCGACGGGAAGGTGCCTGCCTGCGGAGAACTACAGGACATTGACAGGGAGGCACTCGGAGAGATTCCTGCATTGAGGGAATCGCTCGAAAAGAACATCGAGGGATATCATTTCCGCGAGGCATTGAAGGACGCCATGTCCATTGCCCGTGTCGGCAACAAATATATCTCCGACACCGAGCCGTGGAAAGTGGCCAAGACCGATATGGAGCGCACGGGAACCATCCTGAATGTCTGCCTCCAGATTTGTGCTGACCTCGCCATAGCATTCGAGCCGTTCACCCCGTTCGCCGCCGAGAGACTGCGCAATATGCTCGGCGTATCAATTTTTGCCGGTTATGACCATCGTGCCGGAGAACAGGAGACTGTCAATACGTACAAGGCTGGAGAGGGCTTGGCAATTCACACTGTGTCAGTGCCTTGCTGTGGCTCCTCTGCCGCTCCGGCCTGCGGAGCTCCTTCTGTCATTTCGACCGAAGGTGGCGATGCTTCTGTCATTTCGACTGAAGGCGGAGCCGGAACGGAGAAATCTCTCCTCACCTGGTCCCGCCTCGGAGATTCCGACCTTCTTCCGGCCGGCCATCAGCTGAACCAGGCCGAGCTTCTCTTCGCCAAGATAGAGGATGAGGCAATCAATGCCCAGCTTGCCCGTCTCGATGCCATCAGGGCCGAGAGGGAGGCTGCAGCAAAGGCCGAGGCCGCCAAGACAGTAACGCCGCAGAAGGAGGAATGCACCTTTGAGGATTTCCAGAAAATGGACATCCGTACCGCTACCGTACTCGAGGCAGAGCGTGTTCCGAAGACTGACAAGCTGCTGAAACTCAACATTGATACTGGCATTGACAAACGCACCATTGTCTCCGGTATAGCCGAGTTCTATTCTCCTGAGGAGATGGTCGGCAAGCAGATCTGTATTCTCGCCAACCTCGCACCGAGGAAAATCCGCGGAATCGAGTCCAAGGGAATGATTCTGATGGCCCGCCAGAATGACGGCAAGATGCGTTTCATCACACCTGCAGAGGCCCTCTGCAACGGTGCGGAGATAGGATAAAATGCAATTCCATGAAGAAAATTAAGAATCCATACATAGGTCTGGAGCAGCAGGGCTACAATTGTTTCGCCTGCTGCCCGACCAATCCTTATGGACTCAAGATGGAGTTCTATGAGGACGGAGACGACATCGTGTCGGTCTGGAATCCTGGTGACAATTACCAGGGCTGGCTCAGGACCCTCCACGGAGGCATCCAGGCCACGCTGATAGACGAACTCGGAGCATGGGTAATATCCCGCAAGCTCCAGACTTCAGGTGTTACCACGAACCTGCAGGTCAAATACCGAAATCCGATTCCGACAGGTGAAGGTGTCCAGATAGAAATCAGAGGCCACATCAAAGAAATGAAGCGCAATTTTGCCTTCATCGACGTGACCATCAGCCATGACGGCAAAGTCTGCACCATGGCCGAACTTACTTACTTCTGTTTCACGAAAGAAAAAGCAGCCAGCGACTATTATTTCACCGGCTGCGAACTGGAAGAGGAGTGAATATGCAGTAGTCGGAAGGCCCTGCAAGAGTTGCGCTTCGCTCCATCCACTCTTCGCGAGCCGCTCATGAGGCCGCGGCCGGCCACACTCTTGCAGAGCCTTCCGACTACTATATGCTTCTTGTCAATACTCCAGTCTCATGTCATCCAACCACATTACGGAGTCCTCGCTGCCCGTGAAATAATCTCCGAGCTTGCTTGATGCGCAGGACACGATGATGTGGGTAGGACGCTTGGATGTCGTCACATATTCGAGAGGAATCTCGATTTTCGTCCACTGGTCATAATCCCTGTCAGTAACGAACGTACCGTAGGCTATGACATTCTCTCCCTTAGGGTCGAAGAAAGTACTCTTGTCATTGGTATTCACCTCCACAGGAGATTCCTCAGAGCCTCCGTACTTGTGATAGTCCCAATCACCAAGGGCTACCCATATACAGCCTCTGTCACGGTCACCAACCTTTACAGGCTCATTGTCCGGAGCCCCGCTGAATGTCTTCTCGGTGATGATTCCGGCCCTGAATTTCATCCAGACGGTAAGTTTCTGCGGTCTGTTCGTGAACGGCCTTCCGAAACGGATAACACCTCCGCTCGTACCGATTGTCCTGTAATACTCGCCCGAGAATATGTTTCCCGCAGCGAACTTGATGATCACATAGTCGGATTCCAGCAGTACCGAACTCTTGCCTTCCACGTAATCATCCGTGCATGGCTTCGTGATGGTGTGGCTTGATCCTACGGTTGTAGATCCCTTGTTTCCGCTGCACCACCATTTTGTCTTAAGCTCAGCCAATATGGATTCCGGATCGTAGAACGAGTAATATTTGTCTGATTCGGCTTTGGACCATGTCTCGAAACCTGAATTCGGCAACTGCCGTTCACTTTCAGTCGTGAACGTCTCTATTCCCGTTTCGTCGCTTCCGCTGAATGCAACGCACTCATATTCGGTTTCCGGTTCAAGTCCGTCCACGCTTGCGCTGAATCCACCGCCGTTCTCCGACGTCGGCCTTACAGTCTGCCATTCATCCGTGCCTGCCTTCCTGAACCTGAATCCGTTCTCATTCCCGGCGATGCCCTCAGCTGTCAGCCAGACAATTTTCGTCCACGGATCAATCTTGAGGAATCTTACGGTCGATGTGCTCTGTTCAACGTATATTTTCCATTGTTCCCGGACACTGTGATATGCTACCTGGATTGTACGTTCCTCGCTGAAATCCTTGAGACTGTACGGGTCAGGTGTATATGTGCAGATATTCTCAGGCCCGAGTTTGAAGGATGTAATGGACAGATTATGTATGTCCGCTGCTGCCGCCACCCTCACCACGACTCTCTGGTTCTCGGCATCTATCGCGCTTTCTCCCACCTGCATGGCCATGGTGAATCTGCGCTCAACCGGCTGTGAGGCTTCTATCAGCCATTCGTAGTCGTCGAATGTCGTCAGAGTCAGCTTGAGAGGATTGGAAAGATCGCGGAGCCCGCAGATGTTCCATGACGGTTTGACGGCCGGATCGTTGAAGCTGATGTTCTTGATATTTACATTCTTGATGTCTGTCGTTTCCTCGAGGACAATGTTGATGATACGTTTCGTACTGTTGATTTCCACCGAAACGGCTCCTTCCACCTCAATCGATGACACGGCAGCCACGATGACCGGATTCGGTAAGTCATTGTGGATGCAGGACACCGCAATCACAAGAGTTGACAATATGGAAATGATTGTTCTCATGCCTTCTCCTTTAGATATGAATTGTTACACCCATGCTTATGTCCGTGATATCCAGATAGAAACGTGCTTTTCCGGCAACCCGTCGCCCGGTGATGTGTCCATCCTCCATGCATCTGGCATTGGTGTATCTCGCACCTCCGATACCGATGCTCACGTTCATGCTGATATTGTTCATTACGAACACCTCCAGTCCCGGATGTACGCTCAGCTTGAGTTTGTCCGAGAGAGTGTATTTGCCCAGCCCCACGTTTCCGTAAGAGAATGAGGTGCGGCCGTGCGTGTAGGAGAGCTGTATGTCGGCAAACAGACCGAATCTTCCCTTGTCATCCAGGCCCATGCAGGAGCGGTAGAACACAGCTGTCTGGTAGGTGTCCCCGTTTGCGCGTATGTCCTCCACGTTCCATGTCAAGTCATCGCTGAGCAGGCTTAGATCCGTGTCGGATATATTCCCGGTCGAAGTTGAGTATTTGAATCTCAGGCCGATTGCCTTGTTGTCCCGGATGGCGTAGGAGATTATCGGTGCGACGCTGAATGTTTTCGCATATGCATTGCAATTCTGCAGAATCATCAGGAACTCGCTGTCATTGCTGTCAATGTCAAAGTAGGAGAAGGAGACTCCGAGTCCTACCTCCCCCTTGCTTATGAAAAGACGCTGGGCAAGCCTTCTGCCGTTCGAACTGGTGTCACGCGCAGTCATGGGAACTCCCATTATCCTGGTCTCCCTTTCCCTGCCCTTTGCCGGCAAGTCGGAAATAAGCGGGATGAGAGCGATGAATATGACAATGATTTTCCTCATAGACTACAGATAATAATAGATTCCTACACCTACGGAGAGCACGTTTATCTTGAAATTGACAGAAGTCGAGTTCCGGCTGCCGTAATAGACCTGATTGTGTGTCTGGTCCACGTGGTTGATGTTCAGACCGAGCATCTTGACGCTGATTTCCACGGCGAAATGTTCGTCCGCGAAAGCCATCAGACCGGGGCACAGATTGATGCCGAGATTGGTAATCGTGTCGTATGAGCCTTTCGTGTATTCGAGGTTGCCGTTGGCGACCTTGCCCTGTCCGTAGCCGAATGACAGCTGGGACTCTGCGAACATCGCGAAACGCTTCGAGTCACCGAAAGGAATGTAGTTCCGCATGATGATTTTGGAGTTTATCATCTGCTTGATCACATGATAGTTGTGGAAATCCACCGACACGTCCTCCACATCAATGTGGGCATCATCGAGTTTGAGCATATTGCGGCTGTACTCCACTCTCATTCCAAGTCCCATGTTGTCCCGGATCATGTAGCAGAATGCAGGACTGACATTGATCCCGTAGCCAGTGGAGTTGATATCCTCGATGACGAGAAAATCGTAGTCTTCATTGTTGTGGAATGAATAGCTGAAAGTTCCACCGGCCATCCAGGTACCTTTCTTCAGAAAGCCGCCTGAACTGGAAAGGTCGTAGCCCCTGTCATAACGCTGGGCCCCTGCCCCAGGGGCAAGGGTCGTCAGCGCAATGATGCTGAGCAATGCTTTGAGTAAAGTCGTGCCGCGCATAGTCATTATTCGTAGAGAAGTTCCACCTTGTCAATCCAAAGCTTGCTGGAGTCGCAGCCGGTGAAATAGTCACCGTACATACTTGCCGCGAAGGCAATCATGATATGTGTCGGATATGCAGTGGTGGTCTTGTAGTCGAGCGGAATGGTAATCTGCTGCCATACGTTAGTGCTGTTTTCCGCGTCGGATACAAATATCTTTTCACCGAAAGCGATGGTGGATTCGTCAGTTGTGTAGTCGACGAATGTACTCTCGTCCGTGGTGTTCACAAGGATAGGGCTGGTGGCGTCACCGCCGTATGTCTTGTAGTTCCACGTGCCGAGCGCGATGCGGAGGGAAGCCTTGTCGTAGTCGCCTTTCTGCACTCCTTCAGGTCCGCTTCCGACGCGGTTTATCGTACCGCCCGAATACTTGGTCCAGAGGCGCATTGCTGAAGGACGTGCCGTGAAAGGACGGCCGAAATATACGGTACCTCCGCTTGTTCCGATTGTTTCACCGAAACGTCCGCAGAACAGGTTTCCGGCAGCGAACTTGACAATCACGTATCTTGACTCCAGGCATACGGACTGGTTGCCGTCCTTCTTGTCGCCCGTGTCAGGATATGTAATCTGGTAGGATGAACCTACTGTAGTCGATCCCTGGTTTCCGCTGCACCACCATTTGGACTGGAGTTCAGGGTCGGATGACGAAGGGTCATAGAACGAGTAGTAATTGCTGCTCTCGTCATGGCTTACGGTCTCGAAACTGCTGTTAGGAACCTGAGGGGTTGCCTCGGTCGTCACAGTCCTGGTTCCGTCCACGATTTCCTCGCTTCCGTCCGCAAGACTTGTCACCACGAGCCTGTATTCGTATTCAGTCTCGCCGGTCAGTCCGCTGATAAGTGCGGAGTATGTACCTTCGCCCTGCCTTGTGGCGGCCTCGGTGCGGGTCCATTCCGCCGAACCGTCGGCAGGCCTGTACTCGAAGTAAACCTTGCTCTGGTCGTATTCGTTCTCGTCCACGTCGGCGTATGCGGTGAACTTGGTTCCCCATACCTCATATTTGCTTGTGGCTGCAAGTCCCGTGGATACAGGCACGAAGATGATATCGTCGTAAACCTCGTTCAGGGTATCGTCCACGAGAATCTCAACATCGAGGATACCGTTCTTCTCGACGAACTTGAGCACCATTGAGTAGCGCTTACCGCCTTCTACAGGCCCGATCTTTCCGCTCTTGGTGAAAGCCTCACCGCCTGTGAGGGTACCGCTGAATGTCCAGTCAAGGGTTGGCTCGAAGCCGGACGGGATGAAATATCCGTCAGTTCCGCTTTCGGTCTTGCCGTACGAAAGGCTTGCCCCCTCCACTGTCGACAGACTTACAGAGCAGGTGTAACCGGTCTGGAAATAGTTGTCCACCGACTCGTCGAATGAAATGTTGGACACGATGCTGTTCATCGCGGCCACTACGGTGATGCTTTCGGAAGCACCGGCTGAAATAGTCACAGTCTTGCTTCCCTTGTAGCTCTTCTGCTCCCATGATGCATAGGCAGGTGTTTCCTTGGCTGCCTCGCCTGCGAGTACATCCACCCTGTATCCGCCTGACGGAAGATAAATCTTCTCCGGCAGTTCAGAGTATTTGTAATGGCGCACCATTCCGGAGAAATCGTCCTTGTAAATCCTGATGTCGGCATTTGCAAGGAGCTCGTCCGAGGTCATTGCGGCCTTGGTCTCACCGGTGCTTACGGAGAGCATGAGGGCGCCTTCCCCTTCCGGGGCGGTCTGCTGCTTCTGGCAGGACATGAAGGCTGCCGCAGCTATGGTGATAATTGCTAATGTCTTTTTCATTTTCTTCCCTCCTGTCCTTATTCAACAACAAGTACTACGTCGATGCTCTTCTTGCAGCCCTTCTTGTCCACTACGTTCATGGTGAAGGTATGGCTGCCCTGGAATCCGAGGATTGCGGTCTGGGCTCCTGAAAGGTCGAAGTCCACTTCGGTCTGTCCTGCAAGCTCTGCTCCGTGAGGGAAAGGAACTATGTCGAACACGCCCATGGCCTCCTCTGAAGGATTGATGAGGTCGAGATTCGTTCCGCCTACGGTATTTACGGAGTTGATGAAGTCCACGTTCGTTGAAGCGATGTCCACGGTGAAGCGGAGCACTCCGTTAGGAACGACAGCTTTCAATGTGAGGTTGAACGGATTGTCAGAAGTAGGAACGGTAATAGGCTGGGTAATGTCGTAGTCACAAGTGGAAACGAGCTCGATTCCGCCGTCTCCAATCGGAGCCTCAGGGTCATTGCCGTCTCCTTCCTCGGAAGCCTGTACGTCATTGTCGAGGACTGCGTCAGCCACAAGTCCGTCAATTTCGATTCCGATAGTGACTTCGCCTGTGGCGTCAACTTTTTTCAGGAATTTGATGATATGGTAGTCACGAGGCTTGATGTCTGTGACCGTTGTGGTCATCTTCTGGGTCTTGTTTTCGATGGATCCCTTGAAGGTCACTACCATTGTGGTATTGTTCCCGTTTACAGCGAAATAGCCGATACGCCTCTCGTATTTAGGAGTCCCTGAATTGTAGCTCAGGGCGTAGTCGAGAGGGGAGCCGGTGGTGACTTCCACGCTGGTGTTGCCGTCACCGGTCACCATGGCGATGAAATCGTCGTTGTACTCCACTGAAACGGCGCACTGGAGCAGGGTGCAGGTTATCGTTCCGAGCTCGGTCGTCTGGCCTGCGGTGATGGAGAATGTCTCTGTCGCACCGTAAACAGGGGAAGAGAATTTCGCGTCAGGTACAGCTGCGGCTGTAGAGCGGATCTCCAATGTGTAGTCGCCTGCGAGCAGGGAAATGCTGCCGGTGCCCTCCGTGATGGTGGAATACTGGCCTGACCATACGAGGGATTCCCCGGCGTCATAAACGAACAGCATGTAAGTTCCGTCTGCCGCCTCTGCCTTGGTGACCATCTCCTCGGAGTAGTCGATGCTGAATCTTGCGAAAGAGAGAGTGCCTTTCCTGGTATCGTTCTTCTCGTAATTGAATTTGTCATCAGCGCAGCTTGCGAGTGCGAGTGCGGCGAGTGACAGGGTAAATATCTTCTTGAGTCTCATAATATCAGTCATTTAAATCTACTTCCACGAGATCCGCATCGATGGTGGTTTCGTCGAAGGTGATGGTGATTGTGTTGGATCCGACATTCGAAGCGTCGAATTTGACCGTGTAGCATGTCGCAGCCTCGAGGTTCTTGAATTCCTTTTCGGCAAAGGTCTTGGTAGCTCCGCTCTGGTTGGTGAGAGTTCCGCTGATCTTGAACGAGTAGGCATCCATGAACACTGCCCTGGTCTCGGACTTGGGCAGCGAAATCACTGTGCCGCCACCGGTGGTGATGGTGAATGTCCAGTCGCTGAAGTAGTTCGTGAAGTTCTCGGTGAAGCTGAGCTTAACAATGCTTCCTGCGAGTTTGACATTGATGGTCACGGTCTGTGAGCCGCCTCCTGTCACTGCGAAATTCTGTTCGCCCTTGAAACAAGGCTTGTCGAATCCTTCGTCCGTAAGGCTTCCGTAAGAAGCGATGGCAGTGTAGTTCCCGGCTGCCAGAGTAACCGGGGCCGAAAGGTCGGTCACCGGTGTGAGATTGTCTTGTTCGTCTCTGATCGTTACTGTGAATGCAGATGCCGATGGCAGAGTTGTGAAGTCTCCCACGGAAGATTTCGTGGAGACGTCAATGAGGTTTGCTTGCTGCTCCAGGGCGAATCTTACATTGCCTTCCATGCCGTTCTGCTTCGAGCAGGCGGCGAGGACGGTCAACGCAGCCATGGCTGCAGACATTGTTTTAATACGCATAATGTTATTGTTAGTTATTTGCTATTGATACTTTTATATTGTCAAGGTACAGCCAGTATGTTCCGTTGCTTCCTACAGATGTCACTTTGTCTGTCACCTCCCTGATGGACAGGCGTTTCTCGCAGGTCATGTCTTCGAGTACCGTGCTGAACTCGTGGTTGATGTTGGTATATGATCCTGTATTTTCATTTATATAGAATGAGTCAGGGAATGTTCCGCTGGTGTTTCCGCTTGACAGGTCTCCGGTCTCGGTGGTCCATCCTACATATACAGTGGCTCCTGCTTCCTTGGCGTTGAGTTCCTCGCGGTTGAACGAATAGTTGAAGAACATGTTCAGTCTTACTGTATGTCCCGTCTTGATTCCGCTCAGGAGAGGGGAGTCACATCTGGAATCCATGATATTGTTTATGAACAATCCGGTCTCCCTGTGGGCTGCCAGCCTGATGGCGGTGCCGGCTTCTCCACCGGCTCGTGCGACACTCCAGCCGCTTTCGATATAGTATGGCGATTTATCTCCAAGGTTTGAGTCTGAATGTTTGTCCCCACTGTTGAAACTGCTCTGGATGCAGCTGAAGTCCTCGAATACCAGGTAAGGGCAGTTCAATGCCACGTTGACATTGTTCACGGACACCATGTCAGGGAAGGTAAGCCTCTCGCTGACTATGGCATCTTCGCTCTCGTAGCTGACGGTGAACCCTGTCCCGGAAAGGGCCCGGAACTCGCTCTCCTCCAATGTCATGAGCGCAATCTTCTCGCCCGGTACGAAAGTGGAACCGTCCGGTTCGGTGTAGGTGAACGAAGTCCATGTCGTCCCGCCCCAGGTCACTTCGTTGTCGAACGTGAATGTCACGCTCTTTACTTCCTGGCCGAGATTGTTCGACATAAGTGTGAATGACAGCCTGTACACGGGGGCAGCGGTCTTTGCCCTGAGAGGCACGGTCGTGATATGGCCGGCCGGGAAATCCCTGCCTTCCAGACGGATAGGCTCGATGTCCGAATACCAGTTCTCGGAATATACCCTCACGTTCATGAGCTCGTCTGGTACATATGCATTGGCCGGAGGATAGATTGACGAAGATATATACTCCCCGTCCTGCACCGGCTCGTCAGGAACAAGGGTGATGGCGGTCTGCGCGTCGGAGAGCGAAGAACTTCCGTCCTCGATGTTCACGTTCACGGTTCCGGCGATTCCCTGCGGCATGGAGAATTCCAATGAAGATATCGGTTCGTTCATGGCGTTCTCGCCTTCAGGAATATAGAATCTGAAATAATGCAGGAGATGCCTTAGCCTGAGATTCAGGCTTACGGTCTCGTCGGCAGGAATCATTTCGTTGAATTCCCTGAGCGCTCCTGCCTCGATGGCGTCTGATATTGCGATGCATGCTCCGGAAGCTTTTCCGTCCTGCTGCGCCGGCAGTGCGAACACCGCATTCTTGCCGGAGAAAGATGAAGGGACGGGGAAAGTCACATGATATTTATATGTACCTTCCTCCATCGGAGAGTCCAATGTCGTGGTGAAATATGCCTTCGTGTCATTATGACGTGCGAACATGGTGAATTCCCTGCCTTCCAATATCTGTGAGCCATCCTCACTGTCGGCCCATACGGCTACCTTGTCCCCGGTCTCCCATGCGAACTTGCCGGAGGCTGGAAGCAGTTCTGCTTTCGTGCCGGACTGTGATGTGGAAAATGCCACCTGGACCGGACCGTCAATATCCATGTCAGTTTCGATTGTATCAATGCGTGCGCATGCGGATACAGCCGTTACGACAGGGACGAACAACCATACGAGGTATTTTGTACACGATCTTCTCATATACGTTATTAACAGGTACGGGCAAAATTAGGTTAAATTTTTTTATGCACAAACAATTTCGACCTTTTGAACATTCCATAAATGCGCAAGTTAGGACAAAATTGTGGTCAAAAATTCTCTAAAATTACTAAACAGGATTTTTGACTTTCAGGATAATTTCTTTGGAAGTGCCTGAAGTAGTGGTATATAGCTCTGGATTTCTGAACCCTGCGAGAAAGGCTTTTATTTCCATGCGCTTCTTTCCGGACAGTTGCAAGTCCATGATCGAAATTGCTCCATCTGCGGTAGTAATTGCGAGGAAAGTCTTCCCATCGGACAATATTTCTCCCGGAACGGTATCTGATTGTCCCTCATTCCTTCCGGCCTTTAAGAGCATTTCCCTGAAAGCATCTCCTTCAACCCGTTCTCCGAAGAAAACTTTCAATTGTAAAGCACTTCCGCTCCCGTCGCGTGGTATAATCTCTGTAAATGCCGCAGGATAAGGACTTAAACCTCGTATCAAATTGTAAATTGAGGCGGTCTTGTCATTCCAGTCGATATGGCATAGCTCGCGTGTGAGCTTAGGTGCCGGCTTCAGTACCTCGGAGCCTTGTATGAAACTTCTCTGGACTCTGGTCTCGACATTTTTCTCTATGATACCTTCCACGGTCTGTACCACGAGGTCCGCCCCTATAGGCATCAGTTTGTCATGCAGATCTCCCGCAGTGTCGGTCTTCGATATGCGACATTCCTGCCTCAGGATGATGCCTCCGGTGTCGATGTCCTTGTCTATCATGAAGGTCGTCACTCCGCTCATGTTTTCCCCGTTGATAACCGCCCAGTTGATAGGCGCGGCTCCACGGTATTGTGGCAGAAGGGCTGCATGGAGATTGAATGTACCGAGCTTCGGCATTGACCATACCTCCTCAGGCAGCATCCTGAATGCCACCACCACGAACATGTCCGCTTTCAGGGCTTCAAGCTCCTTCAGGAATTCCGGATCCTTGAGCTTGACCGGCTGGAGCACCGGAATGCCTTGCTCCACGGCGTATTTCTTCACGGCGCTCTCGTTCATCTTGAGACCGCGTCCGCTCGGCTTGTCAGCCACGGTCACTACGCCAACGATATTGTACCTGGCTTCGATCAGGGCTTTCAGAGGTGCAACCGCGAACTCCGGCGTGCCCATATATACTATACGTGTTTTTCTGAATGTCGTCATAAATCTGCTCTTTAGTTTTCTCCACCATGCTCCGAAATTCTCGGTGTTGATGATGGCTGAATCATGTACAGCCTTCCATGTGAAGTACAGGCCGAGGGGGAACAATACAATCGTGGATATGAACACCCCGGAAGCAGCGGAGATGGCTCCGTCCCTCGCCAGTTTCGTTCCCGTGATGTCCACCACCCAGTAAAGTACGAAGAACAGCACGGCAATGATTGCCGACACTCCCAGGCCTCCTTTCCTGATGAATGCCCCGAGAGGAGCTCCGATGAAGAACAGGATGAAACATGCCAGCGCTTCCGCAAATTTCTTCAGGAATTCGACATCCGTCCTCCTGAGAATATAGATATAGCTGTACACGTCATTCTCGTATCCCATCATCTGCTGCCGTATTTCCCTTGCCACATTGGCAGCGGACTCGTATGCCCGCAGTTCTGCCGAGTCGTCCTTCCATTTCAGCATGCCGGAAGCCTTGAAAGGAGTGCTTCCCTGGAAATGCGATGCGGTGTCAAGCTGGTCTGCATAGCGCAGATGTTTCCGGCTTAGGAACTCCGCGATGTTGACTGCTCTCGTGGAATCGTTGAGCCTCGTTAGCGAGTCCTTGCCGTGGCTGAGCTGCGAGAGAGTCATGGCCTTCACCTGATTGCCGAACTTGGCGTCTTCCGATTTCTGGAAGGCATAGTTCTCGAGGGGTATGATCATCTCCTGCTTCGAGAAGGTGATCTTCTGCAGCTGGAGAGAGGTGTCGCGATAGGTTATCTTGTTGGTCTCCTGATAGTTGATTCCGCTGTAAAGCTGGAATGTCAGATAGTCCTTGGACTTCGACATCTTCATCATGGCGGAATCCGCTATCGTCACGCTGGTATTGCCCTTCCCGCCTGTATGGTCGTACACGAGCACCCCGTGCATCATCCCGCTTTTGTCGTCCTTCCGGTCGATCCGAAGCACGTATCCGTCGATTCCGTCATAGAAAGTGCCTGTCGGGATGTTGATCTCCTCCTTCGTCCTTCCGATGTCGTCCCTGAGGGTGTATATCTTGTTGAAGGCTACCGGGACCAGGTTGTTCACGGTGAAAAAGGCGATAACGGAAATGATTGACGCACAGATGATAAGCGGGGTAAGAATCCTTGTCAGGGAGATTCCCGCAGCCTTCATCGCAATCAACTCGTTGTTCTCCGCAAGCTGGCCCACCGTCATTACGGAAGCCAGCAGGGTGGCAAGCGGCAGGGACAAAGGCAACATCGTGGCGCTGCCCCATCCGAGGAATTCCAGTATAATCTTGAGCCCCAGGCCCTTGCCTACGAGCTCGTCTATGTAAACCCACAGGAACTGCATCATCATGATGAAAACGACTATCAGCAGGATGCCGGCAAACGGTCCCACGAAGGATTTCACTATGAACTGGTCGAGTTTCTTCATCGATGATGCGTTGTGTCGTATTTCAGTTTCCCCTGACAGGGGCTCAGCATGTGCCGAGTTCGGTCATCATGGACAGGGCGTCCTTGAGGCCTTCGGCTTTCTTTCCTCCGGCCGTTGCGAGTCCAGGCTGGCCGCCACCGCCTCCGAGGATGCATTTCGCGGCTTCGCGGATATCCTTTCCGGCATTCTTGCCCCTGGCTACGAGGTCAGGTGAATACATCAGCACGAGATTAGGCCTGCCTTCGAACTCGAATGCTCCGGCGAACATGAAGTTCTCCATCTTTTTCTGGAGGATGGCAGCGGCGTTCTTGATAATGTTCGGGTCAGCCGGGCTGGTGAACTCCACGACTTTCACACCATTTATCTCCTTGGCCTCATTTACGAGTTTCTCGGCCATCTGGGCAGTCTTCTCGTGCAGGAAGTCCTCGATTTCCTTCTTGTATCCGGTATTCTCGTCGATGAGCTTCTTGATGGCTTCGCTGAGATTAGGGGTGTTGTTGAAGAAAGCCCTGGCGTTCTTGACGGACTCCTTGATTATCTTGTAATGTGACCATGCGGCATCTCCCGTGAGGGCCTCGATACGCCTTACACCGGCAGCCACGGCACCTTCGGAAATGATCGTGAACATTCCTATCTGTCCGGTTGCCTGTGCGTGTGTTCCTCCGCAGAGCTCTACGGAATCCCCGAATTTCACCACCCTGACGGTGTCCCCGTATTTCTCGCCGAACAGTGCGATTGCTCCCATTGCATTGGCTTCCTCCATGGTTGCGTCCCTCTTTTCCTCAAGCGGATAATTCGCCCTGATAAGCTCATTGACAATACGTTCCGTCTTTTCGAGCTCCTCGTCCGTCATCTTGGAGAAATGCGAGAAGTCGAAGCGGAAATAGTCCGGGCCGACGAATGAACCCTTCTGCTCCACATGTGTTCCGAGCACCTCCCTGAGGGCATGGTCGAGAAGATGTGTCGCAGTATGGTTGGCCGTGATTTTCAGGCGCCTTCCCTTGTCCACATGCAGTGAGAAAGCCTCTGTGCAGTCAGACGGAATCCGCTCTGCAATATGAATCGTGAGGTCGTTCTCCTTGACGGTGTTGAGGATGTTGATTCTCTCTCCGCTCTCGGACTCTATATATCCCGTGTCACCTACCTGTCCGCCCATTTCGGCATAGAACGGGGTGCGGTCGAACACGAGCTGGTACATTACCTTGTTCTTCTGCTTCACGGTACGCTGCTTCACGAGGCTCGCGCCTTCGATGTCCGTCCAGTCGTATCCGAGGAACTCTACCGCCTCGCCGTTGTGGTACTGGATCCAGTCCCCGAATTCGTTGGATGTGGCCTGGCGTGCTCTCTCCTTCTGCTTGAGGAGCTCTGCATTGAATTCATCGAGGTCCACCTTGTATCCGTTTTCGGATGCGATGAGTTCGGTAAGGTCAATCGGGAATCCGTATGTGTCGTAGAGGATGAATGCGTCCTTGCCGCTGATGAGTTTGGTAGCCGCAGATTTCTCGAGATAGTCGTCCATGAGCCTGATGCCCCTGTCGAGGGTGCGGAGGAATGCGAATTCCTCTTCCCTTATGACGCTCTCCATGAGCATCTGCTGGCTCCTGAGCTCAGGATATGCCCCGCCCATGTCCTCCACGAGCTGCGGCACGAGTCTGCAGAGGAACGGTTCGTTGAACCCGAGGAATGTGTAACCGTACCTGACGGCCCTCCTGAGGATTCGCCTGATGACGTAGCCGGCTTTCACGTTGGAAGGAAGCTGGCCGTCGGCAATGGAGAAGCTGATGGCCCTGATATGGTCGGCGATTACACGCATTGCGACTCCTGTCTTGCCAGACTCACCGTATGAATGTCCGGAAAGCTCCTCGATCCTGTGGATCATGCCGGTGAATACATCCGTGTCATAGTTGCTCTTCTTGCCCTGGAGCACCATGCAAAGGCGCTCGAATCCCATTCCGGTGTCAATGTTGTGGGTAGGGAGAAGTTCAAGTTCCCCGTTTGCCTTCCTGTTGTACTGCATGAACACGAGATTCCAGATTTCGATTACGAGCGGATTGCTCTTGTTCACGAGCTCACGTCCCGGGACTGCGGCAATCTCCTCGTCGCTCCTGAGGTCGATATGGATCTCGCTGCAAGGTCCGCACGGGCCGGTGTCACCCATCTCCCAGAAATTGTCGTGCTTGTTCCCGAGAAGCACATGATCTTCAGGAAGATATTTCAGCCATGTCTGCCTTGCTTCCTCGTCCATGGATGTGCCGTCTTCGGCGCTGCCTTCGAACACAGTGGCGTACAGTTTGGTCTTGTCGATGCCGTACACTTCGGTGAGGAGTTCCCAGGCCCAGCTTATGGCCTCGGTCTTGAAATAGTCCCCGAAGCTCCAGTTGCCGAGCATCTCGAACATCGTATGATGGTAGGAATCGTGGCCCACTTCCTCCAGGTCATTGTGTTTTCCGCTGACCCTCAGGCATTTTTGTGAGTCCGTCGCACGGCTTGACTTGGGAGTTGCATTTCCGAGGAAAATATCCTTGAACTGGTTCATTCCGGCGTTGGTGAACATGAGAGTCGGGTCATTTTTTACGACCATAGGTGCGGACGGCACTACGGTGTGCCCCTTGGATGCGAAGAAATCCAGGAATTTCTGTCTTATTTCGTTAGATGTCATCATATAGTTGTTTCCTTATTGATTCCGGCACGGTTTTCGTGCCTGCAGGCACCGTCCGGTACCCGAACAAACGGCAAAATTATAACTTTTTTCTCAAAAAAGATTATATTTGCAAAATATGTCTGAATTTAAAAGGTATAAACTCAACCCGGAGACCCTCCTTTACGAAATAGAGAAGGTCTCCGCGAAGTCCCGTGTGACGAAGATCGTGATGCTTGTAGCCGCAAGCATTGCGTTGTCGTCCGTATACTTCTGGCTGGCCACCGACGTATTCGGACTGGAACTCCCGAAGACGGTTCTCCTGAAGAAGACAAATGCCAGATGGATTTCCAGGATGGAGCTGATGAACAGGCAGATGGACATCTACGACGCCTCTCTCGAGGGGCTCGGCATAAGAGATGACGAGATATACAGGAACATATTCGGAATGAATGTAATACCGGACGAGGTGCGCAATGCCGGATTTGGCGGAGTGAACCGGTATGAGTTCCTTGATGCGCTACCGGAGAATTCCCTGCTGAGACGTACTACTGTCCGTCTTGACGTGCTCACCAAGAAGACTTATGTCCAGAGCCGTTCCTACGATGAGGTGGAGGCAATGTCAAAGAAGGCCGGAGACATGGCCTCATGTATCCCAGCTGTACCGCCGATTGCGCCTGACGACACCAAGTACAGGATGTCCAGCTCGTTCGGCTACAGGTCCGACCCGATTACCGGAGTTTCCAAGATGCATACCGGTTTCGATTTCGCATGCAAGCCGGGAAATCCTGTCTATGCGACCGGCGAAGGGACCGTAGAGTCTGTCTGTTTCGAACTCTTCGGCTACGGCAATTCCGTCCTCATCGACCACGGCTTCGGCTACAAGACCCGTTATGCCCATCTGAAAGTGGTCTATGTGGCAGAGGGAATGAAACTCAAGCGCGGGGAGTGCATCGGTGAAACCGGCAATTCCGGCAGGTCCACCGGCCCGCATCTCCATTACGAGGTCATTTACAGGGGACGTTATGTGAATCCATACAACTATTTCGACATGACCATGCCTCTTGACGAATATTCGTCGATGGTCACCAAGGTAGCGGAAGAATCGGAAAACATAATGTCATCCAGATTCCGTCCTTACAGGTAATCAGGGAGGTCTCCGATGAAGAACCGATATGAATTTGACAAGGATTTCAATCTGAGGAAAGTGACCCATTCCGTATGGGGAATGGTGCGCACTACCTTGAAATGGCTCGTGGCGACAGTCTCGCTTGCGGCTTTCTATTACCTTGTCTTCTCATTTTTCCTGAATACCGAGGAGGAGCGCAGGCTCAAGAGGGAGAACCGCATGTATGAGAAACTGTATCCGCAGATGAAGGAGAAGGAACAGCTCATATCGGATGTCCTCAAGGACCTGAGACGCAGGGATGATGCCATCTACGAGAGACTTTTCCATGCTCAGGCACCCCAGATGGATCCGATAGGCTCTATGACATTCGTCTTTGCCGGTGATTCGATTCCTGACAAGGACATGGTGGAATACACTAGCGGAAAGGCCGCAGTACTCGCAAGGACGGCAGAATCGGTGGATTCGGGCTTCCTGCAGATTTTCAGGAACGCTGCTTCCGGACAAGGGGTAATGCCCCCGATGTCCGTTCCTCTTCCTGAATTGAAATTCGCACAGGTAGGGGCTTCAGTGGGCCAGAAGATGAATCCTTTCTACAAGGTCATGTCCCAGCACAACGGGGTGGATCTCATTGTGGGACAGGGAACTCCTGTACTTGCTTCCGGAACTGGCGTGGTGTCTGACGTGAAGAAGTCAGGGAAAGGACTCGGAAATGTCGTGGAGATTACCCACGAAGGCGGATATGTGACCAGATATGCCCATCTGCAGGACATTGTAGTCCGCAAGGGAGAGAAAGTCACGGCGGGAAAGAAAATAGCGAGCGTGGGGATTTCCGGAAATTCATTCGCCCCTCATCTTCATTACGAGGTGCTCCGGGACGGAGAGGTGATGGACCCGGTCAATTTCTTTTTCGCTTCATTCACGCCGGAGGAATATGCCAAGGCGGCTTTCATGGCCGCGACCACAGGACAGTCAATGGATTAATAATCAATAGTATGGAACGTCTGTATTATTCTATCGGAGAAGTTGCGCAGATGCTCGGGGAGAATGTCTCCTTAGTGCGTTTCTGGTCGGATTATTTCTCGAGATATATCAAGCCCCGCAGGAACGGCAAGGGCAACAGGATGTTCACCCCGGATGATGTCGAGGTCCTGAAGCAGGTCCACCTTCTGGTAAAGTCGAACGGAATGACCCTTCAGGGAGCTGCGTCCAGGCTTGCTTCCGACAGGAAGAGCGTGGAGGACCGTGTCAAGGCCATCAACTGTCTCAGGGAAATACGCAGCCAGTTGAAGGAAATCCGTGATTCATTATAAAAAGGAACGAAGATATGACAGTCAAGGATATAACAGATGTCATGGAGGCATTTGCCCCGCTTGGCATACAGGAGGAATGGGACAACAGCGGTCTCGTCATCGGTTCACCTGAAGACGAGGTCCACAAGGTACTGCTCGGGTTTGACTGCACTCCGGAATTGATTGACGAAGCTGCGGAATGGGGCGCAGACATGGTTATAACCCATCATCCGCTGATATTCCATGCGATGAAGAGAATCAACGGGGAAACCCTGACAGGACGTGCCGTCATGAAGGCTGTCCGGTCCGGAATTGCCGTATATGCGGCCCATACGACTGCAGACAAGGTTATTGCCGGCGTCAGCGGGGCCATGGCATCGAGGCTTGGTCTTGTCAACGTCAGGATACTCGACGAGGACGGGGAAGGAACCGGACTCGGTACCGTGGGTGACATGCCTGTTCCGGTAAGTCCGGAGGAGGCGGTGAGGCTCGTCAAGGAGAAGTTTTCCCTGAAAACGGTTCGCTGCTCGAAATTCCCGGATGTGCCGGTGAGCAGGGTGGCGATGTGCGGCGGAAGCGGAGCATCATTGATCCCGGCTGCGAGGAAATCAGGGGCCCAGCTTTTTCTGTCCGGGGATATTGCATATCATAATTTCTTCACGGACAATGATTTCATGATTATGGACATAGGCCATTTCGAGAGTGAAGTGGATATAGTTCAAATATTATTTTCTTTGATACGGAAAAATTTTCCTAACTTTGCAATTCGCATCAGTCCGGCACTGATGAAGAGCAATCCGGTGTATTACATGTAGCTCCGGACACCTGGGACAGAAATATAATTATATTAGATATGGCCAAAAAAATCAAGAAAGTCGAGACTCCTATTGACCAGAGGGAGACTTTCGTATCAATCCAGAAGAATTTCGCTGATTCGGAACTGAGCGTCGAGGAGAAGCTCAGGACCCTTTATGCGCTTCAGAAAGCGGACTCAGCCATTGACAAGATCCTTCAGCTCCGCGGAGAGCTTCCTGTCGAGGTGGAGAATCTCGAGAACGAAGTAGCCGGGATGAAGGCTGCCGCAGCCCAGATCACATCTGAAATCGAGGCGTTCAATGCTTCCATCACCACATTCAAGCATGAGATTGTGGAGTGCGACACCGCCATCGACAAATACAAGGCTCAGATGGACAGCATCACCAACAGCCGTGAGTATGATTCTCTTTCCAAAGAGGTTGAGAATCAGGAGCTCCTGAAGAAGATTGCGCAGAAGAACGTGGTGGATACCAAGGACGCTATCGCTTCCAAGAAGGCTGAACTCGCTGACCTGAAGGAAGACATTGCCGTAAGGAATGACGACCTCAAGGCCAAGAAGGAGGAACTTTCCACCATCGTGGAGTCCACGGCCAAGGAGGAGAAGGAACTGCTTTCGGCAAGGGAGGCATGCGCAGCGAAGATTGACGCACGAACCATGAGCGCGTATGAGCGCATACGCAAGAGCGAGCGCAATCATCTCGCAGTGGTGAGCGTCTTCAACAACGACTCCTGCGGAGGATGTTTCAATACCATCATCCCTCAGAGACTCATTGACATAGCTTCCAACAAAAAGCTCGTGATCTGCGAGCATTGCGGACGTATCATTGTAAGCAATACGATCGAATCCGAGGAGGCCTGAATCCTGATACGGTATGCCGGAGCCAAAGAAGAACAGCAGGGCAAAAGCTGCCAGGGAAGTGAACCTCGATGCGCTGGGACTTGAGATGGGCAACAAGCCGCCTCAGGCCCTGGATTTCGAGGAGGCCGTGCTCGGTGCACTCCTGATTGAACCGGGGTGTGTGGACGAGGCCATGGAGGAGCTCACTCCGAGCTGCTTTTATGACCCGAAGCACAGAATGATATACGAGGCCATGACTGCTCTCGTGAACGAGCATGTGGCCCTGGATCTTCTGTCGGTATCCCAGAAGCTTCAGTCCCAGAAAAACCTCGAGGCGGTCGGCGGAACCATCGCCCTGGCCGCGATGTCCCAGAAGATCGGAGCTGCGGCACATGTCGAGTATTACATCAAGATATTGAAGCAGAAGTGTATCCAGAGGGATCTCATCACTGCTGCTTACGATATTCTCAAAGGGGCGTACGATGATTCGGAGAGTGTCGATGACCTGATTGACATGTCCCAGTCCAAGGTCTTCGCCGCGATCCAGAACAATGTCAGGAAGGATGTCCAGGACGTAGGTTCTGTCCTCAAGACCGCAATGAACGAGCTTGAGGAACTTCAGTCACAGTCCGGAATCAGCGGTGTGCCTTCTGGTTATGCATCGCTTGACAGATATACGCTCGGATGGCAGAAATCGAACCTGATCATCCTCGGGGCGCGCCCGTCAGTCGGAAAGACAGCATTTGCCCTCAATGTACTGCGCAATGCGGCCGTTGACAACAATATGCCTGTCGCCATATTCTCGCTCGAGATGTCGGCCCTGGAGCTTGTCAAACGTCTCATGACCAGCGAGTCTGGACTCGAGGCGGACAAGATCAAGGGCGGTGTCAAGCTCGTGGAGCGGGACTGGGACCAGCTCGACTACAGCATCAAGGCTCTCGCCAAGGCCCCGATATATATAGATGACACTCCGGGCATTTCTATCATGGAATTCCGCACCAAGGCCAAGCGTCTCGTGAAATCCAAGGGAGTGCGGTTCATAGTGGTCGACTATCTGCAGCTAATGCAGGGGCCTCCTGAACTCCGCGGAATGCGTGAGCAGGAGGTGGCAGCCATATCCAGAATGCTCAAGGGCACTGCCAAGGAACTTGAGATTCCGATTATGGCTCTCTCCCAGCTCTCCCGAAACTCCGTCCAGAGGGGAAACAGCAACAACCGCCCGATGCTCAGTGACTTGCGTGAATCAGGTTCCATTGAGCAGGATGCGGATATCGTGTTGTTCGTGCACCGTCCGGACGCAATCGGCCTGGGCGACACGGTGGAGGACAAGGAGTATACGGAAATCATTATAGCCAAGAACCGTAACGGCCAGATTGACACCATTCCGATGAAGTTCAAGGGCTCCCAGCTGAAGTTCGTGGACCAGAGCGAAAGCCTGACCAATACATTCGAGTCCAGGATGAACAGCGATTACCCGTCTTCATCCGATGATTTCATGTCATCTGCCGGGGAGTTTGACAATAACGGATTTTGACATCGTATATGGCTTCAGGAAAAGAAATATCACATAAAGGCAAGGTCCTGGGAGTGAACGGAAACGTGGTCTCCGTCGAGATTGTCTCCCAGTCAGCCTGCTCCGCATGTCATGCCGCAGGATTGTGCAGCATGTCCGAAGCCGTGTCCAAGGTGGTGGAGGTCAAGGTGGCCGAACCTTCAACGTTCTCTCCGGGAGAAACAGTGGACGTGCTCCTCGCCCCTTCCATGGGTCTCCGTGCAGTATTGGCGGCATATGTCGTCCCTCTTCTGATTCTGGTGGCCCTTTGCATCGGTCTTTCCTATACAGGTCTGGGAGAATTGTACGCAGGGCTTTCCGGACTCGGCGGAGTTGCTCTCTATTATCTCATCCTCTATTTTTCGAGAGGCCGCTTTGCCGGTGAATATGCTTTTACTGTAAGAAAGGAAAACAATTATTAATATCAACAATGATGACTTCAACAATTATCTGGACTATCGTGATCATCGCCGTTCTCGGACTGGTGCTGGCGGTCGTTCTCTACCTTGTGGCTGAAAAGTTCAAGGTCCAGGAGGATCCCAGAATCGATGAAGTTGAGAAGGTGATGCCGGGCGCGAATTGCGGCGGATGCGGTTTTGCAGGCTGCCGTGCTTTTGCTGAAGCGGCTGTGAAGGCTCCGAATCTGGACAACAACTATTGTCCCGTCGGAGGCAATGCCGTGATGCAGAAGGTCGCTTCCATTCTCGGCTACGAGATGGTGGAGAAAGCGCCTATGGTGGCAGTTGTCCGCTGCAACGGAACCTGTGCCAACAGGCCGAAAATCAATGAGTATGGCGGGATGAAATCCTGCAAGGTGAAAGCCGCTCTTTATGCCGGTGACACCGCTTGCGCATTCGGATGTCTTGGATGCGGGGACTGCGTGTCAGCCTGCCAGTTCGGGGCTCTCTCAATGGATGAGGAGACCGGACTTCCTGTAGTGGACGAAAGCAAGTGCGTAGCCTGCGGAGCCTGTGTGAAGGCTTGTCCTAAGGGTATCATCGAGCTGCGCAACAAGGGCCCTCGCGGAATGCGTGTCTATGTCTCCTGCGTGAACAAGGACAAGGGTCCGGTAGCAAGGAAAGCCTGCAAGGCTGCCTGCATCGGATGCGGAATCTGTGCAAAGAACTGCCCTCATGATGCCATCACCGTTGAAGGAAATGTAGCATATATTGATTTCGCGAAATGCAAACTTTGCCGCAAATGTGTGGTTGCATGCCCTACAGGTGCAATCCATGATGTGAATTTCCCTAAACCTGTGGACAGGACCCCGAAACCGGCCGCCAAGCCGGCTGCCACTGCTGCCAAACCTGCAGCACCGGCTGCTGCTCCGGCTCCTAAACCGGCCCCTGTACCAGTGCAGCCGGAGACTGCTGCTCCCGCTCCTGCTAAGGCTGCTGCAGAACCGACAGTAAAAGAATAAGGAGGAGGAAACATGAAAAGAACATTCTCAATAGGCGGTGTCCATCCCGCTGACAGCAAGATATCAAGAGGCTGCGCCATCGAGGTGCTCCCGACTCCGCCTGTGGTATATATATCCGTGGCACAGCATATCGGAGCTCCGGCGAAACCGATTGTGGCCCCGGGTGACAAAGTGAAGACAGGACAGCCTGTCGCAGAGCCGGGCGGATTCGTATCGGCATATATCCATTCATCCGTTTCCGGAACGGTCAAGTCAATCGCCCCGCGCAAGGACCTTGCAGGCAATTGGCAGACTTGCATTGAGATCCAGGTGGAGGGTGACGAGTGGGCTGACGGAATCGACACTTCCGATACTCTCGTGACCGAGTTTACGGATGACAACAAGGTGATCATGGACAAGATCAGGCTCGGCGGAGTCGTTGGACTCGGCGGTGCCACGTTCCCGACCCATGTCAAGCTTGCCCCTCCTCCGGGAAAGAAATGCGAAATGCTCATCATCAACGGATGTGAGTGCGAGCCGTATCTTACTTCCGATTTCCGCACATTGCTCGAGAAGGGAGAGCAGGTGGTGACCGGTGTGGCCATCATCAAGCAGGTACTCGGAGTGGACAAGGCCACAATTGCCATAGAGGACAACAAGCCGGAGGCCATCAGCCATATCACTTCCGTCCTTGAGACCCTCAGGAAGAAGTCCCCGAAATTCGAGGGAATCTCAGTTATGAGTCTCATGAAGAAATATCCGGAAGGCGGTGAGAAACAGCTTATTGACGCTGTCATGGGACGTCAGGTTCCGTCCGGGGCCCTTCCGATTGACGTAGGTGCCGTGGTGCAGAACGTTGCAACTGCCCTCGCAGTCTATGATGCTGTGCAGAAGAACAAGCCTATCGTGGACAACTCGGTGACCGTCACGGGAGACTGCCTTCCTATGGAGCGCCAGCACAATTACCTCGTAAGGGTGGGAACACCGATTTCATATATCATCGAGCATGCTGGCGGAATGCCTGAGAATGCCGTGAAGGTGATAAGCGGCGGCCCTATGATGGGAAAAGCTATAGCGAATCTCGATGCAGCCACCCTCAAGGGAACGTCCGCGCTTCTGTTCCTTACAGCTGAACAGACTGAGCGCCAGCCGGAGACAAACTGCATACGTTGCGGAAAATGTGCCCAGGCTTGTCCTATGGGTCTCGAGCCGTTCCTGCTCCAGAAATATGCAAGGCTTGACAATGCCGAGGCATTGGAGGAGAACGCCGTTCAGGACTGCATCGAATGCGGATGCTGCCTCTACAGCTGCCCTGCCTACATCCCGCTCCTGGACATCATCCGTCAGGGCAAGGTCAAGGTAATGGGAATTATCAGGGCACGTGCCGCCGCTGCCAAGGCAGCCGCTGAAGCAGCCAAGGCTGAGAAGAAATAAGTTGAACAATAAACCATTGAAATATAATGAACAGACTTTTGGTATCCCCGAATCCGCATCTCCATGCAGCGGTCTCCACCAAGTCGCTAATGCGTGACGTGGTGATCGCATTGATGCCGGCGGTGATCGTGTCGGTCATCTTCTACGGACTCGGTGAAATCATCGTGCTCGGTGTCAGCATCATTTCCTGTGTGCTGCTCGAGTATCTGATTACTAAATATTTACTCAAGAAGAGCTGTACGGTAGGGGACTGGTCGGCCATAGTGACCGGTGTCCTTCTCGCGCTGAACCTGCCTTCCACTACGCCTTGGTGGGTGGTATTCCTCGGTGCTCTGTTCGCAATCGCAGTCGCCAAGATGACGTTCGGCGGACTCGGACAGAACCTCTTCAATCCTGCAATCGCAGGCCGTGTATTCCTGCTCATCTCATTCCCGGCATATATGACCAACTGGCAGATTCCAGGCGGCCTCTTCGGTATTGACGCGGTTTCCGGAGCCACGCCTCTTGGCCTCATCAACGAGGGAATCATATCAGGACAGAGCATACAGGCCATCATGGCTGAGAACGGTTTCAGTTATGGACAGATGCTTCTTGCCAATATCGGCGGCTCCGTAGGCGAGATTTCTGCACTGGCCCTGCTCGCCGGATTTGTCTATCTGCTCGTGCGCAAGGTCATCAGGCCTCATATCACCCTTTCCATCTGGGCTACCGTGGCATTGACCTCTCTCATCTTCTGGCTTGCTGATCCTTCCCGTTTCACCGACCCTGTATTCAACCTTCTTTCCGGAGGTATGATTCTGGGCTCATGCTTCATGGCAACAGACTATGTTACCTCGCCGATGAGCGTCAGGGGAGGCATCATATTCGGTATCGGCATCGGCTTCATCACGATGATGATCCGTTACTTCGGCTCATATCCTGAAGGAATGTCGTTCGCCATTCTCATAATGAACTCGACGGTTCCGCTTATCAACAGGTGGTGCCATCAGAAAAAATACGGGAGGAAATAACATGGCAGCAGCTTCAAACCTCAAAAACATGGCACTCTGCCTTTTCGGCACCTGCCTTATATGTTCTGCGGTCCTCGCAGGTGTGTATGCCCTTACGGCTGCTCCGATTGCAGAAACCAATGCCGCCATTCTCAAGGCTTCCATCTCCAAGGTGCTCCCTGAAGGCGGAGAGATTTCCGAAGCCCGGGAACTTGAAGTAGGCGGAATCAAGTCCGAGTACTATGAGTGTGTCAAGGACGGCGAGACCATCGCATTCGCGGTGAAATCCACCACAATAGGCTTCGGCGGCCCTCTCACCTTGATGGTGGGTGTGCTTCCGGGAGGCATAGTGTACAATACTTCAGTGCTCGCGCATTCGGAAACTCCGGGTCTCGGCGCCAAGTGCAATACTGACGAGCATTTCTACGGACAGTTCAACAATTTCGACGCAGTGGACGGCAAACTTGCTGTCAGGAAAGACGGCGGCGACCTGGATGCCATCACGGCTTCCACCATCACTTCAAGGGCCTATGCTCTTGCCGTGAAGAATGCCGTGGATGCCCTTGCAGGCGTTCCTATGCCGATTTCCGATTCACAGGCAGAATGAAGGAGGACAAGATCATGACAAAATTACAGCTTATAACCAAGGGCCTCATCAAGGACAACCCGACATTCGTCCTGCTCCTCGGAATGTGCCCTACCCTGGCCACTACCACATCGGCGGTCAACGGACTCAGTATGGGACTTGCCACCCTTTTCGTGCTCGTCCTTTCGAACATGGCTATCTCTGCCATCGCCCCTGCGGTGCCGGACAAGGTGCATATCCCTGTATATATCGTGGTAATTGCCACTTTCGTGACAGTGCTCCAGTTCCTTATGCAGGCTTTCACACCGGGAATATATGCAACTCTCGGACTCTTCATCCCTCTCATAGTGGTGAACTGTATCGTCCTCGGCCGCGCTGAGGCGTTTGCCAACAAGAACGGCATCCTTGATTCCGCCCTTGACGGAATCGGAGTCGGCCTCGGATTCACCTGCTCCCTCACCGTCATCGGACTTGTAAGGGAGATTCTCGGAAGCGGTTCCGCATTCGGCTTCAAGTTCATCCCGGGTGACGGCATCCTCGCATTCGTGATGGCTCCGGGCGCCTTCCTGGTGCTGGGCTATCTCATGGTTCTGTTCAACAAGATTGCCAAGAAACAATAACGGATTATGGAAATTTTACTTATCATAGTATCGGCGATATTCGTCAACAATATCGTACTGGCGCAGTTCCTCGGCATCTGCCCGTTCCTCGGAGTGTCCAACAAACTCTCCACAGCTTCCGGAATGTCCGCAGCAGTCTGCTTCGTGATCACACTTGCGACTATTGTCACTTATCTGCTCAACAACTTCCTGCTCGTGCCGCTCGGACTTGAGTTCCTTCAGACCATATCCTTCATCCTGGTCATAGCTGCCCTCGTGCAGATGGTCGAAATCGTGCTCAAGAAGGTGAGTCCGTCCCTGTATCAGGCCCTCGGTATCTTCCTCCCTCTGATTACCACCAACTGCGCCGTTCTCGGTGTGGCTATCACGGTGGTTACCAAGGAGTTCACATTCGGAGGAGAGTCCCATATGCTGGGTCTCGGCGAGTCAGTGATATATGCATTCGCGACATCCCTCGGCTATGGACTTGCAATGGTCCTGTTCTCGGGAATGCGTGAGCAGCTTGCACTGAATGATGTCCCGAAAGCGTTCAAGGGTGTTCCTATCGCTCTCGTGACTGTCAGCATCCTCGCCATGGCGTTCATGGGCTTCTCCGGAATGGTATAGTAATTGTTGCGACTTTTGGGACATCACAATACGGCAGATATTGCTTATATTTGTTTTCGGGATTGTGATATCTCATGGATTGTTTGTTTAAATTTTGGACGATTATGAAAAAGACGCTAATCATCATTGCGGCAGTGCTCGGATTTGCAGTTGCTGCATCCGCCCAGCCTAAGGCAATCGGAGGCCGTCTCGGCTATGGTGTCGAGGCCAGCTATCAGCATTATCTCGGAGATCCTAATTTCATCGAGGTGAATGCGGGAATCTGGGGTCTCAGCGACATCGGATTCAAGGCTACAGGTATCTATAACTTCGTTTTTGCGCAGCCTTCATGGAGTCCGAGAGGCTCCTGGGCATGGTATGCAGGTCCCGGTGTCACTCTCGGTACCGCAGCATACAACGACAAGACCGGGAAATTCTTCTTCGGAGTAGTCGGACAGATCGGCCTCGAATACGAGTTCTGGTTCCCTCTGCAGCTTTCCGCTGACCTGCGTCCTACATTCGGATTCTGTGACGGCGAATTCTACAAGGATGGAATCTCTTACGGATTCATCCCGACAATCAGCGTAAGATACGCATTTTAATTTTTCTGACTGAAGAGGTGCCCGGGTGCTATTGCCCAGGCATCTCTTTTTTAAACGTATAAGCTATGATACGTTGCATTGCGATTGATGCAGACCCAGCCGCGTTGAAACAATTGGAGACTTATATCACCAAGGTCCCTTTTCTCCAGCTTGTCGGATCTTGCTCCGATATGGATTCAGCAAGGACGTATATTGAAGAGAATATCGTTGATGCGGTATTCATAGATATCAATCTCCCTGAAGAGAACGGGATTGATTTTGTGCGTTCCCTCGTTACACCGCCGATTCTGGTGTTCATCTCCGACAGACCGGACTATGCGCTGGAAGGATACAAGCTCAATGCTGCAGATTATCTGCTCAAGCCTTATTCATGCGACAGCTTCATCAAGGCTGCCGAGAAGGTCAGGCTTCAGTACATTCTCCGTTCAGGCGCCGTTGCAGTGTCCGGAGCGGACTATGATGATGCAATATTCTTCAAGACCGACTACAAGGTTGTGCGTGTCAGCATCCCTTCAATCGTATGCGTCGAGGGAATGAGCGAGTACCTCAAGATCCACACCGAATCGCAGGATTCCCAGTATGTCATTCTCATGAGCATGAAGAAACTGGAGGACCGTCTTCCGTCCTCTTTCATGCGCATACACAAATCTTATATCATCAATCTCAAGAAAATCAACGAGGTCTCCCGCGGCCGTGTGTCGCTGGAAAATGGCATGATCGTGCCGATCGGGGATATGTACAAGGAAATGTTCCAGGCATATCTCGACAGCAAGTTCCTCGGAAAATAATGGTCTCAGGGCTGTTACAGCAGAGCGGCGAACAACCTTATGATGCGCTGCACGATTTTCCTGTACAGCGGTCTCCGCATCCATTCCTCGAGAGTAACTTCCCTGGAGGCCTCCATGTCTTTCAGGAAAATGGCCTTGTTGACCTTGGCTGCGGTGACATCGTATATGTAGGCGTTCAGTTCATAGTCCAGATTGAAACTCCGGAAATCCATGTTCGCCGAACCTATTTCGGAAAGGTAGTCGTCACTCACGAAAGTCTTGGAATGGATGAAGCGGCCTTCACGTTCATAGATTCTCACCCCGGCTTCGAGGCATTCCGTGAAATATGACCTGTTGGCGGGCCCCATGAAGAACAGGTCAGCCTTCTTCGGCACCATCACCCTAACATCCACACCGCTCAGGGCTGCTGATTGGAGAGCCTGCAGCATTGGTTCCGGCGGGACAAAATATGGTGTCTGTATGTAAATGTATTTCTTCGCGTGCTGCACGGCCCAAACTGCTCCCATGTGGATGATTCCCCATCTTGACTCCGGCTCGTCCGGCACTATCTGGATCAGCAGGTCATTGCCTTTCAGCTTGAAGTTCATTTCAAGGCTATGAATCGGAGCCTTTGCGAGAGCTTCAGCTATGCCGTTGCCTTCCATGTCATCCGAACTGCTCTCTGCAGGCGGTTCACATATTTTCATGGAACTGCATTCCGTGCCGGAATCTGCACACATGGGGAAATACCTTGAGAAATCATTGTCGATTTCTCCGTCGGCCGTTATCCACGTATTCAGGAAACTGTACTGCAGCCCGGCCACGGCATTGCCTGTAATCCGCAGATGGGTGTCCCTCCACCTGACGAAATAATCATCGCTGATGTTCATGCCGCCCGTGTAGCCGATTTTTCCGTCTATCACCACTATCTTCCTGTGGTCACGGTAGTTGAGCTGCGTCACGAGATTCACGAGAGGCCATCTCGGCTTTGTGAATTTCACTACTTCCACTCCGGCCTTCTTCATCTCGTTGTAATACCTCGGGCGGATGGCAATATTCGCGATGTTCTCATGTATGAATCTCACCTTCACACCTTCCCGGGCCTTCTGCATCAACATTTCCTTAATCTGCTGGCTGCCCTTGTCCTGACGGAAATAGAAATATTCCATGTGGATATATTCCTTGGCATTCCTGAGGTCCTCCATGAGAAGGTCGAACTTCCGCCTCCCGGATGTGATGATTTCCAGGCTGTTGCCGTTGGTCACGCATGTGGAGCCCTCTGTGGAGAGAAGCTTTGCGAGAGTCTTGTATTCGCGTTTCACGAGATTGTCCGCATTATGCCCGAACAGCATTTCATGCACCTGCGCACCGGCCCGCGTCCCGAATACCTCAATGAATTTCCTGTGCTTCTTCTTGAAGAACCACGACTGCCTGAGGTTGATTCCCACCATAAGATAGAGGACAAGTCCGACAATCGGGAGCAGGGTGATGACCAATATCCATGCAATTTTCTTGGAGGAGTCCCCGTCATCGAATATTATGACTATCACTGTCCCCAGTATCACCAGGGCCAAGAATAATGACAATATGACGGAGAATACCTGCATTGCAAGTCAATCTGAAAGTCTCAATATACAATCAGGAACAGGCCGGCTGCTGCAACGGCTCCGAGAAGTGGTCCTGCCACCGGAACCCAGCTGTAGCCCCATCCGCTGTCACGCTTGCCTTCAATCGGCAGGATGAAATGTGCGAATCTCGGCCCAAGGTCCCTGGCCGGGTTCATCGCATATCCTGTGGTGCCTCCGAGGGACATTCCGAGAGCCATTATCAGGTAGGTGACAGGGAATGCTCCCAAGCCTCCCTCCGAGATTGTGGTGCCCATTATGTTCGCCGTGTTGCCGGATGTGCCGAGGGCCAGGATTATGAACACTAACAGGCAGGTGGCAATGAACTCGCTGAGAAGATTGACACTCTTGTGCTCTATGGCCGGCATGGTGCAGAATGTCCCGAGCATCCCGTCCGGATTGCCGGATGAGGCCTTGTAATGATCTGAGTAGAAGATATATACGAGCAATGCTCCGCAGAATCCTCCGAGCATCTGTGCAATGGAATAAGGAAGCAGGAATCCCCATTCGAATTTTCCTGCAACCGCCAGTCCGAGGCTCACGGCCGGATTCAGGTGAGCACCGGAATATGGGCCTGCTATGAATACTCCGCACATTACGGCGAATCCCCAGGCCATCGTGATCACTATCCATCCGGCACCCTTGGCCTTGGATTTCTCAAGCGTGCAGGCGGCGCACACACCGTCTCCAAGGAGAATCATCACCATCGTGCCGATGAATTCGAACACGCATTTGTCGAAAAGTGTCAGTTCCATATTGATGTTCCGATATTATTCGTTCTTTCCTGAGAGGGCCCTTCCGATAGCGTCCCTCCATCCGTTGCGGAGATTCATTACCTTCTCGGCCGGGGCGAGCGGACTGAATTCCGTTTCGGCAGTCCACTGCTTCTGTATCTCGTCGAGATCCTTCCAGTAGCCTGTGGCAAGGCCTGCAAGGTAGCATGCGCCCATCGCCGTGGTTTCCGTTATCCTCGGGCGGATTACTTTCGTGCCGAGAATGTCGGCCTGGAACTGCATCATCAGATTGTTCCTCGAAGCACCTCCGTCCACTTTCAGCTCGGCAAGCTTCACTCCGGCGTCCTTCTCCATTGCATTGACTATGTCCATGGTCTGGAACGCGATGCCTTCCAATGCCGCCCTTGCTATATGCGCTGCCGTGGTTCCGCGTGTCAGTCCGTATATGCAGCCTTTCGCATACTGGTCCCAATAAGGAGCCCCGAGACCTGTGAGGGCAGGCACGAAATATACTCCGCCGTTGTCCGGCACCGTCATTGCAAGTGCTTCAATTTCAGAGGATGACTGGATTATCCCCAGCCCGTCGCGAAGCCATTGTACTACTGAACCGGCTACGAAAATGCTGCCTTCCAGGGCGTAGTTCACCTTGTCCCCGATTTTCCATGCCACCGTTGTAAGGAGGTTGTTCTCTGACAGGATAGGCTTCTCGCCTGTGTTCATCAGGAGGAAACAGCCTGTTCCGTACGTGTTCTTGACCGAGCCGGGAGCCGTGCACATCTGTCCGAAAAGGGCGGCCTGCTGGTCACCGGCAATTCCGGCAATAGGCACTGCGTGGGCGAAGATCGTGGTCTTGGTATATCCGTAAATTTCGCTGGAAGAACGGACTTCGGGCATCATTGACTCCGGGATGCAGAACAGATTCAGCAGTTCCTTGTCCCAGGTCAGAGTATGGATGTTGAAAAGCATGGTTCTCGAAGCATTGCTGACATCGGTCACGTGGCATCCTCCTCTCGTGAGATTCCATATCAGCCAGGTGTCCACCGTGCCGAAACGCAGTTTTCCGGCCTCTGCCCTCTGTCTCGCTCCGGGCACGTTGTTCAGAATCCATCTTATCTTGGTTGCGCTGAAATATGCATCGATGATAAGCCCGGTCTTCTCGCGGATGAAACCGGTCAGTCCCTGGTCCTTGAGCGAATCGCAGTATTCGGATGTCCTCCTGTCCTGCCATACGATGGCGTTGTAAACCGGCTCACCCGTCTCTGCGTCCCATACAATGGTGGTCTCTCGCTGGTTCGTGATGCCGATTCCGGCAATGTTCAGCCCGTTGATTCCCATAGAAGTTATCGCCTCGGCCACAACGGAAGCCTCGGAGGACCATATATCCTTCGGGTCATGCTCCACCCAGCCGGGTTTTGGGAAATGCTGCGGGAATTCTTTCTGTGCGGATGCGCAGATACGTCCCCCGTGGTCGAAGACAATCGCCCTGGAGGAACTTGTACCCTGGTCGAGAGCGAGTATGTACTGATCCATAATTATCTTGTTTTAATGTTATTCCTTCCTGTGTCAGAGCTCTTTGCGCAGCCTTGCCTTCGGTATTCCGAGCTGGTCCCGGTATTTGGCGATTGTCCTCCTCGCGACTTTGTAGCCCTTTTCGTTCATGATGTTGACGAGCTGGTCATCAGTCAGTGGCCTGTGCTTGTCCTCCTTGTCCACGCATTCCTGGAGGACTTTCTTGAGCTCCCTCGTGGAGACCTCCTCTCCCTGCTGGTTTTCAAGCCCTTCGGAGAAGAAGTACTTCAGCGGGAAGATTCCGAAATGGGTCTCGATGTATTTGCTGTTCACCACCCTCGAAATCGTGGATATGTCGAAACCGGTCTTCGCGGCAATGTCCTTCAGTACCATCGGCCTGAGATTCGACTCGTCCCCGTCGATGAAATAATCATGCTGGTAGTCCACTATGGCCTGCATGGTGCTCAGCAGGGTATTGTGCCTCTGCTTGAGCGCCTCCACGAACCATTTTGCGGAGTCCATCTTCTGCTTCACGAAAGTGGCCGCCTCCTTTTTCTGCCTCTCGGATGATGTGGCTGCTTCCATCAGCAGGTCAGCGTATTTCTTGTTGATGCGTATCTCCGGGATGGAGAACCGGGGCATGCTCAGCTTCAGTTCCCCGTCCTCCAGTTCGAGCACGAAATCCGGGACAATCTGCTGGGCCTGGTCATTGTACGAGTCGTCTATCTGTCCACCCGGAGACGGGTTCAGCTTCACGATTCTGGCCATCGCAGCCTTCATCTCAGTCTCATCCAGACCGAGGCGCGCCATGATTCTCTGGAAATGCTTGTTCGAGAATTCCTGGAAATAGTCGCTCACGATTCTCCTGGCATTGATCACTTCTTCGGTCTGTTTCAAGCCTTTGAGCTGGATCAGCAGACATTCCCTGAGGTCTCTCGCTCCGATTCCCGGCGGGTCGAACTCCTGTATCACCTTCAGCATGTCCGTCACCTCTTTCTCGTCAGTGTCGATGTTCATCCTGAACGCGAGGTCGTCAACGAGACTGTCGATATCCCTTCTCAGATATCCGTCATCGTCCAGGCTTCCGATGATAAAAGCCGCGATATTGTATTGGTGCTCTGAAAGATTGCGGAATCCGAGCTGCTCCATGAGACTCTGGGTGAAACTCTCCTTGACGGAGAAAGTATTGTATTGAGGCCGTTCGTCCTTGCCGTAATTGTTCACCCTCAGCCTGTATTCCGGGATGGAATCGTCGTCCTTGATCTCCGACAGGGAGATTTCCCTCGGCTGGTTGTCATCGTCGGCATCTTCCTTGCTCTCGGGTGCGTCATCGTCCAGCACAGGATTCTCCTCCAGCTCCTTGCGGATTCTCTGTTCCAGTTCCTGGACCGGAAGCTCGATGAGCTTGATAGTCTGGATCTGGAGCGGGGAAAGCTTCTGGACCTGCTTGAGGCTTAGTTCTTGTTTGAGCATGGCAAATATCGGGATTGATTAATTGAGGGGAAATGATCTGGATACCTTCACCGTGTCGATGGTGTAGGTGTGCTGCCTGTCCGGAGCCGGGAACTCGATGTTTTCCCTGACCACGATGGCATCGGGGTAGGACGGTTTCACTTTCTGGAGGAATTCCATGGCTTCCGACTTCGTCCTGAAATCTCCTGCCACCACCTTGAAGAACGGATTCTGGTAACTCCTGTATGCCGGCACTCCCGGATAGGAGAGCATGAATTTCTTCATGACCTGCTCCGATGTGCTCCGCGCGTTCTGGCTGTTGACGAAGAAAATCCTCACCCTGTATCCGCTGAGCTTTCTGGAAGGGTTGTTCTCAATATGCCTGCGCATGGCGTCCGTAATGGCCTGGGACTGGTGGATCTTCACCTCCCCGTCACCGTATGTGCTGCCGTCCAGTATGTTGAATACTGATTTTCCCACGAGGGCCGAGTCGAGAGTCGCAGTCTGGCGGATAACCAGGGAGTCCGTCTCGCGTGTCTGGGCCGAGACGTTTCCGCATGCCCCTCCGAGGAGGACGATGGCCAGGGCCGATGTTATTGCAATAATCTTTTTCATGTCCATATTCATCTGTATATCCGGTCAAGAGCCACCTGCCTGAGCTGAATCTTCTTCTTCATTCCTTTTGCCTTCACTCTGGCGTCCACGTCGAATTTAACCTGGCTCTTGTCAATCTTCCTGTAATTGTTGGCTATCGACAATGCCTCGAGAAGCGAGACCCCGTCTGCAAGGCGGGCCTCCACTCTGACATCATATTCTCCGGAGGACTTCTTCTTCACCGTCACTGGATCTGCGGTGAAATCAGCATATCTCGTGCCTTTGTAGTATATCGAGCCTGATATGTCTGTCAGGGTGAATGTTGAGGAAGGGTTGTACACCCCTATCAGGGCTCCTGCCTTGATTCCCCTCAGGCCTCTCGGCGTGATTTCCGTCAGTTTGAAGGATGTGGGACGGATTTCATTCATCTTACCGCAGCCGGCAGCCATCATCATGCACAATGCTGCAGCCGCGACCAATAACCATTTTCTCATAAACTGCACTTTGCATTTCCGCCGTTCCGCTGGCGGAATGCGGACGGAATATCAAATACTATCAAACACAAATATAGATAATTATTGATAAAAGTAATATCTTTGCAGGTGAAAAATCAATGCCCCGGCATGCCCGGGGAATAAAGAATCACAGCGATGGAAAGCGGAAAAGTATATATCGAGACATACGGCTGCCAGATGAATGTCAATGACACTGAAGTCATTTTCTCCATTCTGGCCAAGGCGGGATATGTCCGCACCGAGAATATGGACGAGGCGGACGTGATAATGGCGAATACATGTTCCATCAGGGACAATGCCGAGCAGCGCATCTGGGGCCGCATAGACCAGTTCTACGGCTGCAAACGCCTCAGGGAAGGTGTCGTGACAGGAATAGTGGGCTGCATGGCCGAACGTCTCAAGGACAAGCTTCTCGAGAGCGGAAGGGTGGATTTCGTCGCAGGACCTGACTCTTACCGTTCCCTTCCGGAGATGCTGGCCAGAATCGCTCCGGGCCGTCCTCAGATAAACGTCGAACTGTCCCGTGAGGAGACTTATGCCGATATCGAACCGGTCAGGATTGACAAGAACGGCGTTTCCGCCTTCATTTCCATAATGCGCGGATGCAACAATGCTTGCTCCTACTGCGTCGTCCCTTATACCAGGGGAGCCGAGAGAAGCCGTGACCCGGAGACAATCATCCGCGAGGCCTGCGGCCTTTTCGGACGTGGATACAAGGAGGTAACCCTTCTCGGCCAGAATGTGGACTCATATCTCTGGCACAGGGAAGGCGGCAATGACGTGGATTTCGCCGACCTTCTCGAAGGAGTGGCCTCGATAGGCCCGCAACTCAGGGTGAGATTCTCCACATCGCATCCGAAGGATATCAGCGACAAGGTGATATATACCATGGCCAAATATCCCAACATATGCCGCCACATCCATCTTCCTGTGCAGTCGGGAAGCGACACCATGCTGGTCAAGATGCGCCGCCGCTACACCCGGGAATGGTATCTCGGCAGGGCGGCGAAGATCAGGGAGGTGATGCCGGACTGCGCCATCACCACCGACATCATAGCCGGATTCTGCGGTGAAACCCTCCAGGACCATCAGGACACGCTTTCCGTGATGCGCGAGGTGGGCTATGACTATGCCTACATGTTCCAGTATTCGGAGCGTCCGGGAACGCTTGCCGCCCGCAATTATCCTGACGATGTTTCTCCCGAGGAGAAGACCCGCCGCCTGAATGAGATAATTGCTCTTCAGAACGAGCTGAGTCTCGAGAGCAACAGACGCGATGTCGGAAAGACATTCACCGTCCTCGTGGAGGGCCCTTCCAGAAGGAATCCTGCAGACAGCTGCGGCCGCGCATCCAACAACAAGATGTGCGTGTTCCCGGCTGTCGGTCCGGAATCAGGCAAGGCTCCTGCTCCGGGGGATTATGTGGATGTGAAGGTGGTCTCATGCACATCCGCCACACTTATTTGCGAAAGGGTCTGACTTCCACAATCCGTTTCACTGACAGGACACACTCTCGTCTGCGAAGCTGTAATAACAGCTGTCGCACAGAATGATGTGGTCAAGCAGGGATATTCCCAATGTGGCCGAAGCTTTTTTCAGAGCCTGCGTCTCGTTCATGTCGGCCTTGCCGGGATAAGGACTGCCTGACGGATGGTTGTGTGCCAGAATGATGCCCTGTGCCTTCCGTTCCAGTGCCTTGCGCAATATGTCCCCCGTGTCCACGACCGTGCTTACCGGTCCGCCTGAACTGAGACGTTCCTTGCCGATGATCCGGTTTGCCCTGTTGAGGTAGATGACCCAGCACTCCTCATGGTCGAGGCCTTTCATTACCGGAAGCAGCAGCTCGAACACCTGTCTCGCATCCGTGACGGGCTTGCAGTCGTCCCCGGTCTTTTCTGCAGTGAATCTACGTCCGAGTTCGAATGCTGCAGCCACCATCACTGCCTTGTCCCTCCCGATTCCACGAACCTCCATCATCTTGTCTATGGACATCATCGACAGCCCGGTCAGGCTGCCTGCCTTCACGAGCAGGTCCCGGGCCATGTCCAGCACATTGATTCCGGCCCCTCCGCTCCTCAGCAGGATGGCTGTAAGTTCCGCGTTGCTCAGGGCCGCCGCCCCTTTTGCCGCAAGCCTCTCCCGAGGCCTGTCTTCCGTGTTCATTTCCTTCAATTTCATGGTTTCAGAGTTTTCCGGCGGCAATATAGCACAAAGGAAAATTAAAAACCGGCAAAAGTGACTCCACTTCCGCCGGTTATTTTTTCTTTAATTTTCAAGATTCTTCCATCAAGGCGATTTTCTGCAACCTTGATGTGCCCTGGAAGCTACCAGACCCTGATTCTCTGACGTCCGTTCTTCAACTCGCGGAAAGGACCCGGAACAGGATTTTCAGAGCGCTTGTTGCCGAAATAATCCCTGTCGAAGACAATCGGAGATCCGTCCGGCTGCTCATAAGCCTGTTCGGCCAGCTTCGATTTTCCGAGGAGCTCTGTCGTGATGATATCTATCTGGAAGTCATCCAGGCCTTCGACGGAGAATGACAGATATACGTGCTCGCCCTCGTCCTCTATGACTGCATCCGGATCGAAATCCTTGCGGATGATGTTGTGTGCCTCCTTGTCATAAGGCTTGTTGAACATGTAATATACGTTACCGCTCACGTACATAGGATACTCGGCATTATTGTACTCGGAAAGCCCGAAACGGTAATTCTCTTCGGTCTTCTTGTGCTTCCCGTTGAGGAACAGGTTGTTGTAATACCTGTCATCTCCTCCCGGAATGATGGACAGGCCGGCAACGTCAGTGGAATGAGGCAGGAAATACGGGGTGTATCGTCCGCGCTCGTTGGCCACGAGAAGCCTTCCGATGAGCAGGTTGTGAATATATGCGCCTCCCTCGGAGATGTCGAGGACTCCGACATAGGAACCGAAAATATTGTTGTCAATGATGTATGGTCCGTGGTTCACCTCGAGGAAAATGTCCTCACCGACATTGTCATAGAACAGATTCTGCGAGACACGTGTGCCCTGGGTCATCCAGTCGAGCCATACGGACCTCCAGGTGTTGTGTATCCTGTTGCGGATGATCTGGGTGTCGATGGCTCCGTGGAACTTGATGCCGCCGATTTCGGCACCGTCATACTGTCCCTTGACATAAATGTTGTAGATATGGTTGTGCTCGATGGTGCTGAATGCAGCTCCCATGCTGCCGCAGATTCCGGCTTGCTCGCAGTTGTAGATGGTGTTGTCGCGGACTATGTGAGAGCCGATGTTCTCCTTGTTCCAGCCGCAGCGCAATGCATTGAATGTGACCTCGATATAATGCAGTGCCCCATCGATGGAAGGATCTGCGGCCCATACATTGTGCCCGGAGGAGCGCTCCTTGCCCAGAGTGATTCCGGCGCATTTCGAATCGTGGATGACATTGTTCTCGATGATCCAGCCCTTGTTCCAGTGGGTCGCCACCATGCCTATCTGCTCGGCCGTAGGCGCACCCCATTGAGTGGCTGCCTGGCAGAACTCCAATCCGCTGATGGTGATGTAGTTGATGCCTTTCCCAGACGGATAGAAGCAGGTCGGACGGGTGGTTATCTCCACAAGTTCCCTGTTCGGGTTGAAATTGTGGAAATTGGCATAGATGACGGTATTGTCCCCGTCGCTCTCGCAGCGCCATACATAGGTGGAGCCTTCCGGATCGATGAGGCTCTCGTCAGCAACCGGGTTGAGAATTTCGTCATGCGACAGCTTTTCGTACAGGGATTTGCCGTTGAGGAATACTTCACCGATGTGGTGGATTCTTCCGTGGTCGTTGAACCAGTCGCCGCCGAGCAGTTCCTTGTACGGATTGTAGTCACCGAAGAATGTGTCGGGGATGACTACTTTCCAGATTCCGTCGCGGGTTTTCTCCCATCCGGTGATGACTTCCGAGCCCTTGATTACGGCTTTCTCTCCCGGTGCAGCCCTGTAGACAATCCTGTTGTTGTCGTCCGTGCCTCCCCTGAGAGGATTGACCCATTCCCGGTATACGCCGGCATGGATGGTGATGACATCGCCCGGAAGAGCGAAATAAGCGGCTCTGTTGATGGTCCGGAACGGAGATTCCGCAGTTCCGGCGTTGTTGTCATTTCCTTTGACGGAAACATGGTACTCCCGTCCCTGCAAGAAGCAGCATAGCGACAGGAAAAGAATCGCAAGGCAAAAGCGTTTCATAATGATACAGTTTAGATTAATAATTATGTAAAAATGCAGGAAGGGCTGGCTAAAAAACCTTTTTGGCCAGCCTCCTCCGCAATATTATTCCCTGGAAGCCAGAATCAGGTCTCCGAGCTCACGTATGTCCCTGACTATCAGGTCTGGAGGGAAGAATTCAGGGGCAGGGTTGTTCCTGGCATCCTCGGCCACCTTCAATGCGGTTTCGAGCGTGGTTTCTCCTGAAAGCACGAGGACTCCGACAGCTCCGGCATTGTGGGCCATCGCGGTGTCGGTGTAAATCCTGTCACCGGTCATTATGATTTCCTCCGGCTTGAGCCCGTGCCTATGCATTATGCCGTCCAGCATAGTCGGGTCCGGCTTTCCGAGTACGATGTCCGGTTTCCTTCCGGTGGCATGCTCGATGCATCTCTGGAGCGAACCGCAGTCCACGAGGATGGTCTTCTGGTCGGTAGGGCAGACCCTGTCAGGATTCGTGGCAATGTACGGAACTCCCTGGCTCGCCCACCATGCGGCACGGCACAGCCTAGAATATGTGAGAGTTGTGTCAAATGCCACCACGAGTACGTCCGGCACATCCTCCGGGTCATCCGCACAGCTTTCGAATCCAGCCTTTTCGAACTGGCTCACCATGCTCGGGGTTCCGAGCATGTAAAGCCTGCGGGCCTCCGGATATTTCTCCTTGATATAGTCTATTGCGGCGAGCGAGGTGGTGTACATGTTGTCCTCCCCGGCCTTGATGCCGAGTCCCTCCAGCTTGTGGAGATAGTCGACCACCGATTTCGTAGGGTTGTTAGTCAGGAATGAATATCCCACTCCCGCCTTGGTCATGTCTTCCAGAAATCCGAGGGTGTAAGGGAAAATCTTGCTTCCCATGTAGATGGTCCCGTCCATGTCCAAGGCTATGTGCTTGATCCTGGAGAGCTTTTCACGGATTTCAGGGGTTAGTTCCTTGTTGTAGTCTGTGTTCATGATATATTTGTATAAGATTTATAATCAGCCGAATACTGTGTCGAGCACCATCATCAGGGCGAACCCTGCGGCAAATCCGATGGTGCCTATGTTGGAATGGCTGCCTTCCGATGCTTCGGGGATCAGCTCCTCGACCACCACATAAATCATTGCCCCGGCCGCGAAAGCCAGGAGTACCGGCAATACCGGCTCGATGCGGGTGGCGAGAAGTATTGTCAATATAGCCCCGATCGGCTCCACGATTCCGCTGGCGGCCCCGATCCCGAAAGACCTGAGCCTGGAGTTTCCCTCATTGCGCAGAGGCATTGATATTATAGCTCCTTCCGGCACGTTCTGAAGGGCGATTCCGGCGGCGAGGGCCACGGCTCCGGCCATGGAAATGTCAGCAGCTCCTTCAATGGCTCCGGCTATGACCACTCCCACGGCCATTCCTTCAGGGATGTTGTGCAGGGTCACCGCAAGGGCAAGCATGGCAGTGCGTGAAAGCCGGCTTCTCGGACCTTCCGGGCTGTCTGTCCCCACGTGCAAGTGCGGAATTACAATATCCATCAGGAGCAGGAAGCCAATGCCGAGCAGGAATCCGGCTGCGACAGGGATGGCTGCCATTTTCCCGGCCGGCTCGTTCATCCCTATTGCCGGAATCAGGAGCGACCACACGGCTGCGGCCACCATCACCCCGGAGGCAAACCCGAGCAGTGCCTTGGTGGATTTCTCGGAAGGGGATTCCCTGAGGAAAAGCACGAACCCCGCTCCCAGTACGGTGCCGAGGAACGGAATCAGAAGTATCGGTAAAGCCAGCGTCAGGTTCATTTCTTCTTTGGAGAGATTTTCCGGAGCACTTCTATTATCTTGGCTTCGCTTCCCGGATTGTATCCGGTGTGGGCATAGACAATTTTCCCGTCCTTGTCCACGATGAAGACCTGAGGTGTATAGTTCACGTTCATGGCTCTCCTGAAATCACTGTTCTTGTCGAAGAGCAGGGTGAATCCGTCCCAGCCGTGTCCCTCGGTCAATGCCTTGGCCCTCGCGAGGAAGCGGGTGTCGTCCGTGGATACTGCCACGATTCTGAAGTCGGCCTCTTCCCGCCAGTCCTCAAGCGCCTCGTTCATGGCGTCCAGTTCCTGGATGCACGGCTTGCATGTCACGGCCCAGAAAGAAATCACGGCAGGGGTCTTTCCGTCAGCTATGGTGGCGGCGTTGACCTTGTTTCCGTCGAGGTCCTCGACCGTCACTGATGGCAGCTGTGCATGTGCTGCTGCCGCTGCCAAAGAGAGCAATGCAACAAAAATAAGTTTCTTCATAAAAAATTGATACGTGTTAAATTCATAAATCTTGCAAAGATATACAGATTTTCCGGAAAAACACCCTTGAAAATTTTGAGATTTGAGTTATGATTTATAACTTTGCCGCGTTCAAATATGGCGATTCTGACCGGACACCCATTTATAACGAACTGAAATAGATATTATTATTAAATAAAACCAAATGAAGAAAATCTTAACCAATCTTATTCTCGCAGGCGCCTGTGCAGTTGCACTCAGCCTCGTCGGATGTACCGGCAACGGGAATGACGGACCGAAGACGTCCGCAGCAGTAGCAGTTGAATCTGCGGAGATTCTTTCCGCCACATTCAATGTCAACAGTTCAAATCTTACAGAGTACGCTTTCCTCGTGGCTCCTTCCACCGAGGCACCTGTGGTTGACCCTGTAATCATTTTCAAGGACGGTGTGTCCGGAACCCTCACCGAGGGCGAGAACAGAATCGTCGTAAGCGGCCTCGAGGCCAACATTGAGTACACGGCCGTGTTCGCATTCAAGGTATCCGAGACCGAATTCTACGGGGAAGTGATACCTGTATCTTTCACCACCTCTGACTATGTGGATACTTTCACCCTCATAGCCAAATACAGCGACGGTTTCAAGCTGCATTACATCGTGCCTAAGTCTGTCAAGGAGAACAAGCATGTGATGCGCTACAATATCGGAAGCCTTCCGATGTACCTGTCCAACAAGTTTGGCTGGTTCGCTGCGATGGATACTGACATGCTTCTCATGAACGGCCAGCACCACGTCATGAACGATACCACCATCACCTACAGGGCATATAATATATATGAACTGGACGAGAACGGCAACGAGGTCCTTGACATTTATACCGGAGAGCCTGTGATGCTCCACACTCCGTTCGTGCCGGGCGAGCCGATTATCTTCATGGCCGGAGAGTTCGGCTGGGATGACACTGACTTCACCGGCTGGGGAAACGGCTGGTATACAGCATGCTACGACTTCGACGCATATTACGAGTCCATCGGCGGTGGCGGATGGGGCCCTCTCGCAGTGGACGTTGACGACGCCGGTACTGACGAGGATCCATTCTGGACAGGAGAATTTATCCGCAGGCATTTCGTCCTCGACCCTCCTGCCGCCCTCGATGCCAATGTCGATATCAAGGCAGAGGTAGGTGCAATGACCGGAACCGTCACCATCACTCCTGACGAGAACGTATATCAGTACTGCCTGCTGATTCTGCCGGAAGAGGAGTATCAGGGAATGCTGCCTTATATTGACAATAACGAGTCCTATCTTCAGTGGTTCACGACATCTTATGTAGGAGCAATGTACTTCTATGCGGCCACTCTCCAGGGCCCTGTGCAGATTGTCCTCGAGGATAATTACTATCTCCAGCCGGAGACCAACTACCACCTTCTCCTGACCGCGATGGGAGACGAGACCGGAGCCACCCAGAAATTCTGGCACGAGCAGTTCGCTACCACGGCCAAGTCACATCCGGCTCCTGTAGTGGAGGTCAAGGCTATCGCCAATCCTTCCGGAACAGAGTCTCCTTACGAGGCATGGTTCAATGTGAAATGTACCAGCAAGAACGCCGTATCTGCAAGATATGCAGCCAATTACTATCGTGAGTTCGGTATGATGGAGAATAGCGGCTACAGCTATTCCGACATCGTGGAGCAGGGCAACTATTTCAGCGCTGACGACGTGGCCGAGATCAACAGCGACGCCGGAATGAACGTGATGTTCTCATCAATGCCGGATGCCGTCACCCGTCTCGCAGTGCTCGCATACAATGACGAGGAGACCCCTAACGACATCAACAACGACCCGTCTGCCATAGCTGACTACACCACCATCAAGGAGCCTGCAAAAGCACCTGTGGAGTCACCTCTGTTCGCAGACCTTCTCGGTGACTGGACCATGTCTGGCAGCGTGGAGAAATACGATTACTACACATCTGCATACGTTCCTGCCGGAACCCAGTCCTGCAAGATCACCATCACCGACGGCGTGACCTATCCGGAAACCCTCCCTGAGTCCGTATATGACACCTACAAGAGCCTTGTTGGCTACGAGAGGGAGCAGGTGGACGCACTCTACGAGGAGTTCAAGCAGGAGGTTGAAGAGTTCAACGCGAAACTCCGTTCACAGAACCGTCTCCTCTGCTACGGCTTCGGATTCGAGAGTACCCCTGGCTACTTCAAGCTCAATACTCCGTTCGACCTGTTCTGCAGCGACAGCTACAATGGATATGACAATGAGTCCATGATTTGGGACTGCGGTCCTAAGTGGTATCTCGAGATCAATGCGGACGGAACCGTGACCCTGCCTATCAACCAGACCAGGTTCTATCCTCTGAGCACAATGGGATATTACACATTGTACCTGACCGGCTTCGGCTCCGACGGCTATGTTTCCGTTAATGAAAACGGCGAGAACATCGACTTCCCGGTATCCGTATCTTCAGACAATGCAACTTTGACCATCAATCCGTTCGTTTACAACGGCATCAACTACTACCTGAACGCAATGTACTTCTACGGAGTATATGGTTATATTCCTGAGTTCAAGAACGCTGGCGTCCTCACTCTCACGAAGGGCTGGACAGAGCCTGCAGAATCAGCTTCCGCAGCTTCTGCTCCTGCAGTGAAGTCAGCAGCAAATGCGCTCCCTGCACCTGCAGTGAACGGCATGACACGTTCTTCAGCATCCGTGATGAAGCGCAAGACTGCACTGAAGGCCATGGTTAAACACGAAAGAGTCGTGCTGAAACCTGTCTCTACCGCAGATGCCATTGCAAACATGAGAGAGAGCTATGCGGTCGAACGTTAGGGTATCGCTCTTTACTATTGCCGGTCTGCTGTGCTGGACTATGTCCGGTGCGCAGACAGGCTTCGGAAAAGGAAATTTCTCCGCAAGTCTCGAGTCCAACAGCATTTATTACCTGCAGGACTCGGGACTCGGTGAATCCGCTCCGGACGACAGGTTCGGCTCGAACAACTATCTGAAGATGGATTATTCCGTCGGCAAGTTTTCAGCAGGGCTCCAGGTCGAGGCCTATCTTCCTGCCCTCTACGGTTACGAGATAGGAATGCAGCCTGACGCGAAGAAATTCTTCCTGGCGTCCAAGTACGTGAGATGGACCGACGACAATTTCACTGTCCATGTGGGGGATATCTATGACCAGTTCGGAAATGGACTGGTTTTCCGTTCTTATGAGGACAGGAATCTCGGTCTGAACAATTCCCTTGAAGGAATCCAGGCCACGTATTCCTGGGACGGCTATGTCAGCGTGAAAGGAATGTACGGACGTCCGAGGCTCTATACCGGCTATGCCGGCTCATGGGTCCGCGGAGCAAGTATCGGCATCCCCATTGCTGACATTTTCAACTGGGGCTCCGTGCTCCTTAACCTGGAAGGCAATTACGTGAACAGATACGAGTCCCTCGGCAAGGAAACCGAATATGATTTCGCTGCCCTCGGCATTGTCAATCCGAATGTCAATCTCCTGTCGGGAGCCCTGGATTTCAACTGGAACGGGCTCACCCTGAAAGGCGAGTACTCGGTCAAGAGCAAGGACCTCGCTTCCCCGTCCTCGGTGCGGGCGCACAGGGGAGCCGCACTCTTTGCCGAAGCGGTTTACGGCCACAAGTCGTTCAGTGCATCGGGTACTTTCAGGATTCTGGACCACATGGGGACAATGCTCTCCCTCTACGGCAACGGGACCTGCAACTCCCTGAACTATCTTCCGGCCCTGACGAGGCAGTATCATTACATGCTCGCCAACCTCAATCCTTACCAGGTCAACGTGATAGGGGAGGCTGCCGGACAGGCCGACCTGTTCTATACCCTGCGCAGCAAGGAAAGCAGAAGGAAATACTGGGTGTTCCATGCCAATTATTCCACGGCCTACACCATTGACGGGACACAGACATCGGCCGGAAGCGGCCACAATCTCCTCTGGAGCGACATCAATGCCGATGTGGAGCGCCATTGGAACAAGTCTCTCAAGACCCTCCTCCTGTATTCCCGCCAGGAGTGGAGCCCTTCGCACGGATATAATGAAGAGACATACGTCTCCAAGATTTTCGTCGCAGACGTCCAGTACAAGTTCAATTCAAAGTACGCCCTCAGGGGCGAGCTCCAGTATCTTCTCTCGAATGATTACGAGGGGGACTGGATGGCTGTTCTCCTTGAGTTCACCATGGCTCCGCACTGGAACATTTATGCGTCCGAGATGTACAACAACGGTGTGACCGGAAAGCATTATTACAATGCCGGAGTCAGCTGGTCCCGCAACAAGACTCGTATCCAGCTCAGCTACGGCCGCAACAGGGCGGGCTATGTATGTTCGGGAGGCGTATGCCGTTACAGTCCGGCATATACAGGCCTGAACCTGCTGATTTCCACATCGTTCTGATAACAGGTATGACAATGAAAAGATATTTCAGCATTTCCGCGCTCCTTGCTTCGGCCATCGTGCTTGCGGCAGGATGCAGTCTCACCGGAGATTTTGACGAGAGTGTCAGGGAAAATATTACAGAACCGGTTGGCGAGCTTACCATTGAGGTGGACGAGCCGTTGATCTCTGCAGACGGGGTTTCTCCGTCCAGAATCACCGTGAAGCAGGGAGGAGTCCCTGTCAGGGAAGGGGTTACCCTATATGACGCTTCCACCAACAAGGTGGTCGATCTTCCTGACATGGTGTTCACCACCGAGAAGCCTGGCAGTTATTCTTTCTGGGCTTCATATCAGACCAGATATACCGACCCGGTGTCGATAATGGCCATTTCGGCTGCCATTCCGGTACTTCCTGAGGATCCACAGCCGGAGAACCTTTCGTTCTCGAGAAAAGTCCTGGTCACCCAGTTCACGGGGACGGGCTGCGGCTATTGTCCTTACATGATAAACTTGCTGAGAACGTTCTCCGGGAAGGAGGAGAACAAGGGCAAGTTCGTGCTGGCTGCCTATCATAGCTACAACACGAGCGATCCTGCCTATATCTCCTCAGGTGTGAACGGAGCCATGGGTATCAGCGGATATCCTTCCGTTGCCCTGGACCTCAAGTCTTCCACCAAGTACACGAATTACAATTCCATAGAGGGCTTCGAGAAGATTTTCGCGACTGAATATGCCTCATCCGGAGCCAAGGCTGCCATATCGGTGTCCACTGTCCTGGATGCCCCTCAGGTAGTAGTGAAGGCCAGGATCAAGGCCTCGGAAGAAGGGGAGTACCACGTTGCAGCATGGCTTCTCGAGGACGGTATTTCCGCCAAGCAGTCCAATTACGGTGCTTCCGGAGAGTTTGATGTCCATGACAATTGTGTGAGGGTGGTGATGGGAAGGAATTCCACCACGGATTTCACCGGCACCAAGGTCAATCTGAAGGCAGGTGAGGAAGCCGAACAGTATTTCCTCATGGAACTGAAGAGCGGCTGGGTGGGTGAGAACTGCCACGCCATCGTCTTCGTGAGCACCACGTCCGACGGCCGCGCCTTTACGGTCAACAATGTCACCGACTGCCCGATGAACGCAACTGTCCAGTACAGCTACGAATAAACCTCCGGATTCTCCGGATAATACACAAGAGGAAGTGACCCGCCGCAGAACGGTTTGGGTCACTTCCTTTGTCTATTCTCTTGCCTGAAGAAGGCTCATCGGAGATACCGGCTGAAGAATTTCCAGATTTCGCCGCAGGTGTCGAGGTCTTTCTCGGCCCAGCTGTGGCGGCCGCCGATGACTTCGTAGAGCAGGACCTCGGTGGCGGGACCGCCGTCCCAGGCAGGGACTCCGCCGGTATAACGGTGGAGAATCACCTTGTGTGGAACATAGGCAGGGTCGTTCTCCGGGACTGGCATCAGGGGCAATTCTTCTCTGATTTCATGCGTGCACCTTGCCTCGGCTGCCCATTTCCCGACAGCGAGAGGGACGGAAATGTAGGCTCCCCAGCCACCGGCATTCTCCGGGTCACCATCCCAGGCTGAAGTCGTGTCATCCGTTCCGTGGACCTCCATCAGGGGGACAGGTCCTTTGGAATCCAGTTCCTTGCGCATCCATTCCATTGTCAGGCCGGCAATCGGGGCAATCGCCCCGAAGAATCCGGGATGGGTATAGGCCATGAGATAGCACATCTCCCCGCCGTTGGACATTCCCGTGAGGAAAGTATTCTTCCGGCTGAGGCCCAACGACTTCTGCAGGTGACGCGCCAGTTTCAGCAGGAAATCCACATCGTCTGTCTTCAGCCCCGCCTGGAAAGGATAGCCCACATTCCAGCACGACTTGCCTTTCGCGTCGGGAGCACCCTGCGGGTAACATACCGCGAATCCTTCGTTTGCGGCAATTCCGCAGAGAGCCTGCCCTCCACGCATCGCCCTGCCTCCGTAACCGTGCAGGACCATCACCAAAGGGGCATCCCCGGGGAGTTCCTCAGGCCTGTAAAGCAGATATTCCCGTGTCATTCCCTGATGCCTGAACTCATGTCGGGTGACTCCCTCAGGGAGAGCCTCCTGGGCGGAAGCGGACATGCTTGTCAGGCCGGCTGTCCACAGGAGCGCGGCGAAAAATATTGTACGGAGTCTCATGGTTAGTTTCATAATATCCTGAATATTAATTATTCCCAGCATTCGATATCTTTTTCCGCCTCCGGCATCATGGAACGGCGGAATTCCGGATCCCGGCCGGCCTTGCGCTGGCGCATATAATTGTCCAACAGCGAGAACGCCTTCGGCGACAGTTCCACGATGGCGGCCAGGTTCACAATTGTCATCACGCCCATGCTGATGTCCACGATGCTCCATGCCTGCTGCAGGGTCATCAGAGCTCCGGCGATTACGGTAAGTCCCGTGACGATGCGGAAGACATTGACGGCGGTCCTGCTGCCGCTGAGGAACCTGATATTGGTCTCGGCGTAGAAATAATTGCCTATTATCGTACTATAGGCGAAAAGGAAAATGGCTGCCGTGATGAAAATGCCGCCGGCTTTCCCGATATGCGCCTCAAGTGCGTATTTCGTGAGGATTATCCCGTCATATCCGCTGTCGTAGAGGCCGGACAGCAGGATTATGAAGGCAGTGCATGAACATACGATGATGGTGTCGGTGAACACTCCGAGCGACTGGAGAAGTCCCTGCTTGACCGGATGAGAGGTGGATGCTATGGCTGCCGCGTTCGGGGCGCTGCCTTCTCCGGCCTCATTGCTGAACAGGCCGCGCTTGACTCCCTGCATTATGGCCGTTCCCACGACTCCGCCCACTGCCTGGTCCACTCCGAATGCGCTCTTGACTATCAGGGCGAACATCTCCGGAATATGGGTGATGTTCATGCATATCACTATCAGGCTGAGAATTACGTATCCGATGGCCATGAAAGGCACCACGATGCTGGCGAAATGGGAGATTCTCCGGATGCCTCCGAAAATGATGACCACAGTGGCGGCTGCCAGCGCGAGTCCCACCCATTTCGGGTCCACCGACAATGCATCCCCGAGGGCCATGCACATGGTGTTGCTCTGGACTATCTGGTTGGCGATTCCGAAGGTGATGGTGATGAGTACGGCGAAAAGGACGCCCATCCATTTCCTGTGAAGTCCGTGCTGCATGTAGTAGGCCGGTCCTCCGTAGAATGAATCCTTGCCCCTTCGCTTGTAAAGCTGTGCGAGAGTGGCCTCCACGAAAGCCGTAGCAGCTCCGAACAGGGCCATCATCCACATCCAGAATACTGCTCCGGGACCTCCCACGAAAATGGCCGAGGCGACTCCTGCCAGATTGCCCGTACCCACGCGGCTGGACAATGATACTGCAAATGCTTGGAATGAGCCGATTTTCTTCAGTTCGCTGCCTGCTTCGTTGCCGTCTTCCTGTTTTTCCGGGCTTTTCTCGAAAATGGGCTTGTCCACGATTACCTTCCACATGTCTTTCAGCAGGCGGAATTGTGCTCCGTGAATCTTGACTGTGAAATAGATGGCGCAGAAGACAAGAAGGGTGATGACTACGTATGTCCACAGGTAGTCGTTGGCCGTGTCGATGATTCTGAACAGTTGGTCCATGGTCCGTTTTATTATAAAGTACATTCGTAAATATAGGGAATCCGGTGAAAAAATCAAATTCATTGTAGTAAATTTGCAACCTAAAACGAAATTTGTCAATGGAAAACGAATACGCATTGGCCCCGCTGCTCTTCGTGCTTGCCGCACTGCTCGTCGGAGCCTTCCTGAAACTTGTACTGAGAAAATTCCGGTTCCCTTACACGGTCGGTCTCTTCTGTTTCGGTCTGCTCGTGGGAATCCTCTCCCGTGAAAATGTCCTTCCTGAAGCAAGCGTGCTGCAGGCTGCCGTGACCGAAGCCGGGAATATCGACCCGGACATGCTTCTTTACGTTTTCCTTCCTGTGCTGATTTTCAGTGCAGCTTACGAGATTGACCTGCATACATTCAGGAAAATATTCGTGAACTCCACGATACTTGCGGTTCCCGGCGTGGTCCTGTCAATGGCCTTGGTTGCGGCCATGATGATGGGAATCAGTCTCATAGTCCCGGAATTCTCCGGCTGGAACTGGACTTTCGCCCTCATGTTCGGAGCCCTGATCAGCGCCACGGACCCGGTAGCGGTGGTGGCTCTGCTAAAGGAACTCAATACGAGCAAGAGATTCTCCACCCTCGTGGACGCGGAGTCCCTCCTGAACGACGGAACGGGCATCGTGCTCTTCATGTTGTTCTTCGGGACATTCTCCGGAGCCGTTCCCCTGACCTCCTCCCCGTTCACCGAATTCTTGGTGGTGGCGGCAGGCGGGGCATTGCTCGGCTATATGGTTGCGGTTGCCTGTATCTTCCTGATAACCAAGTTCAAAGGTGATGAAATGGTGCAGAACAGCGTGATTATCCTTTCTGCCTACGTCACATTCATACTCGCCCAGGCTTATCTCCATCTCTCCGGAGTCATCGCTTTGGTCGCCTTTGGTCTCGAAATGACCTATCATGGAAAATTGCTTTTCAGCCCCAAGGCCAACGAGTTCACCGAGAAATTCTGGGACCTTGCGTCGTTCATTGCCAATACCTTGGTATTCATCATAGTAGGTATCATCATAGCCGTGCAGGTAAAGATTACCTGGGCCAGTCTCGCAGTCATGGCCGGGGTCTATGTCGGAGTCAATCTCATACGTACGGCCGTCGTGTTCATTTTCTATCCGCTGATGAAACGGAGCGGCTACGGCATGACCGTCAGGGATGCCATAATACTCAGCTGGGGAGGCCTGAGAGGTGCCCTCGGCCTGACCCTCGCACTGATGGTTTCTTATACATTGTCCATCCCGGAGGACATCAGGGACCAGATTCTCCTTATGACGGCAGGCATCGTGACCCTGACGCTTACGGTGAACGCCACCACCATACGCAAGATGCTGGAGCGTCTTGGCCTTACGGAAGTGCCTGCAGCCCAGTCATTTGTGGATTACAGTATCCGCAAGAGGGTGGTGGATGCCGCGGTGAAATACTATGTCAAGCTTACCCACAGGGAGGCTTTTGCCTCAGCCGACTGGAACACCGTGAGGAAATATCTTCCGGCCGCGGAGGAGAAACCTGACATATCCGGATGCTCGGAGGAGGAACTGCTGCGCAATCTCAGGATGAGGATATACGGGACTGAATGCCAGCTCGTCCGCCAGCTTTATGCCGACGGGACCATATCTGCCGTGACATATCACAGGCTCGTCAATTCGCAGGAGCGCCATTTCGACAGCAACGGCTCGCTTCCTCTCTCTGACCGGACTTATATTTTCGGGCTGTTCGAGGAAGGTCGTATGGTCAGGTTCGTGAAGAGCCATGCATGGGCTTCCAGGATATTTTCCGGATATATGGTCAGGAGGGTGGTGGAACTCAGTGACATAGGGCGCGGTTTCATGAGCCTTCAGAGGGATTCCCAGGACGAGATTGCCGACATGAAGACTCCTGATATCCCGGAGGTGCTGCAGAACAAGATTTTCCCACTGCTCGAGGCGGAGATAAGGGAAAATATCGACCGGATGCGGAAATGCATCGACAAACTCGAGGCGGACTATCCGGAAGCTTATGCCAGGGCAATGACGAGCAAGGCTGTCAGGATGATGCTCTGCAATGAGCGCCACACTGTCCGCAATCTCACTTATGACGGAATCATGTCCCAGAAAGACGGCGAGCGCATGGAGGAATCCGTGGATTCAAGGGCAGCGGAACTGTAGTTCAGCCTTCGTTCAGATTCCGGATTTCTTCCATCGACAGCAGTCCGTTTACGATTGCATATATCGTGAGCCCGGCGGCTGAATGTATCTGAAGTTTGGACGAAATATTGCGCCTGTGGGTGGTCACGGTATGAACCGATATGAACAGCTTGTCCGCTATCTCCTTGGTGGACATTCCCTTGGCAACGCAGGTTATTATTTCCTTTTCCCTTTCGCTCAGCGATTCCTGCCGGGCATCCCCGTTGCCCGAGCCCGTTTTACCGTCCTGGCCGGACAGACTCTCACCGGCCTTTTCCTCGGCGGCCCTCACTGCGGGCACGAAGACATTGTCCTCCACGGAACAATGTGAGTTGAGGTCGTCCTCGCAATTGATGATGTCGAACAGGGCGGAGTACAGCAGATTGTTCCCGTCCTGGGTGTAATATCTTACGATAATGTTCTTCAACTCCTTGAGCTTCAGGTCAATATGATTGTGCTTCCGGGCAAATCCGTCGATGTTGTAGTCTTTTCTCTTCCTCCCGTTGAGAATGTCCTCCACGTACGGGAACACGGTGGCGTCCTCATATTCCATGTGGCTCCTGACCTCCGTGACATATTCGTCATAGAACTTGATGATGAGAAGTGCGATGTTGTCACCTCCGGAGCAGTCAATGGCCTCGATGAGCCTCCTCCGGATGGTCGGGAGCATGAAATCGAGGAAATAGGAATGGGCCTTTTTCAGGTATGAAATAATGGAGGGCAGGGAAATGTCCTCCATGCGCCAGTCCCTGCCGCAGATGTAGTTCGCAACGGCAAGGAATGTGCCCCGGTCTATGTCCTGATCGCTGCATACTGCCTCCACTGTCTTCTCCCCGAATCCGAGGGATATCCCGAACCGGTTCATTACCAGCAGCAGGGCATTGTCACAATCAATGAGTTCCTTCAGCTTGTCTGAAGGGACAAACGGTCTTTCCGGCATGATAACGTCTCTTTTCCGGCAAAATTACTTAAAAATGCTGACTTTCCAAGGGTGCCTTACGGCCTTGTGTGCGGCTGCCCTGCAGGCGGCTGCGGTCTTTTCGTCCACGGTATCAGGCATGTAGGAATTCTTCCTGACATTCTTGCCGGATATTGCCTCATACCATGTGCACGCGGCCGTGTATCTGCCGAATGCCAGGTCCAGATGGTATCCGTCGCGGTTGAACGTATCCCCGAGGAATGATGTCCTGCCGTTCTGGATGGCCGTTCCGGAAGGAATCAGAATCTTGATGGAAGGATTGTCCTCCAATGCCTTGCCCACTGCATCGAGAATCATCGAATACATCTTCATCTGGTCCCTGTCATATTTCGGAAATTCCTTGTGGTCAGCATCTTTCGAATATGCCCAGGTCATGTGGAACATATATGTCGGCTCGTAGTCCAATACGCTGTCGATATATGCGATGAGATCTTTCAGGAAAGGCTCGTAAGTATCTGCATATCCGGAGATTCCGCTTTTCTGCTGAAGCGAGATATAGTCCCATTTCTCGTCGAGAAGCCCGTGCAGCATCGGCACCTTGTCGGTGACAGTCCTTTTGCCGTCCACGATTTTCCTGTAGGAATAGGCGTTTTCCCCGGTCACGGAATTGTTGTAATGCCTTTCTAACGAGCAGCCTCCGATGTAGAGATTGCCGATGATGACCTCCGTCCCGTCATCGTGGAAGAGTTCCCAGAGATTCTGCTCCACGGCGTCGTGCGAGAAACTGTTGCCGATGGCGAGAATCCTGATGACTTTGTCCGGATTTCCGGCGGAAACGAGAATGGAGATGCAGATGGCTGCAATCGTGAGGATGATTCTTCTTGTCGTGTTCATATAGTCGAAGTGTTATTGTTTAAAAATTCTTGTTATTGCTTCCCTGACTGCCCTGCGCAGGTTGCAGGAGGCAGTTTTCGTCCGCATTGCAACGCTTTCCGGCATTCCTTCCGGAGTGATGCACAGGCAGGCGCAGAACCCTGCGGCCCTCAGTGTGTCAATGTCCCTGACCCGTCCCCCTGCTGCGATGCAAGGGATTCCCTGCCAGGTACAATGCTTCAGTACCCCTGCCGGGGCCTTCCCGAGAACAGTCTGGGTATCAAGACATCCCTCTCCGGTTATGACGAGGTCGGCCCCGGATATCAAGTCCCGGAATCCGCCCGCATCGAGAATGAGTTCGGCTCCCGGTATCAGTTCTGCACCGAGAAATGCATGGAGCGCCCCTCCCAGGCCTCCTGCAGCACCAGTTCCCGGCATTGTTCCGATGTCCTTTCCGGTAAACCGCCTCACTGTCTCGGCGAAAGATCTCATCCCTTCGTCAAGTTTTGCGGCACATTCAGGAGACGCTCCTTTCTGGGGCCCGAATACGAAAGATGCACCGTCCGATCCGCAGAAAGGTGTGCTTACATCGCACGCCGCCCTGAACGTACATGCAGACAGCAGGGGAGTGGCGGATGATGAATCGATTACTGCTATTTCATGGAGTGAACCGCCCCTGCCCGGAACGACATTGCCGGACCTGTCCAAAAACCTGAATCCCAATGCCGACAACATTCCTGTGCCTCCGTCGTTCGTGGCGCTTCCGCCCAGTCCAATGATGAATTTCCGGCAGCCTCTCCTCAATGCGTCCAATATCATTTCCCCGGTGCCGAATGTGCTGTTCATAAGCGGGTTGCGCTCTTTCTCCGGGACCAGGGCCAGCCCGCTTGCGGAAGACATCCCGATGACGGCAGTATCCCCGGCCACCCCATAGGCAGCTCTCATGGGCCGCATCAGCGGGTCGTGCACGAGGACTTCCACACTCCTGCCTCCGAGGATTTCCGTGAAGATTTCAGCCGTGCCTTCCCCTCCGTCCGCCATGTCGAAACGCAGCACTTCGCAGTCTTCCAGGACATCATGAACCCCTTCCGCTACAGCCATATTGGCCTCGCGGGATGTCAATGACCCCTTGAAAGAGTCGCATGCTGCCACGATTTTCTTCATCCGGAGTCCCTCCCGTTCCCGGAACAGGCCGGGCAGATTCCTTTAATGATATATTCCGCCTGATGAATCTCGAACCCTTCAGGGCATTTCACCGGCGGGATGAGAATGCTGTCGAGACAATATGTCTTCTGGCATTTTTCGCAATAGAAATGGCAATGCAGCTCTTCTGTTCCGCAGTCGTGGTCATTGTGGCATACGCAATATTTCCTTGAACCGCTGCCGTCGTCTATCTCGTGGATGAGATGCCCCGCTGCGAACACCTCGAGAGTCCTGAATATGCTCGATTTGTCCACTGTTTCCAGGATATCTTCGAGGTCGTTCAGGCTGAAAGTGTCCGAGAACGACTGCATTGCATTGAGAATCAATATCCTGACCGCCGTAGGCCTGATGCCGCGGCTGCTCAGGAGACTCTCGGAGGAGTTGTCAGGATTGTTGATATGAGGTGTATCTTCCATGGTGGGCCGTCAAAGGGAATGCATATATGCGACAGGGCGTTTCAGCAGGCCTTTGGAGATATCGGTCTTCGTGACGAGCAGGTTCAGGTTCCCGCTGTCATAGAATCTTATGCCCGCCGTCTCGTCCTCGTCTATCTGGAGCAGGTTGACCCGGTCCGGATACAAGTCCCTCACATCCTCGAAGAAAGGCTGGCCGAGCATCTTGATTCCGTCTTCGAAGTCTCCGCATTCAGAGAAGGAAATCTCCAGGGCCTCATCCGTGACCGGCTGCTCGTCCTCATCCACCATTATGCAGGACTGGAACGTCTCCATGTTGATGGCCTTGGTGTATTTCACCACGACCGACCCTTTGGGCCATTCCCCGATTCCGAGGTGGACCGGGGAGTCATAGCCGGCGTATTCGTCCACTGCGGCGAAGAAATACAGCATCCCGTCATGGGGCAGGAGTCCTTCAGGGTCGAGTCCGGCAATGTCCTCGCACCTGATCTGGCAGACGAACGTCAGGGGGTAATCCTCCTCCCCGTCCACCTTCATCATCGGATATTCCATGTCGGCGGGCATATCTGGGTCGCCCCACCATTTGCTTTCGCAGAAAAGTGGCTTCTGTGTCCGGGACAATGTCAGTCTGATGGCCATAACTGTCTTTATTTGATGATTTTATAATAATCCTGCTTCCTCGGCAGGGCCTTCGGATTGGCGATTGCCGGGTAGCCGAGGGATAATGCTCCGACGCCGATGTAGTCCGCAGGGATTCCGAGTTCCTCCATCAGGCTCCTGCCTTCAGGTGTGGCGAACATCTCCATCTCCCTGTTGATCCAGCAGGAAGCCAGTCCGATGGAATGTGCAGCGAGCATCATTGTGCCGAGAATCAGCGAGCCGTCCTGGACCGAATTCTTGTTCAGGGACACCTCCGGCGCGAAAACCAGCACGATGGTAGGGGCTCCGTAATACGGATTCTGGTCAGTTCCCATTATCCCGGCATTCATCCTTACGAGCCTGTCCACAAGCCCAGGATTCTGTACGGCCACGATGAACGGGTCCTGCCTGTTCTTCCCGGTAGGGGCATAAGTACCTGCCTCCAACACAGTTACAAGCTCTTCGTCCTTGATCTGCTCCGCCCTGTATTTGCGGATGCTCCGCCTTGTCTTGATGGCGTCCATCACTGCATTTGTCATGATTTCGGAAATTTTACAATACAAAGATAGGAATCTTCAAAAAATAAACGTTCTTTTTCTGAAGATTCCATATATTATGGGTGTCGTATAAGGACATTTCTGTCCGAGGGCTTTCAGCCCATGGAGGCGGCCCGGAAATATCCGTCTGTCGAGCCTGTTCCCATCTCATGATAGAACTTGCCGAATCGCAATATGTTGTGAATTTAAAACGGTGTGAATGTCTCTGTGGATTTGTTTTCGAAAACCTCGACACCGGAAATCATATCGGAGGAAATTGTCTTGCCGCTTGAACCGTCAACAATTTTGTACAGGAGATCATATTTGCCGACGCGGAGAGGGATGGTGATTACCTCGTTCCTGCTATATATTCCCTGATCAGAATAATATGGTTCCTTGGCCATCTCCGACTCCCCAGTCCTGTAAACTCTGAGTTCAGTAAGCTGATTATTTTTGCCCAGGGTGGCAAATTTCAGTTTGATGTCGCCGGCTGGAATCCTGTTCATTGCAGGCAAATCGAACTCAGCAGTCAGGTTTCCGTGCTGATACGAAGCCCGGCCCTTGAATATCGCGCGGCCATGAGTATCGACAATCTTGCCATTGTATGCAGTCTTGTATTTAGGATGGACGACAGCCCTCATTTTCATATTGCCGAAATCATAGTCATTGGCGCAATATTTACCTTTCTTTAGATGCCACACCCAGCTGAAAGCCGCAATCTGGTCTGTCCTGAATATCGCCGGAATGTTCGATGTCGCATAACCTCCCGTATCATTGTTGGTAATAAACGAATACTTCACAGCGCAGGTGCTGGTTTCCGTCGATAGAGCTACCGACTGGTCTGGAAGCTCCTGGGTGGAGCTGTTCTCGTATTTGTAACCGAACGAGATTCCTCCCAACAGGGTGTTCGCCCAGGAAAGAATGCTTGTCGGATTCTCCGGCTTCACCGACCCGAATGTCAGGCTGAGGCCCAGGGTGAATGTTGAACCTTTCTTATAGGTTGTAGTGCCTATTGTCGTAGACGGTTCAGGCTGGACCAGGAACTCGACCTCATCGGTATCGAGCGATTTGCCCTCAGGGGACAGCAATTCGAACTCCAACGTGTATTCTTCAGGATACCAGCCATTTATTTTAACGTCCCTGTCAGCACGTTCGGCATAAATCTTCGCGTTGTGGCTGAGCATGTAGCCTTCCACACAGTAATAGTCTCCGGCGGCATAACCATTGCCGAAACCATATAGCGGAAAAATCTGGAGATACAAGTCGAAGACTCCGGAGGCCTTCACCTCCGGAGAATGAACTTCAAACAAGTAGCCATCCACCTTTCTGCTGTCTATGACCTGCCCTGGAATACTTATGTCAAAAGTCTTCTTGAATGTCAGCACATCGGGAGCGTCATTGTGGTTTTCACTGATGTCGCTTTCAATCTTGTCACAGGAAGGTACAGTACAGGAAAGCAGGAAGAGCAGAATCGCCGGAATAAACTGGCTCTTAATCATATACCGTCACTACTTTATTTCCACGCCTTTGCCTGTAAACGTCTCGGTGGTCTTGGCAGTTGAAACTGTAAGATTGCCGATGCGGTATTTCTTCCCCGCGCCGGAACCTGAATTACCACTCTTGGCATAATACTCAATCTTGTAATTGCCCACAGGTAGCTGGAAATTAAGATGCACATTCTGTTCATAAGCAGAAAGAGCCGTGGCTTTTACCTCACCTGCGCCATTGATGACCTGGACATTTGAAACATAAGAATCGTCCGTGCACTTGAGATCAAGAATGCCCAACCTCCTTCTGTCAGGTCGTTTGATAGGGAATGTCCAGTCCCTCTTGTCCTCCGGAAGAAGTTGCACTCCGTGCCTGTCGTGGCCTTCCCCCCCACCAGGATGTGTGACGGTACATATAGCCGTACAGAGGATCCAGATGGAATGTGAACAAGAATTCGGTGATATCATAGTCTTTAACATCCGGTACGTGCCAGCACCAGCTGCTGATACACTCCTGGTCAGTCCTGGCAAGCGCCGGCACCGCCTTTCTCGCATTGTCCTTATGGGAGAAGTTGTGGCTGAGGAAGTGATACTGGACCCTGGACCCGTCAGTATCCATCTCGATTGACATATCCGACATCGGTCTTGACTCACTGTTGCTCCAGGAGAACGTGCCTCCGACTGTGAGTGTGCCTGCCGGTTTTCCTCCTGAAGCTCCTCCCTGCCCCGTGACATTCAATGTCGTGGTATGTGAAGAGGTATATGTGGTAGAGCCGGATGTCGAAGCCGGTGACGGCCGGTGATTGTCCATAAAATCGGCGACTTTCTTGCCTCCGGCTTTGCAGATATCCGCAGTCCAATGTATATCCTCGCTGTAGAATGCGTGTGCAATCGTCCACACTCCACCATGTTTCTGTTTGTAGGTATCGAAGAGTTTTTCGTTCTTGGAAATGACGGAAATTGTTACGAAATAGTAGTCGCCAGCGTTACTGCCGTTCTCCTCATAAGCGTAAAGAGGAGTTATGGTGATGAGCACATTGACCTCGGAATGCCTTGAGATGATATCCGGGTCTGATGAGGCCAGCTTGCACAGTTTGTATTTGTCTGCTCCGACCGGGAACGACGCAGTAATCCTTTGGGTGTACTCTTCGTCGGAGATAAACGACGAGAGTTCCCCGTTGAACTTCTGATAGCCAGAAATTTCTTCATTGGCAGGGGCAGCAGGCTGGGAATGTTCGTTGACCCATTCCACGAACGAGGACAATCTGGAACTCAGATATTCCTCGTCGGATTCGATGCCCACAGGCCCGAGTTCAATATCCCAGGACTCATCGGATGCCGTCCCTGCTTCGGTCTCCACCTCAATGTCAGACAAATACTCATCGAGCGAGAGAGGATTATGCAGTATGAAACTTGAATACCTGCGTACAGCTATGAGCAATGGCGGGTCATCATCGTCCAGGGACATAAGGGAGGGAGCCTCGAGATTCGACCAGAATTTATCGTGCGTATCATATTCAGGCTCGACCTCTACAATGACTTTACCTTCTTCCCATGCGCTGCTGACAATGTCTTCATAAGATGACAAGTTAGATGATTTCACCACAATCACCCGGGCATTGTCAGGATTTGTAGTAATCTGGCCAAGATTCATCCGGAGAGCTTTGTCAACAATTGACGGGAGCGGACCGGCAAAATATACGGCATCTTTCACCTTGTCAGTTTTTCCTGAGTCATCGCTAAACTGCTCCTTGGAGCAGGACACGGCGAGGGAAATCATCGCCAATATAATGATTGATAATCTTTTCATGTTCTTTTAAATCAGTGAAATTTATTCTATTGTAAACTTGAATGTCTTGTCGAACTCCCTGAGGATGGACATCTTGACAGTCTTCTTGCTGAGGTTATAGACCTCGGACCACTGGGTGAATCCGGTGGACTTCTGCTCTTCATCACCCGGGCCCTGCGCGACCTTGTCCAGCAAAGCCATTGCCTGCACAGGATTCAGTTTGTACTGGCATTTTGCCAGATTGACTTTCAGGGTGTCATAACGCCATTTCCCGTGAGTTGAAATTACGCTTCCGTTCGGAGAATCCACCATTGACGGAGATGCATAGAAGTTTGTGACATAGCGCCATACATCATCTCCCTTGAGAACTTCCATTTCAGTCGGATACTCCTCGCCCTCCTTGAAAGTATATTCCACAATCGCATAATCGCCGGTGGCATCGGCCATAAAGAAATGATAGCTTGCTTCGTCGTTATCCATACACATATTGTACTGCTCCAACATTCTCGTTGCCTCCTCGACTGTGCTGGCACGGTCAAGGAGCATACGCATTGCAACAGTAGTGAAGATATTCTTCCTGTCAGAGTAGTGCTGGCGGGTCGGATTGCCGTCGAGTTTGAGGACACTGATTGCAAATCCGTCCTCGTTGATTCCGTCAAGAAGAAGATATGGCAGGGCCATCAATATAGAGAGGTCAGTGTCCCCGTCGGTATAAAATCCGCTCTTCAAATAGACAAACTGGCCATCGACGAAAGAAACGGACTTCTTTCCTCCTGCAGGAGCGGTATGGACAACTATAGCTGGTATCATTATACGCTCGCCCTTCTTGTCCTTGTGGTTGAAGTCGAAGTTGCGCCCCATAAGAAAATCCTTGGAATCTTTGTCAGTGCACGCAAAAGCGCTGCACCCGGTATCGTAACGAATGCTTAGAGACTTGGAAGACTTAAGGTCCATAAGGTGAGTCATTGCGAACTGCTGGAGGGAGGTCGTTCCGACAATCCCCGCATTCAGGGCTTCATCCAGTTTGTAATCCACGGTATAAGTCATTTCATATAAGCGTCCCTTGTTTACTTCAAGATCTGTCAGGGAGTGAAGCATTGCCAATTTTTCAGGATCTTCTATCAAACCTGCCGGATTCGAAGTCGGGGTAGGAGACGGAATGTCCGAACCTTTTTCACTGCAGGCGGTGAACAGAAATGTGGTTGAAACAATGGTGAAGTTCAGCAAGGTTCTGAACGTTTGTAAGCCTCCGCTGAAGCACGTATTGCAATTAGTCCCGATTTGTTGAGATTA
>JBJEBJ010000014.1:0-19997 GCA_051869955.1 Candidatus Cryptobacteroides sp.
TACAACCGGTACATTTCAAAGTGATATGGGTGGTACATTTGGACCGCTGCTATCAACTAATTGCCCAGAACTATAGCATGTTGGATTTTGAGTCAATATCTTATGCTATCGTAGTAATGAACGTTGATAAAATGCAGGTGCTGAATATTCTTTATGCTTTACTGCGGCAAGTAGAGACCCAGAGCCATCAATCCGATTTGAATATGCCGTATAGCAAGGATGAGGAATGTGTAAATAACTATTTATCAGCTTTCGATTCGTGCATGACAGAGTATGGCCGATTTATCAATGATATGATATTAGCGTGTGGGATTGAGCAGAGTATCAATTCCGGAGAATGTACGAAGTCATACATAGACCGGATTGTTGTGACAATGACAAATCTTATAAGTACTTCTCCATTGGCTGCTAAGTTTACCTTTGCTGAAGGCGGTCTTCTATCCAGATTAAAAGAAATTCAGGATGGAGAGAATTTTATTGACGCCGTTCAGTCTGCCATAGAAGGAAGAAAGACTGATTTGAGGTTGTTGTATAAGATGAAGGAAGAATTAATTAAAGCAGCAACAGTTCTTACTGAAACAAAGCAGAAAGAAGTGGACCAATATAATCGATGGGATTAAATCCATATAGGTAATAAGTATATGCTGAAAAGGCCAACATACCTACGTAACAGATTTGGTTCCTTATTGTTGCATTAATATGGATATCAATTCCATTAGTGAAAAATATTGAAAGGAAGTTCGAAATGAAAGATGATGAACAATCCGAAGATTTCAGTAATCGTACCTGTATATAATGCTGAATCTACCATCAGACGATGCGTGGACAGCATTCTTGCGCAGACGTTCACTGACTTTGAGTGTTTGCTGATTGACGATGGAAGCAAGGATCGATCAGGGGCGATTTGTGATGAATATGCGGAGAAGGATAGTCGGGTGAGGGTGTTTCACAAGGAAAATGGAGGGGTTAGTTCGGCGAGGAACTTGGGGTTGGATAATGCAACAGGGGAGTGGATAGCCTTTGTTGACAGTGATGATTGGGTAGACTCATATTACCTTTCTTCATTTGAAATCGAAGAGGAAATAGATTTGTCATGTGCTCATATGATGGTTGAGGGTTGGAAGGAATGGGAAAGCATACCTTTGTTGGATCAGACTTGGGTAATTGGACCCGATTTCCTGTCGTATATTATTAGGAGGTCTAATTATCCTTTTTGTAAGCTTTTTAGAAGATTAATTATAACCGATAATCGAATCCGTTTCAATGAAAGCATTCATTATGGCGAAGATACTTTGTTTGTTTATTCATTTATATACTTCGTAGGTGTAGCGAAGACCGTATCATCAGCTGGCTATCACTATAATTGCAATAATATAAACTCTCTCTCCAAGAAGCATCATAATTGGGAAGAGTATTCGTATACTATCGATAAGATATGTAACGCAATTAATCGCTTGGAGAATACATACGCCTGGAATGGATATGACGAGAGAAACATTATAGTGAACAATTTGCTTACCACACATCTACGATATATTATGCGTCATTGTGGCTTTCTGAATATATATAATGAATTACGGAGGATTGTCATGAATAATAATGTGCTTATTCAAATTAATGATAATAAGAGTTGGAATAAGTCGATAAGCCGAAGAGTCTTTGATTCGCTAATAAAATCGAAAATGTATATTCTATGTTCATTATATCTGTATATTTCTAGATATGTTGTATAGAATAATCTTGAGTGCATTAAATATTGAAATAATAACATGAATCTTAATGAATTGTTCCATTGGAGTGGTGAGCAAAGAATCTTACTAAACGTAGTGGTATGATAAATGATATATTTCCGACAGTTTCTGTAATAGTTCCAATATTCAATGTTGAACCATTTTTGGCCCAATGTATAGATAGTCTTTTGAATCAGACTTATAAGGATTTTGAGGTTCTGCTAGTAGATGATGGAAGCACGGATGACTCTCTGAAAATATGCAAAAGGTATGAGTCCGCGGATTGTCGAATCAAATGTTTTCATAAAGAGAATGGGGGGCTTTCGTCAGCAAGAAACTATGGACTAGACCGGGCAATAGGTCGATATATCTATTTCATCGACTCTGACGATTACCTTTTGGGAACGGATGCTATATCAAAGTCGGTCTTATTTTTAGAAGAGAATCAATTGGATATTCTGAGATTCGATTATGTAACTGTTGACGCTAACGGTTCTTTTCTTAAACAAGGCCCTACTCATTGTAAAAAGCATCTTCGGGGAATTGTATTTGATTCTGAAATAATGGTAGAGGAGGCTATTAAAGGGGAGTGGTTCTCGTGCCTATTCATGATAAGAAAGGAAGTCATTAAAGATTTGAGGTTTGATGAAAATCGAAGTTATCAGGAGGACATTGATTATTTTGCCAGGCTGTTTGCCTCAGGAAATTTCAGATGCGGATATATTCCAGAAGGTTTATATGCATATAGACAGCGTAAGTCATCTTTGACAAATGTTTTCAAAGTTTCAAATTTCCATAGCTCATTCACACTTTGCGACGTGTTTGCAGGTTTAGCAGATACAATGCAAGAATGCAAGCTTAAGGAGATTTATAGGTATTATTCTATTATGATGTATTATTGGACTTTAAATTCTGTGACAGATGACCAATACTATCCTAATCGTGCAGCAATTCTTAATGGGAGCGAAGCTGATAAGTATCATAGATATACGTTGAAAAGACTTAAATATGTTAAGAATATAAAGAAATACAGGATCTTTATAGTCTTGAACCCTTCTGTTTCTTTACATTTACTTAGGGTGAAAACCCAAGCAGTTTTATGTTTAAATAAATTTAGGAGGCTATGGAGTACACAGCCGTGATCCGGACGTTAGGGATGGCAGGAAAAAAGTATCAGATACTGCTTGATTCCCTTGTCGCTCAAACTGTAAACCCGAAGCAAATAATCGTGTATATCGCTGAAGGATACCCGATTCCGAAGGAGACTGTAGGGGTTGAGCAGTATGTGTATGTGAAAAAAGGTATGGTAGCGCAACGTGCGCTTCCGTATGATGAGGTTGATACTGAATATATTCTTTGTCTTGATGATGACCTTGAATTGCCACCGGCTTTTGTTGAGGATATGTTCAGGGCGATGGTGGAATGTGGAGCTGATGTGATCTCTCCAGATATCTTTCCCAATCACGAACGTTCGCTGAAACAGGAAATAATGATGTCATTGTCGGGAAGGATGGTTGCACGTAGGGGTAACGATTCCTGGGGATACAAAGTTCTGCGTACCGGCGGTTATTCATATAGGAAAAGAATTCAAAAGTCAGTATATAGGTCGCAGACAAATGCTGGCGCTTGTTTCCTCTGTCGCAAATCGGATTTCTTGAAAGTTCGTTTTGAGGAGGAACTTTGGCTGGATACTTCAACTTATGCGCTTGGAGACGACCAAGTAATGTACTTCAAAATGCATATGCTCGGACTGAAAGTATATACTATGTATAATAGCGGAATAATACACTTAGATGCCGGGGGAAATTTGAGTTCGGAGAAAGAGAGGATGCTTGTCGGCTCGGATATTCGCTTCAAAATTGTATTTTGGCATAGATTCATTTATCAGCCAGAGAAAAATCTATTCATAAAGATATTTGATACCTTATGTGTTTTTTACTATTTGCTTTTCACAATTATAGTGTCTCTTTTTAAATTTCGGTTTGACATGGTAAGGAATAAAATTACTGCTATGCATAGAGGGGTTAGCTATATTATTTCTTCAGAGTATAAACAATTACCAACTATTGTTAGATCCAAATGAATAGAGTGTTGATTATTATGCCATATTTTGGGGAGTTCCCCATATGGATGGATTTATATCTATATAGTTGTGGTAAGAATAAATTCATTGATTTCTTGATAATTACGGATAATTATGGATTTATTCAGAAAGAGAAGTATAAGAATGTTAAATTCATATTCACTTCATTCAGTGATTATTGTAATCATATTTCTTTAAAACTTAATATTAGCTTTTCTCCCGAGTCTGCGTATAAGCTATGTGATGTCAGGCCGTTTTTCGGAGAGGTCCATGATGATATCATAAAAGATTATGATTTCTGGGGATTCGGTGATCTTGATGTAGTATATGGTGATTTAAGGCTTATTCTAACGGAAGATCGGTTGAAAAAATATAATCTTATCTCTGCTCATGCGGATAGAATTGCCGGGCATTTTACTATTGTTCGAAAGGGATCACATTATTCAAAAATATGTTATGATATCCCAAATTGGAGAAAGCGTTTGCAAGACGAATATGTGTATGGGATGGATGAACATGACTTTACATTTTTGGTGTTCCCTTTACAACAGTGGATATGGCGAATTTATAGAGTCCTAAAACTAAACGGGAGGGTAGTGTATTATAAATTCTTTTCTTTGTTTAACTTTTGGGGGAACTTATTTACAAAGCATCATTTTAAAGAGTATCTAACAAGTGTATTGCCTAAAGATGGGGAGGTTTGGCGGTATGACATTAAGGCCGGGAGGATTTTTAATCCATGCAATGTGGAACTCCCATACCTGCATTTTCTTTTCTTCAAAAAAACAAAGTTCTATAATGCGAAACATTATTGGAAAGATGGCTTTTGGCATGTTCGATTAGACGAGAACCAGCATAATAAGAAAAGTATTTATTTCACAAATGTGAAGGTTTATGATTAGGTTTGTTTATTGAAAATTAGACGAAAATGAGCATAAATAAAATAATACATTATTGTTGGTTCGGCGGAAAACCTTTGCCGAAGAGTGCAGAGAAGTGTATAGCTTCTTGGAAGAGATATTTGCCGGAATATGAAATCGTACGATGGGACGAGAGCAATTTCGATGTAAACTCCATCTCTTATACTCGCGAGGCATATTCTGCAGGCAAATTCGCTTTCGTAAGTGATTACGCAAGATTCTGGATTCTGTATCATAATGGTGGAGTCTATTTCGATACTGACGTTGAGGTCATACGGCCGATGGATGATATATTGGACAGGGGTGATTTCCTCGGGGTTGAAAACAATCGGCATGGCGTACTTACGGTGAACCCGGGGTTGGGCTTTGCTGCGTCAAAGGGTTCTGAACCAATTGGGGAACTGTTGAATCTTTATAGAACTTTCCATTTCCTGAACGCCGATGGCACTCCTTGCTTGAAGAACATTGTGGAAATCACGACGGAGTATCTGTCTGAAAGAGGTCTTCGAAATACAGATGAGATCCAGCAGTGCTGCGGATTCAGCATCTATCCGAAAGATTATTTCTGCCCGATTGACTATGATACCAGAGAACTGAAGATAACGGAGAATACACGTACTATACATCATTACGCAGAGTCGTGGGTGCCAAGGTCCACTCGTTTCAAGAATGCTCTGAGCCGTGTATTAGGGAAGAGATTCATGAGTGGTCTTGTCAGGATAAAAAGGGCTGTTAAGAAGTGAGGGCAGATTCTCGAGAAATGCAATATTCGGATAAACAGTTTCCCAAAGTTTCCGTCATAGTCCCTGTCTATGGCGTCGGGAAGTATATTGAGCATTGCGCGGTCTCTTTGATGGAGCAGACGCTTGACGGGGTCGAGTACATTTTCGTGGATGATTGTTCCCCTGATGATAGCCGTACCATTATCCAGAACGTGCTATCTCGATATCCTGACAGAAAGGCGCGAATCGTTTCTCATAGTGAGAATCGCGGTCTGCCTTCTGCGAGGAATACTGGGCTTGGATTGGCTATAGGTAAATATGTCTTTCATTGTGATGGGGATGACTGGGTCGAGCCGGATATGCTCGAGAAGATGTATGATTTGGCCGAGAGGGAGAGGGCTGACATCGTGTATTGCGACTTCTATCTTTCTTATGAGAAGAATGAGCGGTATATGACGAATTTATGCTTGGAATCCGCGGCGGCTCTGTTGCGGCAGGGGTTTCTGAGCGGTGCTGTCAAGTACAACGTATGGAATAAACTCGTGAAACGTAGTCTATATACGGATAATGGGATTATTTTTCCAGACGGTCATTCGATGGGAGAGGATATGACCATGATCAGGCTGACTGTCTGTGCGGATAAGGTGAAATATTTGCCGGAGGCGCTGTATCATTATGTGCAGACCAATTCTGCTGCTTTCTCGAAGACCCAGAGTTCCAAGCAGCTGGCTGATATTCAGTATAATGTAGATGAGACGGTTTCTTTCCTTCGGGAAAGGTATGGAGATAGGCTTGAGGATGACATCCAGAGTTTCAAACTCAGTATAAAGTTCCCTTTCCTGATTTCCGACAAAAGCGGGCAATACAAGTTATGGAAGGAGTGGTATCCGGAGGCCAATGTCAACGTGCTTTCCAACAGTATGCTCCCGTTGAGGTCCAGGATTCTGCAGTGGATGGCAGCCAGGAATCTGTGGCTCGGTGTCAGGATATACTATTTCTTTGTGTACAAGGTGTTGTACAGACTGCTTTATAAATGAAGTCTTAGATAATGCGCTGGTTATTATATATATTTACATTGGTCATCACGTCATTCTTCTTTTTCCCTTTTGAGTTCACTTTTCTACCGGGAATGAACACGAAGATGGTGATGGCGGGAATCGGTCTTGTCGTATTGGCATTTCATTTTGCAAGAAAGAGGGAACTCCGGTTCGACAATGATTTCTTGACAATCGTAGCATGGGCCATGATTGTTTCGCTCATCGGATTTGCCGCAGTGACGTATAACAATACGAATGATTATACCTATGCGACATATTTTGTATCAATGGCGGTATGGCTTGGGGCCGCATACGTAGTGATCAAGTTGATGGAGAAAGTCCACGGTGAGGTCAATGTGGAAATTGTCTGCAATTATCTGATAGCAGTTTGCTCTGTCCAATGTCTTATAGCGATTTCAATGTCATATATACCGGTGCTGAAGTCATTCGTGGATTCTTTCCTTGCCGGGCAGGGATTTATGGGCAAAATGGATGACAGGATTTATGGAATCGGATGCAGCCTTGACGTGGCCGGGACAAGATTCTGTGCTGTCCTGCTGATGATTTCGGAGATGCTGAAAAGGGTAGTTGACAACGATGCCCAGAAATCGAAGATTTATCTTTACCTTGCTGCATTTTTGATTATTTCCGTGATCGGGAATATGATATCTCGCACGACGTCTATCGGAATCATACTGGCGTTATTTTATCTGATTATTCGGACAAAGTCTTTCTCGATAGCTGGAATCAGAGAGTATGGAAATATATGGAAAATTGTTCTTTTAGCAGGGATAATATCAGTGCCGGCGATTGTCCTGCTGTATTATTCCAGCCCGGTTTTCTATGCTAACTTCCGCTTTGCGTTTGAGGGCTTTTTCTCATTATTTGAGACTGGTCGATGGGAAGTTAACTCGAATGAAATCTTAAAAAATATGGTTGTCTTTCCTGATGATCTCAAGACCTGGCTCATAGGAAACGGTTATTTTGAGAACCCATATTATCGAGATCCTTATTACATCGGCCCCATATTCCACGGATACTATATGCAAACCGATATCGGCTATTGCCGCTTCCTTTTCTATTTCGGCATTTTCGGACTTTTGGCTTTCATTGCATATTTCATCAAGGTTGGCACCACGTGTATGAAGAGATTCCCTGACTACAAGATGATGTTCTTCGCTATCCTGATGGTGAATTTCATCGTATGGTGCAAGGTATCATCCGACATCTTCCTTGTTTTTGCCATCTTCCTGTGTATACCTATTGTTGACAAAGAACAACATGAAACTACTTTACACCATCCACTCCCTGTACAATCCGGGAGGGATGGAGAGGGTGCTGCTGAATAAGATAGGGTGGCTGAAAAGGAATACTGAGTGGGATATTCTGGTGGTGACTACCGACCAGAAGGGGAGGGATGTGTATTTTCCGTTGTCGGAGGGCGTGAGGATGGTCGATCTCGGAATCAATTATTCGGATGACAACGGACAGAGTTTCTTACGCAAGGCTTTGGGGTATTTCCGGAGGCGGAGGCTGCATCGGAAGAGGCTGGCGGAGTTGCTGATAGCTGAAAGACCGGATGTGGTGGACTGCCTGTATCCGGGGGAGTGCAGTTTCGTGCCGGATATCAGGGACGGGAGCCGTAAAGTAATGGAACTGCATCAGAGCAAACTATTTCATTTTCAATACAATCGCTCAGGTCTGATGGGCCTGGCTGACCGATACAGGGCTTGGGCTGATGAGAGATTGGTCAGGCGTTTTGACAGGTTTGTCGTCCTGACTGAGGAGGATGCACAGATGTGGGGAGAGATCCCTGGAATGCGGGTCATCCCTAATGCTGCCAGGGACATCTGTGACGGAATGAGATCAAATGACGTGGTGGAGTCCTCACTTGTTGCGGACTCTGAATCTAATATGGCCTCGGATGCCCGCAGGGTCATTGCCGTGGGACGTCTCGACTATCAGAAAGGATTCGACCGTCTCATAGACGCCTGGGCTTTGGTCAAGAAGGACGGCCGGTTTGCTGACTGGAGGCTTGACATATTCGGACAGGGGGAATGGAAAGATATGCTGGACAGAAAGATCCGGAATTTTGGCATTGAAAAGAGTTCGAGGCTGAATGCTCCGGTCAAGAATATTGCTGCTGAGTATGCCGCCAGTTCGATGTTGGTGATGAGCTCTCATTATGAGGGATTTCCGATGGTGATGGTTGAGGCAATGTCGGTTGGCCTGCCGGTTGTGACATTCAACTATAAATGTGGTCCTAAGGACATTATCGATGACGGGCGCAACGGCCTTCTCGTAAAAGAGGGTGATATCAAAGGGCTTGCGGATGCCATGATGTCATTGATGGTCTCTCCTGCCACTCTCAGGAGGATGTCCGTGGAGGCGAGGAAGGTTACTGAGAAGTACTCGGAGGAGAAGGTTATGGGGATGTGGGTGAATCTTTATGAGGGGTTGTTAGAGTATGAGTAAAAAGCTGCTGCAGATAAATCCTGTCCTGAGGACCAGCACATCTACGGGCAGGATAATGAAGGAGATAGGGGAACTGGCCATGGCCAATGGCTGGGAGAGCTATGTGGCCTATAGCAAGGGCCGTGACGGACTCCCGGAATCGACTTCCATCCCTGTCCCGGTGGGCAGCAGGGCCAGTGTCGCCTGGCATGGGCTCCAGACCCGGGTGCTTGACCGCCACGGGCTTGGGTCGGAACTGGCCACGAAGCGGTTCATCGAGGATATAAGGAGAATCGGACCAGATATAATACATATCCACAATATACATGGTTATTTCCTGAACTACAGGATATTATTCGATTTCCTCTCCAAGAGCGGAATCCAGGTGATATGGACCGTCCATGACTGCTGGCTTTATACAGGGCATTGCTATCATTATATGTATGCCGGCTGTGACCGATGGAAGACCGGCTGCGGACATTGTCCCCAGACCCGGAAATTTCCCCAGAGCTGGTTCCGGGACCGTTCGGCCCGTAATTTCAGGGACAAGCGGGATGCTTTCTGCTCCATGCCTGCCGACCGGCTGACCATAGTCCCTGTTTCTGACTGGATAAGGTCGGAGATGTCGGAATCATTCCTGAAGGACTACCGCTTCCAGGTGATTCACAACGGGATAGATACCACTGTGTTTTCTCCGCAGCCGCAGGCCTCATCAGAAGTGAGGAACCGTTATGGGCTTGGTGACAGGCACATCATCCTCGGGATTGCCAGCATCTGGAGCGAGGAGAAGGGGCTAAACGATTTCGTGGAAATGGCCGGGAAGCTGGCCGGGGATGAAATCATCGTCCTTGTCGGGATGGACAGGGAAATGCTTGACAGGACTCTCTCCGTGTGCGGAAAGGAATGTCTGGCAGACAGGATTGTGCCGGTGAAACGCACCGCGGATGTCCATCAGCTTGCAGAGCTTTACAGTACCGCGGACGTGCTCGTGAATCCTACGTGGCAGGATAACTATCCGACAGTGAATCTCGAGGCGATTTCATGCGGGACACCTGTAGTCACATACAGGACGGGTGGCAGTATCGAGGCGGTAACCGAGGATACCGGATATATTGTGAATCAAGGGGATGTGGACGGATTGCTCTCGGCTGTGCGCCGGGTGGAATCCCTCGGCAAGGAGCATTTCAGGGAGAATTGCCGCAGCCGGGCAGTTGAGAATTTCCGTAAGGAAGACAGATATGCTGAGTATATAGAGCTATATGATCGGCTCACAAAGTAAATCATTTATGCGGATACTTCAGGTAGGAAAATTTTATCCCGTGAGGGGTGGGGTGGAGAAGGTGATGTATGACCTGATGACGGGGCTGTCGGAGCATGGGGAGAAATGTGACATGCTGTGTGCGGCATCGGAGGGGCCGACGAGGGTGCAGAGGGTCAATGACAATGCCGACCTCATCCTATGCAGGACGTTGCGCAAGGTGGCTGCCACCATGATATCTCCGGCCATGATCATGGAACTCCGGAGAAGGTGCCGCTATTATGACATCATCCATATCCATCACCCGGACCCGATGGCGGCCCTTGCCCTGAGGCTTTCGGGATACAGGGGGCCCGTGGTGCTGCATTGGCATAGTGACATATTGAAGCAGAAATTCCTGCTCCGTTTCTTCAAACCGCTGCAGGACTGGCTGATACGCAGGTCGGCCCGGATTGTCGGCACCACCATGTATTATCTCGAGAAGTCCCCTTACCTTGTGGATGAGTCTGGCAAGTTCGTGCCTCTTCATATCGGTATTGACCCGGTCATCCCGGACGAGGCGGATGTCGAGGCTGTCAGGAACAGGTATCCGGGCAGGAAGCTTGTATTCTCCCTCGGACGTCTCGTGGAATACAAGGGCTTCTCCTATCTTGTCGATGCGGCAGAATTCCTTCCGGACGACTATCTGATACTGATTGGCGGGACAGGCCCCCTCGAGGAGGAACTCAGGGCGCAGATTGCTTCCAAGGGATTGCAGGACAAGGTGATGCTTCTCGGACGGGTGCCGGATGAGGAACTTCCGGCGTATTACGGGGCGAGCAGCGTGTTCGTGCTGAGCAGCGTGCAGAAGACCGAGGCTTTCGGAATCGTGCAGATCGAGGCAATGTCGTGCGGTACTCCTGTGGTTGCCACCAAGATACCCGGCTCGGGAGTGTCCAAGGTCAATGCCGACGGAGTTTCGGGAATCAATGTGGACACGCATGATGCGGCAGCGATAGCAGGAGCGATAAAATCCATTGCGGAAGATAGAAATGCCTATGAAAACTACTCTTCAGGAGCATACGGGCGTTTCAACAGGTATTTCACCAAGGACAGGATGATATCGGACTGCCTTGAGATTTACAGAAACCTATGACAACCAATAATATTATTTATAATGAGTGAATATGCTGGAAACGAAAAATGTGTCGGGGGGGGGTGGCATAAAAGCACTATGAGCCCGCTAGGAAGTTTTTTGAAAAGATCGATGGACGTCGTGATAAGTGCTGCGGGGATAATAATCCTCTCGCCATTGTTCCTGATAATCTGGGTGGCCATACGGATGGACAGTCCCGGGGGAGCGATTTTTTCGCAGGAGAGAATAGGATTCCACGGCAAGCCGTTCACCCTGTTCAAGTTCCGTTCAATGGTAGCGGATGCCGAGCATGACGGTGTTCCGGCCTTGTGCGGGGACAGTGATGATAGGCTTACGAAGGTGGGGGCGTTCATCAGGCATCATCACCTCGACGAGTTGCCGCAGTTGTGGAATGTGTTCGTCGGGGACATGAGCATGGTGGGCTACCGCCCGGAAAGGGAGTATTTCATCGAAAAGATAATGGCGGAAAATTCAGATTACAGCCGTCTTTTCGCTTTCCGCCCCGGGGTGTTCTCCTATGCGACTCTGTACAATGGCTACACTGACACGATGGAGAAAATGCTCAAGCGCCTTGAAATGGATCTCAACTACATCGACCATTGGTCTTTGTGGTTAGATATCAAGATAATATTTCTGACCGCCCTGGCGATAGTCACGGGCAAAAGATTCTGACAGATGAGATTGAATGATTCCCTCCGGCTCCGGAGTATCGGGCGGAGGTATATGATAGTGAAAGACGGGCCCGAGGTCAACCTGACGGACGTCTTCACGCTCAACGAGACTGCTGCGGATGTCTGGAACGCATTCTCCGGGAAGGAGTTCGTGACCGGGGATGTTGCGGCATATCTTGTTGAGAATTACGATGTTGCTGAGGAGACGGCCGCAGATGACGCGGCATCCCTCATGGCAGAGTGGGAGAAATTCGGATTGATAGTGAAATGACAGGTCCTTCGACAGACGCCTTCTTCAAGTTGCTCCGCTCCGGTCTTTCCGGGCAGGGGGTGGAGGACCCGGAGTTCAGGATTCCGGGGGACGGATGGCAGTCTGTTTACAGGGAGTCGGTCCGACAGACTGTCACGGGGATTGTGCATTCCTCATTGGAGATGCTTCCGGACGAGGCTTTGCTGGACGATGCCCTGCTTGTGCGCTGGACGGCCGAAGTTGACAGGATAGAGCGCCAGGGCGCTGCAATGGACAAGGTGGTGGCTGACCTGGTGAATTTCCTTTACAGTCAAGGTCTGCATCCGGTACTGATGAAAGGTCAGGCGGCTGCGGCATTGTACCTCCATCCACACAGAAGGGAGTGCGGTGACATCGACATTTATTTCAATATCCCCGGGGAGTGGAAAGTGGCGCGTGACATATTGACAGGCAAGGGAATCAAGTGGAGCATCAAGCCTGACGGAAGCCTCTGCTACATGTGGAAAGGTGTGGAGGTGGAGCACCACAGGAAGTTGCTTGACTTGTGCAATCCGCTGGCCCGTAGGCGTTTGAAGAAGATGGGACCGCGTTTCGGACTATGTTCGGTGAGGATTGGCGGGACTGATGTGGCAGTTCCTTCTCCGGAGTTTGACATGCTGCTGATGAGCAGCCATATAATGAAGCATGCTTTCGGTAACGGTGTGGGTCTCAGGCAGTTGTGTGACTATGTGATGCGTTGCAGGTCATCCCGGTGCAATCCGGAAGAGGTCCGTATGATTTTCGCGACCGCCGGGCTTCTGAAATGGAACAGGATGCTTCTCTCGTTCCTCTCGGAACACCTCGGCCTGAAACCGGAGGAGTTCCCGTATGACACGGGCGGCCCGGCTGACAGTTCGTACCTTCTCGGGCTGGTTCTCGAGGGCGGAAACTTCGGGCAATATTCAGGAAAGAATTATGTTGATGGTTCATTTAAGTTCTTTTGTGTTTTGTTGAGAAAATTACGAACTTTGGGCCAATATTTGAAGCGACTTAACTTTTCATTCACTCTTGCTCCGGCGGAGGCTGTCTGGACTGTGATTTCCCTCGCTGTAGGACAGTTACGTTTCAGAAGGGGCTGAGCGATGAAATATGTACTGATGAAGAAAGAGAACTATTACAAGGTCGCCGGGCTGGATTTCCGGCTGGTTCTTCCCGGAGGGAGAGATGCGGCAGAGATGCTTCCTTCATTCCGGAACTTCCTGTCAGATGCCGGGGGAGAGGTTGCCTTTTCCTTCAATGCGGCTGACGGAATTCCTGAAGGGCTTGCCGGCACGAGGATAGATGAGTCCGACACGGATCTCGGCCACATGGTCCTGAAGTCCATCGGAAGCGGGGATGACGTATGCGGATATCTCGTGGAACTGCAGGGCATGGTGGACGGGCCGGTGCACAGGATGTATTCGGACTGCATGTTCTCCGATGTCAGGGCGGAACTGGACTGGGATTCTCCCGATGCCGGAATGGTGCTGTGCTCGATGCTCAGGATTGCCTTTTCCCAGGCGGTGCTGCTTCATGGAGGGATATCAATCCATTCCTCTGTGGTGGCTCTCAGAGGCCAGGCCTATCTGTTCCTCGGCAGCAGCGGTACAGGAAAGAGCACGCATTCGGCGATGTGGATATGCAGTTTTGACGGATGCGAACTTGTGAACGATGACAATCCCGTTCTGCGTCTTGAAGACGGGCGGGTGGTGGTCTATGGATCGCCCTGGAGCGGAAAGACTCCTTGCTACCGGAATGTCAGATTCCCGGTAGGAGGGTTGGTTCGGCTTCGTCAAGCCAAGGAGAATAGATTCCGGAAGTCCCCGGACGTGGAGGCTTTCGTGGCTGTTCTTCCGAGTTGTTCGGCGGTCAAGGGTGACAGGCGTCTGCAGGACTGCCTGTACGATACAATAACTGCGGTCTGCGGACTGGTCCCTGTCGGGGTGATGGATTGTCTTCCTGACTGTGACGCGGCGAGGATTTGCAGGAAAGGGTTGGATAAAAACATTAATTGATGATGAAGCTATACAGATTTTTAATTGCGGGTCTGACAGCGCTGATGATGCTGTCCTCCTGCGCTTCCAGCAAGAAGTTCGTGTACCTGAACGATATGGAGGCAGGGGAGAAGTATCCGTTCGACTACCGTCACGAGGCAGTCATCCAGTGCAATGACAGGCTGTCTATCACGGTGAGCTGCAAGCAGATGGAGCTGGCCCTGCCGTTCAACATCCAGAGCGGTTCGTTCCAGATTTCGTCGGACGGGACAGCCAGGTCCACCGCCTCCCTCGATGCCAAGGGTTACAGGGTGGACAATGATGGAAACATCGAATTCCCGATACTCGGCACCCTTCATCTGGCCGGCCTGCACCTGAGCGAGGCTACGGAACTCATCCGTCAGGAGATTATCGACGGCGACTATATCAAGTCTCCGATTGTGACGATTGACTTCCTTAACTTCAAGTACACGGTGCTTGGTGCCATCGGAAACAACGGCTCGTTCACTGTAAATGACGGCCGCATCACCCTTCTCGAGGCTATTGCCAATGCCGGGGATCTTTCGTCCAAGGCCCGTCTCGACCGCATAGCGGTGATACGCGAGACTGACGGCAACAAGGAAATCTTCCTCAATGACATCCGCAGCAAGGACATATTCAATTCCCCGTGCTTCTTCCTCCAGCAGAATGACATCATCTACGTGGAGCCTAAGTTCAGAAAGAAGGACCGTGAGGACAAGACTCTCCAGTACGTGACCCTTGTCACATCTTTGGTGACTGCTGCATGCTCCGCCATGTGGGCAACCAACAGTCTTCGGGATAATAATTAAGGCAGCAACGATTTATAAATATGCAGAACAACAGAAACATGAATTCAGGGCAGGAAGTCAGCGTGCTTGACCTCCTGTTCTATCTGCTCTCGAAGTGGAAATGGTTCCTGCTTTCGGTCGTGGTCTTCGGCGGACTCGCCTGGTACAAGTATTCCAGCACCCCGCTTACATATTTCCGTTCGGCCACAGTGATTATCAAGGACCCTTCCAACAAGACCACTTCGGCCGGACTTGACCGATATGACAACTATATCAACAAGGTGAATGTCTCCAACGAGATTCTCCAGTTCAAGTCCAAGAAGCTTGTCCGTGAGGTGATTACGAGACTTCACGCCGACGTTGGCTACAAGGTGAAATCCGGCTTCCGGATGAGGGAACTCTACACCCGTTCGCCTGTGGCAGTCACGTTCCCGGATGCAATGCCGAACCGGTATTTTTCATTCACCCTCACCCCGAAGGATTCGTCCACGGTCGTGCTCAGCTCGATTTACGGGGAGGACGAGGACAAGAAGGTGACGGTCGCCATCAATGACACCGTATCGGTCGGAGGCAACAGCATCCTTGTCACAAGGACGAACTATTTTTCCCCGGAGTGGAAGAATACCGACATATACGTTACCAAGATGCCTGTCTCGTCCGTGGTGGCTTCTGTTCTCGGAAGCCTCGGAATACGCCAGGAGGAGGATGACGCATCGATTCTCACGCTTTCCATCAAGGACGGTTCCCCGGAAAGAGCCGAGGATGTGCTGAACATGCTCATTTCCGTATATAACGAGGAGGCCATCAATGACAAGAACCAGGTGGCGATAAATACCGCGGATTTCATCAACGAGCGTCTCGTCATCATCGAGAGGGAGCTCGGCGGAGTGGAATCCGACCTCGAGGCATTCAAGAAGGCGAACCAGATCGTGGACCTCGGCTCCGCTGCCGGAATGTACATGGGCGAGTCCCAGAAATACAATTCCAGCGTGCTCGAGCTTGACACCCAGCTGAGGCTTGCGCAATATATCAAGGATTATCTCACTGACCCGACCAAGGAGATTGACTTGATACCGGCCAATACCGGAATCTCCGACATGAATATCGAGACGCAGATTGCGCAGTACAATACTGCGAAGCTCCGCCGCGACAAGCTCATCGAGGACAGCAGCGAGAAGAATCCTGTGGTCGAGGAAATCAACAATACGCTCAGGGCGATGAAGCAGTCCATCATCAGGGCTGTGGACAATATGATTGTGAGTCTCAACGTGCGCCGCAAGGATGCTCTCTCGCATGAGAACAGGGCTCAGGTCAAGGTGGCTTCCATCCCGACCAAGCAGCGCCAGATGCTTTCCATCGAGCGTCAGCAGAAAATCAAGGAGTCCCTGTACATGTTCCTTCTCAACAAGCGTGAGGAGAATGCCCTTTCCCAGGCCATGGTGGACAACAATGCGAGGGTCATTGACGGGGCTAGCGGCCCTGCAGCGCCTATTTCGCCGGACAGGAACAAGATCCTGATTCTCGGACTTCTCATAGGTCTTGCGGTTCCGGGCGTGGTATTCCTGATGATTCTGTTCCTCGACACCCGCGTCCATTCCAGAAAGGACCTGCAGGACAGGCTGTCACTTCCGTTCCTCGGCAGTGTTCCCCAGGAGAAGGATGATCCGGACGTGATATCCGAGGCCTTCAAGATGATAAGGACGAACATGTCGTTCATGTCCAAAAAAGACCGTCCGGTGCAGGTGATAGTCTGCACTTCCATGAACGAAGGTGACGGCAAGACGTTCATTTCCAGGCATCTTGCATATACATTGGCTTCAGCCAAGAAGAAAGTCGTTATGCTCGACCTGGACATCAGGAAAGGTACATTGAGCCTTCATTTCGGCAAGCGCGGCACCGGTGTGACCAATTATCTTGCGGATGAGAGCATTGCCATTGACGACATTATCCGCAAGGATCCGAAGAACGAATACATTGACTTCGTTTCATCCGGTTCGGTGGCTCCTAATCCGGCCGAACTGCTCATGGACGGCAGGCTCGACGTGCTGGTGGAGGAACTTCGCAGGCGTTACGACTACATCATAGCGGACTCAGTCCCTGTCGGGATGGTTGCGGACGCGACGATTTCGAACCGTATATCCGACCTGACAGTGTTCGTGGTGCGTGCAGGAAGGCTTGACCGCCGCCAGCTCCCTGACATCGAGGCGATGTATCAGGAGAAGAAGCTCAACAATATGTCAATCGTATTGAACGGTACCGAGTATCACAAGCATGGCTATGGATACGGCTACGGTTATGGATATGGATATGGGTACGGTTACGGCTATGGCAACGAGAAGAAGCACAAGCGCGGGCTGTTCCGTTCAAGAAAGAAAAGGAAATAATTAAACTAATTTTTATAATATGAAAAAGTTGTTGATTACAGGCGCTTTATGCGCATTGACCATTCTCCCTGCCGTTGCCCAGGAGAGCAATCAGGCAGCCACGGAGAAGGTCGAGTATTCTACTGAGAAGAGAATCGTCGAGACAGCCGGTTCTAAAGCCAACTGGTTCATCAGCGCCGGTTTCGGTGGTCAGGTCTATTTCGGTGACCACGACAACCAGGTGAAGTTCGGAAAGAGGATTGCCCCTTCACTTGACATTGCTGTGGGCAAATGGATTACCCCGAGCGTCGGATTCCGTATCATGTACAGCGGACTTTCCTACAAGGGAGCTACCCAGGATTTTGACCTCACCAACAATACAGGTGGCGTGCACTCCACTGGCGAAAGGCTTCCGGGCGACAAGGGAAAGCATGGCTATTGGCTTGATTACCAGAAATTCAAATCCTTCACTCTCGGCGGTGACGTGATGTTCAATATGAGCAACATTCTCCTCGGGTACAAGGACAAGAGAGTCTGGAACTGCAGCCCGTATGTCGGCATCGGCTGGGCGAGGGTATATGACGCTCCTACGGACAACGAGCTTCTCGTCCGCGGAGGTCTCTTCAATGCCTTCAGCGTATGTCCTGCCCTCGACATCAATCTCGATGTGAAGATGGGTTATGTGAATGACGCTTTCGACGGCGAGTACGGCGGACGTTCAGGTGAGGGTCTCCTCGCTGCTACCGTGGGTATTTCCTACAAGTTCAAGCCGCGCGGATGGGGCCGTTCGAAGACTGTCACCAAGTATGACAAGGAGAGCACTGACAATATCATTGCACAGCTCGAGCGCATCAAGGCCGAGAACGAGAAACTCGGTGCAGAGGCTGAACAGCTCAGAAGCACTGATCCGGGCCAGAACATCATCAATGTCAACAAGCTGGTTTCTTCTTACGAAGTGTTCTTCGCTGGCAATTCGGATGCTCTCCCGAAAGAGTATCAGGTCAACCTCGGCATGTTCGCGGAGCTTCTCAAGAAGAGCAAGTCCAATGTGTCCCTCACTTCTTATGTGCCTGAAGGCGCAGGCGCAGATCTCAAGGCTCTTGCTGAGAACCGTCTCGAGGCTGTTGCTAACTGTCTCGTGAAAGAGTTCGGTGTCAGCAAGAAGGATATCAGGACTTCTGTAGAGACGAAACCTGCCGGATCCAAGTATGGTACCGCTACCGTTGTGGTTCGCGGCGAATAATATTCTTAACGGAATTTAAATCATTATTGATATGAACAAGACAATAATACTCAGCGCAGTAAGCGCATTTCTCGCGTTTCCTGCCTTTGCACAGACCACGGTGAACACCACCACCGCGGAGACGGTTGAGTACAGCAAGGACAGCTACAGGGTGGAGACTGCCAAGGCCGGTGCAAACTGGTTTGCCGGTGTTGCAGGCGGTGTGCAGGTGTATTTCGGCGACGGTGACAGCCAGGCTTCTTTCGGCAACAGGCTCGCTCCTGCCCTCGATGTATATTTCGGAAAATGGTTCACTCCTAACGTAGGACTCCGTTTCGTATATTCAGGTCTCAATTTCAAGGGCGCCACGGCTAATGGTGACAATAACAGCTTCAAGTATTTCGATCTTCACGCTGACGCTCTCCTGAACGTATGCAATCTCTTTGCAGGCTACAAGCCTGACAGGGTATGGAACTGCAGCCCTTATCTCGGTGTGGGCTATGCAAGAAGCTATGATGCTCCTACGAAGAATGAGATTGTAGGTCATCTCGGTCTTTACAATGCTTTCAGGCTTTCCAAGGGATGGGATTTCACTATCGATCTGCGTTCGATGTTCGTGAACGACCGTTTCGACAAGGAGGTCAGCGGAAGGCGTGTTGACGGAGCCCTGACTCTTACTGCAGGGTTCGCATACAAGTTCGCTCCTCGCGGATGGAACCGTTCGAAGACAGTGACAAGGCTTGTGACTGATGATCTTACGAGTCTCAAGAACGACCTTGCTGCAGCACAGGCAGAGAATGACCGTCTGCAGGACGAGGTGGATGCACTGAAGAACCGCAGGCCTGAGGATGTCCAGAAGGTCAACGTGATAGCTGCTCCATACTATGTTGTATTCGAGATCGGCAAGAGCGTGATCAGCAAGGAGGGCAAGGCCAATCTTGCAATGCTCGCAGAGATAATCAAGTCCAACGGACTTCACTATACCGTGACAGGATATGCTGACGAGGGCACCGGTAATGAGGCTATCAATGAGGTCCTCAGCCGCAATCGTGCTCAGGCAGTGTATGACTGTCTGGTCAAGGAATATAATGTTCCTGCCTCATTGCTCAAGGTGGATTACAAGGGAGGCGTAGGCAATATGTTCTACGACGACCCTAGCTTGAGCAGGGCAGCGATAACCCGCAATGATTGAACGCCGCTGGGAAGTGTCTAGTAAATCGCGTCGGCAGTCTGGTACAGGACTGCCGATTTTTTTTTGTCAAAAACTCACAAAAAATTGTAAGCCTCCGGTCAGCCACGTCATAGAATCGTGAAGAAGAACCCCGATCTTT
>JBJEBJ010000015.1:0-19295 GCA_051869955.1 Candidatus Cryptobacteroides sp.
GGTAATCTGCTCCACATCGTCACTCGACACCTGGTCAATGCTGCTTACGGAAATACCGTCCACGAGAATGAGAGGGGACGAGCCGTTGATACTGGTCACACCACGAATCTGGAGGGAAGCACTGGCACCAGGCATGGAGCTGGAACGGGTGACAGTAAGACCCGGGATGGTTCCCTGGAGGCTCTGGGAGAGCTGGGTCGCCGTCTGCTGCTGAATCAGGTCATTGCCGAGCACGCCCACTGCACCGGTGAGGTCTTTCTTCTTCACGGTACCGTAACCGATTACGACTGTTTCCTCGAGCTGGAGGGCATCGTCCTCAAGAACCACCTTGAGGACTGACTCACCCTGATAAACTACGCTTGCCGTCTGGAAGCCCATGCAAGTGATTTCAAGGGTATTACCTTTCGTCGTGCCTTCTACCCTGAATTCACCATTGATGTCGGAGGTTGCCCATTTGCCGTTGTCCTTGTTCAGGACCATGGCGCCAGGCACGATCTCACCTTTCTTGTCTGTCACAACTCCTTTCACAATACCTTGCGCGAAGAGTGACACGTTTATCAACAATGCGCATATTGCGCTGATTATCATCTTATTCATATCTCAGATATTTATTCTTTGACACATCTTACCGCACCGGCATGTCCGCGGGTAGCTTTATTGGAGAAGTTACTTGCCGACCCATTTACATTAAGGTAGAAGGCGGAAGGGCTTGCGTCAGCCTTACTGCTCTCGTAACGACCGGTCACTCCGCAGTCCACGAACTTGGTTCCGTCATTGTAACTGATAATACCGCCAAGAGGCAGTCTCCATGCAGCAGTCTCGAATACGTGGTCCGTGGCATTGTAGGCAGCCTTGCATGCAGCGTTTACAGAGAACTTGGTCGATGCTGCCGGAAGTCCTCCAGCCTCGGCAAATGCACACCACTGGGCGTTGGACGGCACCTTGTAACCGACAGGACATGGGTCAAACATGGTCTTCTTCTCATCCAGCCATCTGTCCGGATGGTCCGCGGTGTAGATCCAGTCCTTAGGGCCTGCACCTCCAGGATAAGTATTGATGAATACCGTAGGATTCTCGATGGAAGTTGCGATCGTGGTATTCTGCTCCACATTGATCTCGTCTGCGGTGAACGCAGGATACGTAGCTATGAAATCATCATTTTCATAATCACTTGCACTTCTCATAGGGTCTTTCCTTCCCCACTGATAGAGAAGTCCGATGCTTCTCGCGTCAGCCTTGATGTTGGCGCAGGTGGCTCCGAGGTTGCGGTCCATCCAGTTTGCACCACCGATTTCAGATGTCTTAGGATCGTCGGTAATCCAGATATGCCAGCTCCAGAGAATCTTTCCTGCCTCATCGTAAGCTGCGATGACAGCATTTGCGGAAACGCCTGCGAGCTTGGTCTTGAACTCGATATAGTCCCCGTTGAGAGCAATGTCGCTTATTATCTCGTCAGCAACAGGAGCGGTGGCAGTATTGTAAGAGCACCATAGCAGGCCTGCAGAAGCCGGCTTGATATCGGTCGTGAGTTCGCCTGTGCATGATTCTGGGAGATATCCGTTACCACGGACGGTGGCCTTGAACCTGTAGCCGTCCGGCTCCATGATGATGTAGCAGTTGGACGATCCGTCCGCGCTGATGTCAATCTTCTCTTTCTGGAATGCCTTCTGGGTGATCTTTACATAGAATTTCTCGCCGTTAATGGTGACAGTCACGGTAGCAGTGATTTCACGCTCCTCGGTATTGGCAGGACAGGTGACATTCACGCGGGTCTCGCCGACACCGGAAGTAGCGCTGAGGACGAAATCAGGATTGTCACAGGAAGCTGTCCAAGCTTTCTCGCCGAGGACTATGAACGATGTACCGGTTTCCTCCGCCTTGATGGTAATCTCATCGACAGAGACACCTACAGGCACCTTCCCGCTCTGGACGATATCGAACGCAAGAGGAGTAACATAGTCGCCTATGAACTTGATTCTTGCAGATCTGGCCTCGAGGTCAGGATTCGGCTGTACATTAATCAGGTAAGTAGTAGTGGAGGCCTGCTTGGAAGCCGCCTCAATTGTTACGAAGTCATTGTTGTTGACTACACGATAATAGACATTGGCGGAGAGGTCGACTGAAATGCTTCCTCCGTCTTCTCCGACAGTGAGCTTTTTCTCGGAGAGGGTCATATAATGATCCTCCTCGCTGCAGGATATGAAGGCCGCGAGAGCCATCATACTGACAAATAAGTGTTTTAGCTTCATATCGATAATGATTGTTACTTGTTTACATGTCAAGGAATGCTCCCTGGGCCACGAGGGCCTTGCGCACATCCGATGGGTCGATTGAACGCGGGCTGGCTCCGCCTTTGATGCAAAGGGCTGCCGCAACACCTGCCGCATGTCCCATAGCCATTGCCGGAGGCATCACGCGGACTGCACCTGCCGCATCAGATGTGGCGGACAGGTTACGGCCTGCAAGAAGCAGATTCTCCACACCGAGAGGAACAAGGCAGCGGTAAGGCACGCCGTACCATCTCGCATTGATGGTCTTGTAGACCGAGGAATTGGCGCTTGCGCCTCCTCCGTGCACGTCCACTGAATTGGAAGCCAGGAGAATGCTGTCGTCAGGCACCACTCCGTCGAGCAGGTCTTCGGCCTTCAGCACATACTCCCCTTTCACGTGACGGGACTCGCGGATTCCCAACGTGGCCGCAGATCCTGTCAGGGTAGCATTCTCGCATCCGGCCACATATTTGTGGAAGAAATTCATCAGGACCTGGATTTGCCGGCGTCCCTCGATTTCGCCGGAAGTAAGGCTCTCGGACTTTGTGGAGTCGATATCCTTGATCCTGGTACTGTTGACCACCCACTCGTCATCCTTCACACTCTTGAAAATATTCACGCTCTTGCGGTCAATATCCCATTCGCCGTTGGCTTCGGCCTGGGCTACGTTCCAGTGCAATGCCCTGTAGCTGACGTTATTGACTCTCCTGAACTCCGGCAAATGCTTTTTGACATCAGCCTCGAGACGGGCAGAATCGACATTGTTTATACGGAAGAAGAGGGATGTCGGCTGGAGTTTTCCTCCTCTTTCCACGCTTCCCATCTCGCAAGGAACTCCTGCACGGAATGCAACGTCTCCGTCGCCGGTGGCATCTATCACAATCCTGGCATTAATCTGCTGCAGTCCGTCCTTGGTGAATACGGTTGCACCGTTAATGGTGTCACCTTTCATGACCGGGCTGAGGAAAGATGCGTGATAGAGCACCTTGACTCCGGCTTCCGCCATCATCACGTCGAGGAGATATTTCAGTCCTTCAGGCTCGAAAGGGGTCACATGGTCATGTCCTTCCTTGATCCATGCGGTATAAGGAGTCTGCGCCCGGATACCTTCAGGATGCAATGCCCAGCCCTTTTCCACGAGCCTGTCCACTATTTCACCGAAAATACCTTTGATTATCATCTGTTCACCGGTGCTGTCGAAGGATGTCATGAACGGGCCGACAAGCCCTTTCGTAGCCATTCCGCCGAGACAGTTGCCGCTGTCAATAATCATCGTCCGGATACCCATGCGGGCAGCTGCAAGAGCAGCACATACCCCGGCAGGACCTCCTCCGGCAACGAGCAGTTCGGTGCTGTAGTTCACCGGAACAGACGACTCCTCCCTTCGGCAGGAAAGGATTGAAGGCGGGAGAGCCGTGACAGCTACTGCCGCACCTGTTGTTTTTAGGAAATTTCTTCTGTCCATTATAATAGTTGTGTTCAATTATTCCCTTGGTTTTCATCCTGCAAAGTACGCCTGTCAATATGATAACGCAGTTTCAGGAAGGTTAAATAAATGTTAATTATGTGTCACAAAGGTCATTGTTAAAGTGTTACCGTCTTGTTTACACGTTTAAACAAAAAGCCAAAAATAAAAGCGCATCCGTGCGCACATGCAATTTTAAAAAAACAATTGGAAAAATGCAATATTATTTTGATATTTCTTATCAGAAACTTCGCATTGTCGAGCCGCCGCGAACAAGCTGAGGCTGGAGCAAGATGGTGGAAGGCCCGCTGTTTTCCTCAATCATGTCGAGGAGCATGCGGAAAGACATCTGCGCAAGATCCACAGTTGACTGATAAATATAGGTAATGGTCGGGTCATTGAGATAGAAAAGGTCGCAACTGTCGAATCCGACTATAGCAATGTCGTCGGGGACCTTGAGCCCGAGGATCTTCATGGCCTGCAAAGTCCTGACAGTGATGGTGTTGGTAGGCAGGAAAAGCCCGTCCACTCCCCTTCCGGCCGCCTCCCGGACTATCTCTACCATCTCTGCTACATTGGCTCCGTGACGTACGCTGCTGATTCTCGCCACGGAAGAGAGCCCGAGCTCCTCCATAGCCTTGTAATATCCGGCATTCTTCTGGAGGATGGTCGAAATATTCAAATCATAGGTTATCTGTTCGATATGGCGGCAACCGGCGTCATGGAGTTCGCGGACTGCGATACGGCAGGTCTGTTCGTTGTCGAGGACGATTCTGCCGGCTTCTGCATAATCAGGTATGTCCCTCTCGAGGAAAACAACCGGCATCTTGAGATTCCTCAACTGGTCGAGGACTGCAGGATCAGTGGACGAGGGGACCATGATGAAGCCGTCCACTCCGACCCTCAGGAGATTATAGACAACATTCTTCATTTTCTCCGAATTTTCGTCGCTGCTCGCAAAGAAAACATTGTAGCCGGATTCGTATGCCATGTTCTCGATGTGCTTCGAAATCTCTGCGAAGAATGCATTGGAAATGTCGGAGGTGATTACCGCAATATTGCGGCTTCTGCCGCTGCTTATCTGGGCGGCAGCATTATTAGGGATATAGCCGAGAGATTCGGCTATATCCCTGATTCTCATTATAGTTTCTTTTTTCACCCGGCAGTTGGGCTTTCCGTCAGGTCCGAAACGGGCGTTGAGTGCCATCGAAACGAGGGCTGCGGATACTCCTGCCTGCTGGGCGATGTCCTTGATTGTAGTCCTTCTCTTCATCAAAGTACGCTGAGAACAGCCTCGGCGATGGAATTGAGCTTGGTGTCCACGCTGTCGGCACGGCTGGCAAGGATACAAGGTGCAGTCGTACCCACGAGCATACCTGCCTGGCGCACTCCTGTGGAGAGCTTGGAGTTGGTCTTCCAGAATACGTTGGCTGACTCGATGTTAGGGAATACGAGGCAGTCTGCGTCTCCTGCAACTTTGCTGGTGAGTTTCTTGATCTCGACGGACTCGTTGTCGATGGCCACGTCGAGGGCGAGAGGACCGTCTGCAATGCAGCCCTTGATCTGTCCCCTGTCCACCATCTTGGAGAGAGCTGCGGCCTCGAGGCATGCCGGCATGGATGCAAGAACCTGCTCGGAAGCGGCGAGGAATGCTACCTTAGGAGTGGTGATGCCGAATGACTTGGCAACCTTCACTACATAGTTCGTGAGAGTCATCTTCTGCTTGAGGTCAGGAAGAGGGACAACAGCCATGTCGGTGAGGAAGAGGAGTTTGTGGTAATTCGGGCTCTCGATCACGCCTACGTGGCTGAGAAGGGCCTTCGGAGGAAGGAGACCGGTCTCCTTGTTCAGGATTGCACGGAGGAACTTGTCAGTGCTGCAGAGTCCCTTCATGAGGACGTCACCGTCTCCGTCATGAACCAGCTGGACAGCCTGTGCAACGGCCTTGAGCTCGTCAGGATTGCCGATAATCTCGAATTTGGAGATATCGATGCCTTTCTTCTCGCATACATCTTCAATCATCTTGGCGTCACCTACGAGAGTGGCGGTAACGAAACCGAGGTCGACTGCCTTGGAGGCAGCTTCTATGGTGTGCTCGTCAACAGCCCATGCTGCGACCATTTTCTTGCAGATACCCTTTTCCTTGAGGTCTGCAAATACGTCTGAGAAACTTGTAATCATAATATGTCGTATCAGTTTTCTTCTTCACTCATTACAATGTGCATCGTGTCGCGGGCAATCACGATTTCCTCGTCGGTGGTGATGAGGGCGGCCTTGACCTTGGAGTCAGGAAGCGTTATGATGGCATCCTCCCCGAATGCGGTATTGGCCTCATAGTCGAATTTGAGCCCGAGGTACGAGAGGTTCTCGCAGACCCTGCGGCGGAGACGGCTGTTGTGCTCGCCGATGCCTCCGGTGAAGACAATCAGGTCAACTCCGTTCATCACTGCAGCATACTGGCCGATGGTCTTGATAATGCCGTAGGTAAGCATCTTGAGGGCGAGCTTGGCCTTGACGTCACCGGAATTTGCGAGGGCGTCGAGGTCACGCGCATCGGAGGAAGCCTCGGAAATGCCGAGGAAACCGCTCTTCTTGTTCATTATCACGGTCATCTCGTCCGGAGTCAGGTTCTCCTTCTTCATCAGGTAAGGGATGATGTTCGGGTCAATGCTGCCGCACCTGGTTCCCATGATGACGCCGTCAAGCGGGGTGAAGCCCATGGAAGTATCCACTGAGCGTCCGTTGAGAACTGCAGTGATGGAACTTCCGTTGCCGATATGGCAGGTGATTATCCTGGAATTGTTGATGTCGAGGCCTGCGAATTTCGCACCTTTTTCTGCAACGAACTGATGGCTTGTACCGTGGGCTCCGTATTTGCGGACACGGTATTTGGAATAGCACTCATACGGAAGTCCATACATATATGCATAAGCCGGAATTGTCTGATGGAAAGCGGTGTCGAAAGTGACGACCTGCGGAACTGAAGGGAGGACGGCCTGGACTGCCCTGATGCCGAGAAGGTGGGCAGGGTTGTGAAGAGGGGCGAAATCGCAGCAGATTCCGATTTTCTCGAGCACATCCTCGTTCACGAGCGCGCTTGAAGAGAAATACTCTCCGCCATGCACGATTCTGTGTCCAACCGCCTCGATATCATCAAGAGACTTGAGGACTCCAAGCTCAGGGTCGGTAAGAGTGTCAAGGACGAGCTTCATTCCTACCTTGTGGTCAGGAATCGGCATGTCAATCACATGCTTGTCCTTGCCGGTGGCGGTATGCTGGAGGCATCCGGTCTCCAGTCCGATTTTCTCCACGATGCCCTTCGCGAGGACATCGTACACGTCATCGTTCTTCATATCAAGCAGTTGGTACTTGATAGAGGAACTTCCGCAGTTAATAACAAGTATTATCATTTCTATTCGAATTAAAATTCTGTACCAATATATTGAAAATGATGCGCAAAGTTAAAAAGATTTCACTATTTTAGCAAGAAAGTGCAATCAAATGACCGGGGCGAAAGATTTAGCGGCGCTTTCATTCACGTTCACGGCGGGAGTCATCGCCGGGACATGCCTGACAGGACATATCGCAGCAATCTGCGGCGGACCTGCACCATGGTACGGTGCCGGCGCAATGTCATGCGCATTGTGCGCAGGTGCATTCTGCATCGCAGGACAGGGAAGACGGCACATCATGGCGAGAATACTTTTCCTGTATCTCAGCGCAGGTATCATGTGCGCTGTCACATCGTCATTGTCCTGCATCGGTACAGTGGAAGGCGGCAATGCAGTCTCAGGCCTCGTTTCCGGAGTGAGGAGCATGATTGACGGGATGCCTTTCAGGTCGGCGAACACCGCTCCCCTGCTGAAGGCCCTGGTAACCGGTGACAGGTCAGGTCTGTCCCCGGAAATCGTGAGAGCGTTCAGGGCGAGCGGGGCATCTCATATACTGGCCCTTTCCGGCCTGCATCTCGGGATAATATACATAATATTGCTGAAGGCGCTCTCGATTCTCGGCAATGCCCCTGCGGTAAAGACAGCGAGAAGCATAGCAATCATATTGTTCTGCGGGATTTATACGGAGGCAACGGGAGCATCGGCATCCCTCATCAGGGCATTTCTTTTCATAATGTTGAACGAGAGCGCGAAGATGCTTCACCGCAGGAGCGACCCGGCAAGGGTGTTCTGCGCCGCGCTCATGTTCCAGCTTGCAATATCCCCCGGGGAGATAAAGTCCCCGGGATTCCAGTTGTCATACCTCGCAATGGCGGGAATCATAATTCTGCTGCCACGCCTGAAGGCATGGTATCCAGGAGATGACAAAGGCAGCGCAGACCCGGTCAGGAAAATATGGAACGGAATGGCACTCGCGGTCTCCTGCCAGCTGTTCACCGCGCCGGCCGCCTGGTTCCATTTCCGCACATTCCCCCGTTATTTCCTGATAACCAACCTGCTGGCACTTCCGGTCACGAGCCTTCTGATGATGCTTTCCGTGGCATCAATGGGACTGTATGCGCTCGGGATATGCCCTGAGATACTGATAAGGGTGACCGATTTTACTTCGGACACCCTGATATTCATTGTCAACGTTGTAAGTTCGATGTAATATTGCCCGGACCTTGCTGCTCATTATTCCTGGCGGACTTCCTCGACTCCCGGAATGCTCATTATGCGCTCCACGGCACGGTTGAGTTCGTCTGCGGAATGCACCGAATATTTGATGGAGCAGACCACGATTTCGTCATCCATCTCTGAAGTGAGGGAAGACATGGACAAATGATTGTCCTTGACGATGCTGTCGATGATGTCGCGCAGAAGGAAAGGCCGGTCCACTCCGATTATCTTGATGGAAATAGGATATAGCATTCCCGGCTCCGGATTGAAATCCTCCACAGCAACTATGGTCTGCCCGTTCTCCGATGCTATTCGGATAGCGTCCGGACAATTCCTGCGGTGTACGGTCACCTGGCCCTGGGTATCGGCAAATCCGATTATCTCACTGCCCGGCAATGGCTTGCAGCAAGGGCAGAGTTTGTATTTCTGCACAGGCTGACGGCGGAGATAATTGCCGATGGCCTTCTTGGCCTTGTATGTGACGACATTGTCCAGCCAGTCTGGTTTCGGATTTACCGACTCGTCGGCATTGATCTCGATGCAGTCTCCCCTGTGTAATTTGGTACGTACTGAAGCCAGACGGCCGTTTATCCGGGCAAACTTAGCATGATGTCCGAGCCTGCTGTGTATCTCGTACGCGAAATCCAATGCAGTCGCCCCTTTCGGAAGGGTCACGGTGGCTCCCTGCGGTGTGAATACTGTCACGTCTTCGTTGAAAAGCGAGTCGTGGATTCCCGGCATGAGCATTTCCGGATTCTCCGAAAGTTCGTGGAGGACCGATGTCAGACGCTTCATCCACTGTTCCTTGCCTTCGACGATGCAACCGAAATAGGACTGCTCCCTCATGTTGTCCGAGCTGATATGGAACTCTTCGATGTCGCCGTAAGGATTCAAAAGTTTGAAATGTACGGAACGGTATCCATTGGCCTTCGGCTGGGTGATGTAATTCACGAAACTGCCGGTCTGCTCGCGGAACTTGTTGCCGAGGATGGAATATATCTTGAGCACTACGTCCTGCTCGTCGAATTCATGGCCGGTGACCATCTCAACCTCGTCCTGGTTGAAGACAGCCCTGATATAATGCTTGAAAGGGACGTGATAGAAATCGCATTTGCGCTCCTGCATCTCACGCCAGATACTGAAAGGTTTCCTGTAACGGATATCCCAATGGATTGCACCGTCGAATACGCTTGAAACGAGGGCCGCAGCCTCCTTCATGAAGGCCTCGACCGCCTCGCGCGTACGTTCCCTGTCCTTTTCAAGCTGGAGCACCAGGAAGTCGTACTCCTTGGGATTCAGGAACTTGAATGCCAGGTTCTCAAGCTCCGACTTGACCTTGTAGAGACCAAGCCTTCCTGCCAAAGGGGCGAAGAAGAACTGTGTCTCGGAGGCTATCTTCCACTGCTTCTGAGGTTTCATCGAGTCGAGTGTCCTCATGTTGTGGAGACGGTCGGAGAGCTTGAGAATCAGCACTCGGATATCCTTGTTGACCGAGCCAAGGATGTGCTGGAAATTGTCCACCTGCTGCTTGTTGGGCTTGGTGACGGCATTCACGAGGAAGGCCACGTCGTCCCCGAAGCGCTCCCGGATCTCCTCTACGGTATGGTCCGTATCCTCCACCACGTCATGGAGAAGGGCCGCGCAGATGATTGCCGCGTCCCGCTGGCGCATCTCGTCCACGACAATGAGCGAAACTGCCAGAGGATGGAGAATGTAAGGGAGGCCGCTCTTGCGTCTCTGCGGCCTGTGCGCCTCTTCTGCCAGAGCGTAGGCATCCTTGATGAGTGCTACAGACTTGTCATCTTTGATTCCGCGCCCTGACACAGCCGTGAACAGTTTTTCCACAGCGGCATCTATCATTTCCTTGTAGTCGGTCATAGGTAGCTGAAAAGATTATTTCCTTGCTGCGAGTTCCTTGTCGAACATGTAGAAGGCAGCCTTGTCCTCACCTACACACTCGAGTGCATCGAGAATCTCCTGTGCGGAAGCCTCTTCCTCGACCTGCTCGGCAACATACCACTGGAGGAAATTGGCCGTTGCATAATCCTTTTCCTCAGCTGCGATATCGCAGAGGGCATGGATCATTGCGGTAACCTTCTTTTCGTGTGCGAGAGTCTCCTCGAACATTTTCTTTGCGCAGCACCATGTGGCAGGGACAGCGTCGATAGGTTTGAGCTCAACCTTTGCAAGCTGAGAGCCGAGATAGCCGACGAACTTGAAAGCGTGCTCCATTTCCTCATCGTACTGTTTGCGGAACCAGTTGGATACACCTCTGAGTCCTTTTTCCGCAGCATCGAGAGACATTGCGAGATAGAGATAGGCAGACCACATCTCAGCATTTATCTGGGCATTGATGGCCTCATGCATTCTGTTACTGATCATAATTCTTTAATTTTAATGTTATATTATTGATATTCAATTAATTCTATTCCGGTTTGTAGGAATCCTTCAGGACGGTGGTACGGTTGAATACCGGGTTCTCCGGGGTGCTGTCAGGATCCTTGAAATAATAACCCGTGCGCTCGAACTGGACGGCAATTCCTGAATTGTCCTCAAGCAGTGCCGGCTCAGCGTAACCCTTCGCAAGCACGAGAGAATCAGGATTCAGAAAATCCTTGTAGTCCTTGTCCTCCGGGATGGCGCTCATGTCAGCCTGGGTGAAAAGCCTGTCGTAGAGCCTGAGGCTGATTTCCCTGGAATGTGCTATGGAAACCCAGTGGATGGTGCCTTTCACACTGCGCCATTCGCCGCCGCCCGGACGTGTGGAAGGATCGTACGTGCATTTCAACTCGACGATATTGCCTTCGGCATCCTTCACCACCTCCTCGCACTTGATGATATAAGTGTATTTCAGACGTACCTCCCCGCCCGGCTTGAGACGGAAGAACTTCTTCGGGGCATCCTCCATGAAATCAGCACGGCTGATATACAACTCACCTGAGAACGGAACACTTCTCTTCGCGCCTTCAGGATCAGCCGGATTCAGAGGGCAGTCGAACCACTCCACCTTGCCCGGCTCCCAGTTGGTGATGGTGAGCTTCACCGGATCCTCCACTACCATGTACCTGTTGGAACGGGCATTGAGGTCCTGGCGGACACACCATTCGAGGAGCTGGATATCCATGAGCTGGTCACGTTTCGACACGCCGATCTTCTCGCAGAACATTTTCAGCGCCTCCGGGGTATATCCTCTCCTGCGCACTCCGCAAAGCGTCGGCATACGAGGGTCATCCCAGCCGCTGACGAGATTCTTCTGCACGAGTTCGAGAAGCTTGCGCTTGCTCATGAGAGTATATGTGAGGTTCAGCCTTGCAAATTCGTACTGATGTGAAGGATAGATGCCGAGAGTCTTGATGAACCAGTCGTAGAGCGGACGGTGCACGTCGAACTCGAGGGTGCAGATGGAATGGGTGATGTTCTCGATAGAGTCGCACTGTCCGTGGGTGTAATCGTACATCGGGTAGATGCACCATTTGTCCCCTGTGCGGTGATGGCTCGCATGCTTGATACGGTACAGAATAGGGTCGCGGAACATCATGTTCGGGCTTGCCATGTCAATCTTGGCCCTGAGGACCTTGGCCCCGTCATGATATTTCCCGTCCTTCATCTCACGGAAGATGCGAAGGTTCTCCTCCACGCTCCTGCTGCGGTACGGGCTGTCGGTTCCCGGTTTCTCCACAGTACCGCGTCCTGTCCTGATTTCCTCGAGGGTCTGGTCATCCACGTATGCGAGACCCCTCCTTATCATGTCCTCGGCCCATTCATAGAGCTGGTCGAAATAGTCGGATGCGTAAAGTTCCTTGTCCCAATGGAATCCGAGCCACTGGATGTCTTCCTTGATGGAGTCCACATACTCGGTATCCTCCTTGGTCGGGTTGGTGTCGTCGAAACGGAGGTTCGTCTTGCCGCCGTATTTCTGTGCAAGTCCGAAGTTCAGGCAAATGCTCTTCGCATGCCCGAGATGCAGATATCCGTTCGGCTCTGGAGGGAAACGTGTCAGCACGCTGTCCACCTTGCCGGACTTCAGGTCCGATTCGATGATTTCTTCAAGGAAATTAAGTTTCTTAGGCTCGACCGCCTCTTTCTTCACATCTTCCATATATGTACGTATAATTAAAGTTTTCCAAATTGCAAATTTAAGAAAAACCTCCGAAAACGAGCATTTTCGGAGGGGAAAATTGAATATTGTGTTCGGGGATGAACAAAGATGACTAACTCTCCTTCCCGGCCGGGAGGACGAGATTCAGGATGACGGCGAGGAGGAAGACAACGGCAACGCAGTTTTCTGCAAAAACGGTCCGGATGATGTCAGGGAAAATGTCGAACATCTGCGAAGCTGAGGTGAAGCCCAGGCCTACACTGAGCGAGAGGCTGACAATCACCATGTTGCGATTGTCGAAGCCGCATTTGGACATCATGCCGAAACCGGCGAAGAGGATGCTTCCGAACATCATCAGGGTACAACCTCCGAGCACGGCCTGAGGTATTGTCGTAAGAACGGCACCTACAGCCGGGAATACTCCGCCGAGAATCATTATGCCGGCCCCGACGGCAATCACCGATCGGTTCACGACCCCGCTCATCGAAGCAAGACCCACATTCTGGCTGAAAGACGTAATCGGAGTACAGCCGAAAAGGCCGGCTATGGAGCTGACGAATCCGTCGCAAGCAATGCTGCCGCCCAGTTCCTTGTCAGTAGGCTGGCGCTTCAGGGCACCGGCGCAAAGAGCGCTCGTATCACCTATGGTCTCTGTCGCACTGACCATGTAAATAGCTATTATTGAAAGTATTGCTCCGACATTGAACTCAAGCGCAAACGGCAGCAGCTTCGGCAATGAAACTATGCCGACACCATTCAGCGAACTGAAATCCACCATTCCCATGAAAAGGGACAGTATGTAGCCGGCAATGAGTCCGACGAGGACTGAGAGCGAACGGAGAAATCCCTTTCCGAAAACCTGGCAGACGAGACAGGTCAGAAGGGTCACCGAGCCGACAATCCAGTTGTGAGCAGCCCCGAAATCTGCCGCGCCCTGGCCGCCTGCGAAACTGTTCGCCCCGATCGGCAGCAACGAGAATCCGATGGCGGTCACCACCGTAGCGGCCACAATCGAGGAAATGATTCTGATCCAATATCTTGCGAAAAGTCCGAGAATGCCCTCGACGATACCGCCTATGACCACTGCCCCCATCAGCGTGCCCATGCCCATGCCGGTCCCGATAACAATCGCCAATGAGAGGAAAGTGAAGCTGATACCCATCACAATCGGAAGTCTCGATCCGATTCTCCACAACGGATAAAGCTGTACAAGAGTACCGATGCCGGCGATGATCATGCAGTTCTGGATTAATGCGCCCTGCAATGCGGAATCCACGCCAACGATTCCGGCGAGGATGATGATAGGGGTAATGTTGCTCACGAACATCGCAAGCACATGCTGGAGGCCGAAAGGAACGGCCTGAGCCAACGGAACTCTGCCGTCAAGCTCGTAAATGGTTGGTTTTGACATAATTGGTTGGTTTCAGGAATTACTGTCTGAATTGTACTGTCTGCTTCTCCGCATCCATCGAATCGATAATGGCTATGGACTCGAGATGGTATCCTGCGGCACGGAGAATCTCACCGCCTTTCTGCTGGCCCTTCTCGATGGCCACTCCGAGGCCCACCACCTCAGCTCCGGCCTGTTTGACAATGTCAATCATGGCGAGCATGGCCTGGCCGTCGGCAAGGAAATCATCCACGATCAAGACCTTCTCACCGGCATTGAGATACGGCTTCGATACGAAAACATTGTTCATTCGCCTGTGGGTGAAGGAATATGCCTGGGAGACATATTTGTCATCAGTACAGTTCGCGGTCTCGCCCTTCTTGGCGAAGACCACCGGCACATCGTAGAGGTCAGCGAGCATGGTGGCAATGGCAATGCCGCTCGCCTCGATCGTGAGGATCTTCGTCACCTGCTTCCCGCGGAAACGGCGCTTGAACTCATAGGCAATCTGCCTCATGATGTCAATGTCAATCTGGTGGTTCAGGAAATTGTCCACCTTCAGGATGTTGCCGGACTTTATCACTCCGTCGGCGAGAATTTTTTCTTCCAGGAAATTCATTATAAATCAGCTATTTACATATTTTCATATCGAGCGCAGTCCCTTTGTCATATCGAGCGCAGTCGAGATATCTCCTCAACCCTTATACTTGTATTTCAGTACCTTGAGCCCCTCATCCTCCGAACTCGTCCCCACGAGCAGCTCATACTCCCCTTTCAGAGGCTGAACCCTCTGCGTCTCATTTGACCACCAGTCGAACGTTCTGTCTTCCAATCGCATGACAGCCCTGCGGGTCCTGCCTGCCGGAACGTCCACTCTCCTGAAACCGCGCAATGTCTTCAAAGGCCCGAACACGTCATCAGGCCTCCTGACATATAGCTGTACAGTCTCCGTACCGTCCAGGTGCCCGGTATTCCTCAGCTTCACCACCAGCCTTCCGAATCGCACTCTCGCCTTGACCACCTCGAAACCGGTATAACTCAACCCATGACCGAACGCGAACAGAGGCTTCTCCTTCAGGAACCGGTAAGTATGGCCCGGCATATCATAATCCTCATAATCAGGCAATTGAGAATCCGATGCATAGAAAGTGACAGGCAGTTTCCCTGAAGGATTGTAATCTCCATAGAGTACATCAGCCACCGCGGTTCCTCCTTCCTGCCCGGGATACCATGCCTGGAGAATCGCCTCGCAGCTCCCGGTTTCAGGCAGAAGAGCCACGGCACTGCCGGAGAAATTCACGAAAATCACCTTCTTGCCATTATCCCTGAGGGCCTTGAGGAAATTTCGCTGGCACGCCGGCAGTTCAATCGAAGTACGGTCTCCACCGCGGAAACCCGGAACCTGCACCGGCATTTCCTCTCCCTCGAGACGCGGAGAAAGGCCTCCGGCATATATTACCGTCCCGATGCCTTCGAGCTCTTCAAGTATCCCGGCAAGCCGCACAGAATCAATCTCATCCTGGACAAGTTCCCCGCACCTGATATATTTGATGTCCGGAACCCTCGTCTTCATCGCCTCGAGAAGAGTGACAGTATGCGCCGGTATGGAATTGTAATTGCCCCACATCAGCTCCACATCGTCCGCATTCGGGCCCAACAGGGCAACATTTGCGTCAGCTGCAAGCGGAAGGATTCCTCCCCTGTTCTGCAGGAGTATCATGCTTTCACGCGCCATCCGGAGGGAAGTCGCTTTATGCTCGTCACAGCACAAGCGCTCGTCAGGGATGAGATTATCGTAGATACTCTCGTTGTCTATGTCCCCGAGGGCGAAACGTGCCGTCAGATTGTGAACAAGAGCTTCCGTAATGGTTTCCTCACTGATAAGTCCCTGGGCTACGGCACGTCCAAGGCTGCGGAACGCCGAGCCGCACTCGAGTTCGCAGCCTGCCTTGACACTCGCTGCAGCCGATTCCTCAGCTGTCTCGAGATACTCGTGCCTGCCATCGCAGAAGAAATCGTCCACCGCACCGCAGTCGCTGACAACCAGGGCCTTGTAGCCCCATTCACCGCGCAGGATATCGAGCAGAAGTTCAGTATTGGCGCCGCAAGGCACGCCGCGGAATCGGTTGTAAGCGAACATTACCTGCTGCACGTTCTTCTCGGTAACGAGATATTTGAATGCCGGGAGATAAGTCTCGAAAAGATCTCTCTGTGAGACATATGCGTCGAAACGGTGGCGGGAATACTCCGGGCCCGAATGTACCGCGAAATGTTTAGCGCAAGCAAGGGCCTTCAGATGCTCAGGATCGTCCCCCTGCAACCCATCCACCACCGCGCCTCCGAGAACCGACATAAGATACGGATCCTCCCCGTACGTCTCCATTCCACGTCCCCAGCGCGGATCCCTGAAAATGTTGATGTTAGGCGTCCAGAAACTCAGGCCTTCATACCATCCGGCTCCCTTGCCTCCGGCACGTGCAATACGGTTCTTGATACGGATCTCGTCGCTGACCTGTCCGAATACCTTGAGCAGCAATTCTTCATCGAAAGATGCAGCCATCCCGATCGGCATCGGATACATGGTCGCATCCCCGTTGCGCCCGACCCCGTGCAGGGCCTCGTTCCACCAGTTGTAAGACGGGATGCCAAGCCTCTCCACTGCGGGAGAATCAAAAATGAGCAATGATACTTTCTCGTCCAGAGTAAGCCTTGAAGCAAGGTCACGGGCCCTCACCTCAGCCGAAAGACTTTTGTCCTGATATGCCGGTATTTCCTTGTCAGCGGCCTGAAGCGCAATCGCTCCGGCAATGACGGCCACCACAGAAAGAAGAAGTTGTTTCATAATGTTTAAAATACTTATGTTTCGCAGAGCGAAACAACTGCTTTTGAGGCCTTCAGGCCGAGGGTAAGTCCCTTTCCTGGGGAAAGGGATTTAGGGAAAGGGTAGCTTATACAAAAATTGCGCGCGGGCCTTTACTCGCACTGAGCAATAAAACCTCTGAAAAGCAGAAATCTGCAGCTTGCAAAACTTGAATTACAAATGTAGCATATTACCGGCTATATTGCAAGGAATAGTCCGTATAAAGAACGCCGTCGAGATGATCGCATTCATGCTGGAAAATCACGGCAGTGAATCCTGACACATGCTCCGCCGTGTCACGGGCCGGAAAAGCACCCCTCGCCGGGAGCGAATAACGTATGTCAATCTCACGATAACGGAGCACATCTCCCCGCCTGCCAGGAACACTCAGGCATCCCTCCGGCCCAGGCACCAGGTCTCCCTCATGTCCGGTGATATAGATATTCGGATACACCTCGAAAGGCTCTCCCTCCTTGTCGAAACGCTGCACCGCGACAATCCTCCTCGATATCCCCACCTGCGGCCCAGCAATCCCCACTCCGTCCTGCTCCGGAGAAGTCACCGTCGCTATCATCTTGGAAGCCAATATCTTGTAATCCTCCCCTCCCAGAGCCTCCACCGGAATCTCCCGGCAATGCCTCCTGAGGAACAGCGAATCCCCCGCCTCCACGACCGTCAACACCCTCATCACCTCCCCCTCCTTCCGTATCACCCTCAACTCCTCCCTGCTCCATCCCTCTCCCACACATGCGGTCACAATCATCATGGCCACGGCCGGCAACAATACATGTACATTTTTCATATCAGTCTTTATCTAAATAAATCTGCCATGGTGAGCTGGCATTGTATGTCATCGGAATAGCCTCCGGGCGCAAGTCCGAAAGTTGTGATGAAAGTCACCAGAACTGTCTTCTGAGTTCCGCTTTCCCTGATGAAGGTTTCCTTGCGGTTGCGGATGAGCATATCCTCCTCCTCGGAGATAACGTATGGAGCGTTGGTATACTTCATTTCGCACAAGTTAATGGTATCATCATTCCTGTCTATCAGAAGATCAATCTGAGCTCCTTTCCGTAAAGTGCGCCCTGTTCCAGGATCCTTGATGCCTTTCCAATACCACGAATGGGCACTGCTGACAACAGCAGAAAATCCCAGTCCTTCCTTAATCTGTGCGAGGTGCTGCATACAGACACGTTCAAATGCCCGGCCAGCCCATCCGTAATGGATACTGGTACTGGCAGAGGATGTCCAGAAATGTTCATCCCCATTAATGTTCTCCCGAATGAAATCGAAGTAAAAAATTGTATAGTTGTCTATCAGCTGGTAAATTGCATTTTTGCTCTTCTTGCCAATATTCGTATACTTTCGTATGAACCCGCATTGTTCGAGTTCTTGCAATGCTTTTGAAAAGGCTGTATTGTCCGTAAGTTTCGAGGCCTGCAGTATCTCTTCGCGAAGCAGACCATTCTTTTTCCTTGCCAAAGCCGTTATGACAGCAATATGGGAGCTGGGCTTTTTGAACAGAGATGCATAAAGTGCATCAAATTCATTAATAAGTTCACCACCAGTCTGGAAGAACATACGGTCGAAGTTCTGGGATACGCTTTGACCTTTTTTAAGGAAACTCCAATAATACGGAATGCCGCCCATAGCCATATAGGCCTCCAGAATCTGCCTGTCTTTATATCCAAGATTCCTGGATTCGCAGTACAATCTACATTCACGTAAGGTAAATGGCTGCAGATGAATCTGACATGTCAGGCGGTTGTGCAGACCGCCGTAATTCATAATGACATTATCAATAATCCAGGATGTTGCGCTACCGCAGATAATCAGGACTATATCTTTCCTTGTCGTGGCTTTGGCGTTCCAAAAATGGTCCAGCGAACGGACAAAATTTGATTTAGGAGTATCCATCCATGGCAATTCATCAATGAATATCACCTTTTTCTTTCCATCCTCAGGCATTTCTTGCAGGAATCTCCACAGAAGCTGGAATGCATCAGACCAAGTTTTTGGCATTTCACATCTTCCCATCCCCGCGTCATAAAGAGACTGACGGAAGTCACTAAGCTGTTGCCTCCGGGTTGCCTTGTATGTCCCTGTATGCTGGAATACAAAATCATAGTTGAACGCTTCGCGTATGAGAAATGTTTTCCCGACACGACGTCTTCCATATACGGCTACGAACTGAGACTCTTCCGCCGAAAGCAAACCCTGAAGTGTAGCAATTTCCTTTTCTCTCCCGATTATCATGGCATATTGAATTCTATTACTGCAAAATTAGCAAAATCTTCAGATAATCGGTGGAAATCTATCAAAAATCGACACATTTCCACAAGGTATCGGACATTTTTATTATCTGTTGCTTGTGTTTATAAGATTGACTACGACCTTCACCATCATATCCATCTCATCGGTCTTGCTTTCTGCAATCATCAGGGTCAATGCCACGAGGGCATTGTTTGCGATTCTCTTGTTGCCGTCAGTGAAGGAATGGTTCTTTGTAACAAGGTAAAGAAGCACTGCGGCTTTTTCTTCTACGGACGGATAGAGGTCTTTCCCATCCCAAGTCTGGTAAATCTGTCCTATTGAGCTCCTGAA
>JBJEBJ010000016.1:0-70679 GCA_051869955.1 Candidatus Cryptobacteroides sp.
ACATTGGTGATGTCATCGTACCAGTTTCCGGACTCATAAACCTTGTCCGCATCGATAGGCACAAGCTTGGCCCTGCCGCCGACGGAATTGATCTGGTTGATCCAGGCGCTGTTCATATGGGTGAGATTGATTGAATTGTAGTTCAGGACCTTGTTGCCGTAAGAGCCGTTGAGGAAGATGCTCAGGTCAAAGCCCTTGTAACGGAAGGTGTTGGTCCAGCCGAACGTGAACAGAGGAAGAGGTGAACCGATGATTGTGCGGTCGTTCACGTCAATCTTGTTGTCTCCATTGATATCCTTGAACTTGAGATCGCCCACCCATACGGTGTTGGCCCTGTTGAACACTCCGTCAGCAGGATATTTCTCAGCCCTCGGAGAGTTCTGTATATCCTCGAATGACTCATAGACGCCTTCCACAACATAACCGTAGAAGTTGTAGAGAGGCTGGCCGATTTCAGATACGCAGACTACGTCATTCCACTGGCCGTAGCCTATGAGTGCGGCATTCTCGGTTCCGCTGAGGGAAAGAAGCTTGTTGCGGTTGAATGAAATCTGGAAGTTGCTGTCCCACTGGAACTCACCTACGAACGGATGAGCGTCGAGAGTGATTTCGAGGCCCTTGTTGAGAATGCTTCCGTAGTTGCCCTTAGGTGCTTCGAGCCTGGATGAGCCATTGCCCTGGGTTCCCATATATGAAGGAAGCTGCATTGACATGAGCATGTCGTCGGACCTCTTGTAGTATGCGTCCACCGTGAGGTTGAGCCTGTCCTGGAAGAAGCCGAGGTCGAGACCTACGTTGTACTGCTCCTGTTTCTCCCAACGGATGGATGTGTTAGGTATGTTTGCAGGACGGTAGCCCATACCGAGTCCTGAAGGCATCTGGCTGATGGCAGAGCCCCAGGCATAGCTGCCGATATTGGAGTTACCGGTCTGTCCCCAGCCGAAGCGGAGTTTACCGTTGCTGAACCATTTTTTGGCATTCTGAAGGAATTTCTCATTGGAGAATCTCCAAGATGCGGCTACTGAATGGAAACCTGCCCATCTGTTGTCAGGTCCGAAGTTGGACGAGCCGTCATATCGGTAGGTGTAGGTGGCATAATAGCGGTTATCGAAGTTGTAGGTCTCGCGGGTGAAGACGGAGGCCATGGAGCCGCTGCCGAAACCGGAACCGATTTTAGGAGTGCCTGTTCCGAGAGCCGGGCTATGAACCTCGTTTGAAGGAAGGTTGGTTCCTTCCGCGGACACATACTCCCATCTTGACTCCCACATTTCCTGGCCGACCATCGCGCTGATGTTATGTTTGCCGAATGTGTTGTTGTAAGTCAGATAGTTCTTGACCTGCCAGTAGGTATTGCGGTTGTTCTGGATGCTGCTCCGGTTGCTCTTCCTGGACCAGGAACCGAGTGTCAGCGCAGGCTGGAACCTTTCACCTTTAGACCATCCGAAGTCGAAGCCGACCTCAGTACGCCATACGAGGTTCTTCAGAGGCTTGAAATTGACGAACGGGGTAATGTCGGCATAGATGTTACCTGTGAGTTTCTGACGTTTCAGGAGAATGTCATCCTCCATAGCGAGGGCCACCGGGTTTGGATTGTTGTATCCCTCACGTACGGTTGAAGAATAGTTTCCGTCAACGTCATAGATAGGTATGTCAGGGATTGTTGACAATGAGTAATAGATGAGACCTTCGCTGGAGTCAGCGAGTTTGAGGTCATCGTTGGTATTTGCGAATGTGGCGCTGAGACCGAGTTTTATCCAGCTCTTGAGCTGTGCGTCAATGTTGGTGCGGACGCTGAAACGGTCGAAGTTGGAGCCTATGATGGTACCTTCCTGATTCATATATGAGCCTGATACATAGTACTGTACCTTGTCAGTTCCACCGGATGCGGAAAGCTGGTGCTGATGCTGGAGAGCGGTGCGGAATATCGCGTCCTGCCAGTTGGTTCCCACTCCGAGAATAGAAGGGTCGGAATATACCGGGTTCGGGTTGTAAATCTCGCCGACTGACACCAGGTCATTGTAGAACTGGGCATACTCGCGGAGATTCATCATATCTATGCGCTTTGTCTGCTGCGAGACGGCAAACATTCCGTCGTAAGAAATTTTGGCATCGCCTGACTTTCCACGCTTTGTAGTGATGAGAACGACTCCGTTCGCTCCCTGCGCACCGTAGATTGCAGTAGCGGAGGCATCCTTGAGAATCTCCATACTGACGATGTCGGCAGGATTGAGGGTGGACAGAGGGGAGATTGTGGAAACCTTGCCGTTTCCAAGGGCATCTCCGAGACCGAAGTCGGAACCGGAATTTCCGCCGCCCTGGACAATGACTCCGTCAATCACATAAAGAGGCTCGGCATTGGCATTGATTGTAGCCTGGCCGCGCACGCGGATAGATGATGAGGAACCCGGAGCACCGGAAGTCGTAACTGCCTGGACACCTGCAGCACGGCCCTGGAGAGTCTGGTCGAGAGATGAAACAATGGTGGCCTTCAGGTCCTCTTCCTTCATTGATACGGACGCGCCTGAAAGGTCGCTCTTTTTCATTGTACCGTAGCCTACGACTACGACCTCGTCAAGGAACTCATTGTCCTCTGCGAGTTTGACGGTGAAATCGGTTCTGTCACCTACAGTGATTTCCTGAGTCGCATATCCAATAGAAGATATCACGATGACAGAGCCTTTAGACACATTAAGCGAGAAATGGCCGTCGATATCGGTCATTGTACCGTTAGTAGTGCCTTTTTCGACGACACTGGCTCCGATGACAGGGCCGACCTGGTCGGTCACGGTACCAGTGACAGGCACCTTCTGAGCCATCATCCCGACGCTGGCAAGCAGCGCCAAAAGACAGGTTAATAGTTTAATTTTCATATTGTTGATTATTTATCAAGTATTTCCGGCAATTATGCAGTTTTCTAAATTGCAAAATTAAGCAGGCATGGAGCGCAAAACAAATACTATTTTATCGAAAAATAGCTATATCGGATAATTTTATGAAATATGCGTTCTTGGCTACCACATCGGGAATTTATCGTACTTTATCGTTTGAAATTTGGGTATGATGACGGAGTAAAAAGGAGAATATTATCCAAATTTTTATATATATGATACTTTTTTAACATATTTTTCACATTTGCTATGCATACCCTTTTTATATGATAATATATTGATAAATTTGCCTGAAACAACCACTGATTTATTATGTCACGTACTCACGGAAGCATCATCTTCATCTTGGCTGCCATTATTCTGAGCAGCTGCGGAAAACATTATGTAACAGTCACTTTCCCCGAAGGACAGACCCGAGTAGAGGCATACGGGGAGAATATTTTCAGGGTCACTTCAGTCCCGGCCGGCTGCAGCTTCAGGGACGGGATCTCGCTGATGAGGGACTATGGTGCGAAGCCGGTGAGAATACATCGTTCGGACAATGATTCATCAGTCACGGTCTATGCTGCTGAAAGCGGAATGCATGCAGTAATCCGCAAATCGGACGGTGCAGTCTCGTTCTACAATGCTGGCGGAGAGCTGCTGACAGCAGAGAAGTCGCGGAGTTTCAGCAAGATGGAAGTGGATGGGACCTCAGGATGGACCGTAAGGCAGACTTTCAGTTCCCCGGAAGACGAGGATTTCTTCGGTCTCGGACAGCACCAGGCCGACGAATGGAACTACAAGGGAAGGAATGAGGAACTGTATCAATATAATACGAAGATTTCCGTGCCGTTCATAGTATCATCACGCCTGTACGGCCTCCTCTGGGACAGCAACAGTTTCTGCCGATGGGGAGATCCGAGGGACTATGCGCAGCTCGGTGATGTCTTCACGCTGTTTGACAAGGACGGCGTGGAAGGTGCATTGACCGGAACCTATGTTTCGGCTTCCGGGAATCGGCTCGTTCGCAGGGAAACGGCCCTGAACCAGGAGTTTCTGGAGGTTCCTGAATGCGGAAAGGTCCAGAATGCCCCGGATTTCCCGTTCAACGGGGCGGAGGTTGTCTTCGAGGGCGAGATAGAGCCTTCGGAAAGCGGGCTGCACCATTTTTATATATATTATGCGGGATATACGAAGGTCTTCATCGACGGGAAGCAGATGATGCCGGAAATCTGGCGGACTGCATGGAATCCGAACGGGAGGAAGTTCACCGCGAATCTCGAGGCCGGGAAACGGGTTCCGCTGCGAGTGGAATGGAAGCCGGACGGGGACGTGTCATATTGCGGACTGAGGGTTCTGAGCCCGGTCCCGGAGGAGGAAAGGAGTCAGATGAGCTGGTGGGGAGAGATGCAGCAGCAGATAGATTATTACGTCATGTCGGGCCGTGACCTGGACGAGGTGACCGGAGGCTACCGCAGGCTTACCGGCAAGGCACAGATAATGCCGAAATGGGCTTTGGGATATTGGCAGAGCCGTGAGAGATACAGGTCGCAGGAAGAAGTGCTCTCCACGCTCAAGGAAATGAGGGACAGGCACATACCTGTGGACAACATAGTGCAGGACTGGCAATGGTGGGAAGACGGGAAATGGGGCAGCCACGAGTTCGATTCCACGAGATTCCCTGATCCTGCGGCAATGGTGGACTCCGTACATGCTCTCGGAGGTCGCTTCATGATCTCGGTATGGCCGAAGTTCTATACTGAGACGGAGCATTTCAGGGAGTTCGACGAGAAGGGATGGATATACCGGAGGGCCGTGACGGACAGCGTGGAGGACTGGCTCGGATACCAGCAGTCTTTCTATGACGCATACGACGAAGGGGCCAGGAAACTGTTCTGGAATCAGATGAAGGAGCATCTCGGAGGGCTCGGGATAGATGCCTGGTGGATGGACGCGAGCGAGCCGAACATCCACGACTGCACGGATATGGATTACAGGAAGGCATTGTGCGGGCCTACCGCGCTCGGGTCTTCAACAGAGTATTTCAATGCATATGCTCTCATGAATGCGAAGGCCATCTATGAAGGACAGCGGGAGGCGTTCCCTGACAGGAGGGTGTTCCTGCTGACACGCAACGGGTTCGCCGGACTCCAGCGTTACTCTACGGCTTCCTGGAGCGGTGACATCGGCACGAGATGGGAGGACATGAAGGCCCAGATCAGTGCCGGGCTGAATTTCTCGATAAGCGGAATTCCGTTCTGGGGACAGGACATAGGCGGATTCAGCGTGGAGAACAGGTTCATGAAGGCTGAATCTCTGTATCGTGAGACCGGAATCGTGAACGAGGACATGAAGGAATGGCGTGAACTTCAGGCGAGATGGCATGAGTGGGGAATCTTCTGCCCGCTTTACAGGGCGCACGGACAATGGCCTTTCAGGGAGCCGTACAATGTTGCTCCGGAAGAGGATGAAGCTTATCAGGCCATTGTCAATGCTGACAGGCTGAGATATTCCCTGATGCCGTATATTTATTCTCTCGCGGCGAAGGTTCATTTCGACGACTATACTGTCATGAGGCCGTTGGTGATGGATTTCACCGGGGACAGGACGGCAAGGAATATCGGCGACCAGTTCATGTTCGGCAATGCTCTTATGATATGCCCCGTATATGAATACGGAGCAAGGAATCGTGAAGTTTATCTTCCTGAAGGTCAATGGTATGACTTCTTTACAAACGAGGTGAGGGAAGGAGGTCATTTCACTGCAGAGGCTCCGTTCTGCCACATTCCGGTTTATGTAAAGGCCGGAAGCATCATCCCGACAGGGCCTGAAATCGAATATACTGCCGAGGATGACGGGAGCAGGCTTGGCATAACGGTCTATACAGGACGGGACGGGCAATTCAGGATTTATGAGGATGACGGCCTGACATACGGTTATGAGCGCGGGGAATATGCTTGGTTCGACATTTTCTGGGACGACAATGCCGGAGAGCTCACCATAGATGCTATCCATGGAGATTTCCCGGGACTTTCACGCGAGAAGTCCATCACTGTCAGGTTCATCAGCTCGGACGGCATTTCGGAAAAGCAGCTCACCTACTCCGGCAGCCGGCTTTCCTGCAGGCGGATTACACATGGCGGATGATAGGTAGTAAGTGGTCTTCGACCACTTATCTCCTGCGGGAGAGTATGCCCGCTATGTAGTTGTCGGAGGGCTCTGCCAGAGCGTGGCCGGCCGCGGCCTCGTGAGCGGCTCCCGAAGGAACGAAGTTCCGAAGGGTGGATGGAGCGAAGCGGAACTCTGGCGGAGTCCTCCGACAACTATATGGCACGCTAATATGAAAGAAACCGACCCTTTTGGGTCGGCTTCCTTTTGACTCCGTCGGAGACGGCAGCCTTCGCCCTTATAGCTTGTGTATCAGATTGGCTTACAATTCCCAGGCGAGAGCTGATGCACCGAGAATGGCGGCATCGGACTCCTTGAGCTGGGAGAAGACGATCTTCACCTTGTCTTTCCACAGAGGCAGCACATTGGCATTCATGGCACGCTCGATAGGCTCGCGGAGGAAATCCTTGGCACGGGCCAGACCGCCGAAGAGGACAATTGCCTCAGGAGCGATGAATGCGATGAAATCGGCAAATGACTGTCCGAGCATGGTCCCGGTGAACTCGAAAATCTTCAGGGCCAGCTTGTCGCCCTCTTTCGCAGCCTCATAAACATCCTTTGAAGTGATATTGTCAAGGCTCCTGAGAGATGAAGGCTCATCTGACAGGTCGAGCCACTCGCGTGCAGTCCTTGCTACACCCATGGCTGAAGCATAGGTCTCAAGACAACCGGTCTTGCCGCAATTGCAAAGACGTCCGTTGTGACGCACGGCGCAAACGTGGCCGAGCTCACCGGCAAATCCGTCATGACCATATACCACCTCGCCGTTGATCACGATACCTGAACCGACTCCGGTTCCGAGGGTTATCATTATGAAATTCTTCATTCCCCTGGCAGCTCCGTAGGTCATTTCACCCATGGCTGCAGCATTGGCGTCATTGGTAAGGGCCACAGGGATACCTCCCATCTGGTCGGTCAGAAGCTTGGCTACAGGAAGGCTTCCGGTACGGCCCCACTTGAGGTTGACGGCATTCTCGATCTCGCCGGTGTAATAGTTTCCGTTAGGAATACCCATTCCCACACCGCGCACCTTGCCGGTCACATCCGCGTCTGAGATGACTTTGTTGATGGCCTCGGCAAGCTCGGCAATGTAAGGCTCCACCTCATTGTAAGTATCGGTACGAATGACAGTCTGGGCCAGAACCTGGCCTCTCATGTCCACCACTCCTATCTTCGTGGTCTGTCCGCCGACATCCACTCCGACTACATAAGGCATATCCATTTTATTCATATAATTCTGTCGTTTAAAATTATTCAACTTTCGCAAGCCGCAAATTACTGCTTTTCAGAGGATTTATTGCTCTGTGCTAGCATAAGGCCCGCGCGCAAATTTTGTATACGCTACCCTTTTCCTAAATCCCTTTCCCCGGGAAAGGGACTTACCATCGGCCTAAAGGCCTCAAAAGCAGTTGTTTCGCTCTGCGAAACTTAAGTTCAAATTATTTGTTTATCGTATTTCGACTATTCCTCAGGCTGAGGCTTTGAAAGGAACAGGGCATAGCAGAGCATGTAAACCACTGCTGCCACGATGAGCCAGTAGCTCTCGATATAGCCGAATGCATCGGCGAGAAGTCCCTGGAAATAAGGAAGGATACCGCCACCGCAAACCATCACCATGAACACTCCGGAAGCGATTGAAGTATATTTTCCGAGACCCTCGACTGCAAGGTTGAAGATGCTGCCCCACATGACTGAAGTGCAAAGTCCGCAGAGAACAAAGCAGAGCACCTTGACAGGAACTACAACACCGTCACCAACGAATCCGAGGGTGATGTTGCTGCCCTCCGGGAGGAATATTCCGAGAAGAAGGAGAAGGATGGCGACGGATGACACTCCGGTCATCATGTTCTTGCTGGAAATCTTTCCGCCGACCACGCCGCCGAGGAGACGGCCGCAGAGCATGAGCAGCCAGTAAAGGCCTACGATTGTTCCGGCAGTAGCGGCAGAGATTCCGAGAGCGGATGTCATATAGAGATTGGCAATGTTAGGAATGCCGACCTCAACGCCCACATATACGAAGATTGCGATGATTCCGAAGAGGAGGTTGCTGTGTGAGAGAGCACCCTTGATGCTTGCTCCGAGGCCATCTTTCTTCTCTGCAGGAGCTGCCTTTGCAGCCTCGAGCTCAGGCTCAGGAATGGCTGAGAAGAAGATGATCACGAATGCGAGGGCGAAGATTGCCATTGCAATGAACAATGCCGGATTGGCATCGGAAATCTTGGCGCTTGCCACATCACCCATGAGATATCCCACGAATACAGGAACGATAGTCGCAGCAAGGGAGTTGAGCGAGCCGCCGAGCTGGATGAGCTGGTTGCCCCTGTTTCCGCCGCCTCCGAGAGTATTGAGCATCGGATTGACCACAGTGTTGAGCATACACATCGAGAAGCCTGACACGAATGCTCCGGTGAGATATACAGGGAAGCTCTCGACTACTCCTGAAAGGTAAGAGATTGCCACTCCGATGAATCCTACGGCTACGGCTGCAAGAGAAGTCACCTTGTAACCGTACTTCTTGAGTATCATTCCGGCAGGAAGGCCCATGAATGCGTAAGCGATGAAGTTGGCAAGGTTGCCGAGCTGGGACATTGCATTGGTCGCACCGAACTGGGTCTTTACGATGACACCCATAGGGTTCTGGAGACCTGTGACAAATGAAATCATCGCGAACAGGAAGAACATGATTCCTATTGCGAGAACGTTGCTGTTTTTGTTTGACATTATCTTTAAGTTTTAATATTATTAATATCCTTTTCCGGATCCGCGTACACACCACCGGGAAGTACGGCAATAAAATCGTGCTAATATAATAAAAAGACTTAAGTTCCGCAAAATATTTGAAGGTCGCTTCCGACGACCCCATCAGCGGATCGCCCGCACTGCATCCTCGAAAGAATCCCTCGGTCCGCGGGCCTTGTTCTTGATCTTGGCCCTGTAGTTATACACCGTATTGGATGAGTAATGAAGCAGGCTTGCAATCTTGCCGGAATCCGTGACGCCAAGCCTGATCAGGGCAAAAATCCTGAGTTCCGGAGTCAGAACGTCATGGTCTTTCAGTATTATGGCCGAGCCGTCTGCCAGAAGGGCGTTGAACTGCTCCACGAAATCCGGGAACAGGTTCAGGAAGGTCTCATCGAACATCTTGTAGAACTGGTGGACGTCGTCCTCGATTGGCGGCAGCAACTCTATCTCCTCGATGAGATATTTGTCATTGCCCCGGCGCAGATACTTGAGCACGTGATTCTTGTATTTTCTCGTGGTATTGATGTTGTCGGACATCATCCCGAGAAAGAGAGCCAGGTATTCTTCCTTGATCTTTTCGGAATCATGGAGCCTGTCGTTCAATGACTTGAGTTCCCGGTTCGCACGAGACAGGGCAAGATGATGAGTGAAAATATTGACAATCAGCACCATCAGCAACAGGAGCAGGACAGTAAGAGCCAGCACTATGTATCTCATCACCTTCTGCTGTTTCTCCTGTCTCGATTCGTACGCCCTCTCAAGCTGCGGGAAAAAGCGGGATATCTGCCATGGACGGAGTTTGCCGTTGAAGAACAGGGCATCGGGCATGCAATGGTCGGCCACGTACCGGAAAGCCCTGTCGATGTCTCCTTTCCGGAAAAGAATCATCGCCACGTCATTCAGGGCCGCATAGTCCTTGGTAGCACATTTGATATCAGCCTCGGCGGAGCGGGCCAGCCATTCCAACCTACTGTCGGAATCGCTTTCCGGGATGAGTATGGCATAATAGTAACAAGCTCTCGCATAGTCTCTTGAGCCCGGTTCACTCAAAGAAATCATCCGGGAAGTGAACTCCCGGGCCGAGACGCTGTCCTTTGCGGAAAGCGCCGCCTCGCGGTTCAGGTCATACCATCCGTAAGACTCCTTTGTGGTATATTTCAGCAGCGAATCCCTGAAAGTGTTGCGACGTGAAAACTGGTATTTGTAAATCTGAGGGTCAGAGGAATAAAACATCATCTCTCCGGCAAGAGTATGGGCCGCTTCGAAATACTGTTTCCTGAGCTTCCGGGGCACATTCCCGGCAGAATATTTCTCCATTATGGCCACCGCGTCGGAATAGCTACCCGCCTGAACATATTCCATGGCAAGGGCAATCTCCGATGACACCACTCCTTCGTAATCCCCGGCTTCCTGTGCCAGACTGATGTTCCTGTTCAGATACATCTTGGTGGAATCGAAACTGTATGACCGGAATTCTTCCGCAAGTCTCTCATTGAGATGAAATACAGACACATAATCGTTCTCCCTGCCGAGCACTTTGCGCAGCGCATCGACCCTGTCATTGAACGAGTCGGCATAGGTCTGCTTGAGGAGCAGGGTATTGTCGAGATCGGCAACGAGACTGCCGGAGTCATCCGCGGAACATCCTGCCGACACCGCCGCAGCCGCCGCGATAAGAAGCGCAATCAGTTTTCTCATCCGAGATAGTTTTTGACTTTTGCAAATTTATAAAAAACGCGCTATGAAAAAAATACCCTGCAGGAGAAAACAAGGGAGGCTGACCCTGAAGCCCCGTCATTCCGTGAGAAGCACCCGGTGCCCGGGCGAAATGACAATTTCAGGCTCAAGAATCAGCCTCTCAATGAAAGAAATGCCGCTACAGTTTGGTAAGTATTATTATCTCATTGCCGGTGGACGCAGTCTGCGACAAGTCAATGGTCAGGGAATAAGTCGAACCGAGCTCAAGACTCTTGCCTTCGGCAAATTCCAGATTGCAGGAATCCGTGACCTTGCACAGATCTGCAGCCAGGCCCTGGAGTTCCAAAGTAGTGTCAGAGCCGAGAATCTTTCCGGCCTCCTTGCCCCAGCCGTCCTGTCCGAAATACTTGGCTGAAATATAATCATATCTGAACCTTCCTCCGAGAGTGGTTCCGTCCTTCTCGTCCACTGCGATACCGGTCAGGCGGAATACCATAGGCTCCACCTGGGCCATGCAGTAGGCAGCTCCCGGATTGAATGCGAACTGGTTGGTCATCACCGGATTGGCAAGTCCCCATGCCATCATCCAGAGAGCCCCGTCATCTATCGTGGCCTCGCTTCCGTCAGCCGCAAGCCTCCTGAACTCGGCATAGCCGTAATCCAAATGCAGGTCGATGGAGAATGTACCTCCCACCACGTTCAGCCTGATGGTGTAGCCGTCAAGATACAGCCAGTCCGGATCGAGGAACCATGATGTAAGGTCGGTGATTCCGGAAATCTCGAGAGCCGCCCCCTTGTCGAGAGTGATGGACGGAATCTTGTAATGTGTGGCTGACATCCTTGAAGCCTGGATTCCGTTCACCTTGATATCCAATGAGTTGACAGGAATCTCAATCTCCTCGATGGAGAGCATTGCATTGGAATTCCCGGCCCTTACGTCCACTGTGAACCTGTATGACTTGCCGATTTCGAGAGAAGTATCGCTGTCAGCAGGCTCAATGTTGCCGGAATCGGTCACTTTGAAAAGACCTGTGACGTCATTGACTGACGCATAGCTTCCGAACTCTCCACCCCAGCCCTTCTGATGGAAGAACTTGATGGAATAGTCCTTGCGGGCAAGCGAGGCACCCACGGTGAGCGAGAGACAATACACTCCCGGTTCGGTCTGGGCGAGGCACCAGGCTCCGTCCTCGGTATTCCATGAAGGTCCGACGGACGGTTTTCCGAGACCTGATCCGATAGCCCAAATTGCACCCGAACCGTCGGACTGGAGCGATGCGGTATTCTGGGAATCAGCCATTGCCTCGACCTTGATGAACTTCCCGGAGAAATCTGCAGAAAGTTTGTACAGACCGTCCAAAGCCTTGAATGTCACGGTATTGTCCGCATTCAGGGTAAAGAAGTCGTAGTCCAGGTTCCACTGGTCAGGATTGGAGATTCCGGAGAATTCCACATCACCGCCCTGAAGGAGGTTCAGGACTTCTTCAGTATGTTGTTCAGTCAGATTCACTGGGAGCGAGCCGAACGGGGACGCCGTCAGGTCCATGAGATTGACGGAAACCTTGTATGTGCCGGCCTTCACCGCAGCGAAAGGAATCTTCCTGTCGGAATCAGCGGCAACCGGCTTCAGGGAAGAGCCGTCCCATCCGAGAACGATGGTCCTGGAAGATGAAGAAGGGACACATTCTATCAACGATTTGGCAGATGCAGGGAAATTGCCGGTAGCCTCGTAAGTGTAATCCCCGGTCCTGGTCATCGTGAAACGGCCTGCATCATTGACAAGAGTCATAGTGGCAGGGGCAGGACGGGAAATCTCCACATAGAGAGTCTCCTCGGTGATTCCGAGTCCCGTATTCTGCGCACGGAGCTGGAGTGTCGCCGTCCCGTCAGGAATGGCGGCCAGAAGAGGCACGGCCACGGAAATCTCATAGTCGCCCTCTGTCTTCGTCCTCAGAGTGGTGGTTCCCACGACAGAGTCGTCGAAGAGGAGATCAGCCTTGAGGGTGGAGAGAGGGAATTCATCCTTCAATGTGACATTTACCTTCACGGAATCTCCCATGAAAGCCGACTGCTCATAGGAATTGACAGTCATCTGCGGACCCTTGTCCGTAAACCTGACATCCATCGCATCGTCTTTGCAGGAAGTCAGAGCGGCAGCCGGCACGGCCAGCAATGCCATGATTTTCAATATCTTTTTCATCATATTTCAATTTTAGTCTTTCCAGGTGAGTGACACTACTGACTTCGCAGGAGCCGTGCATTTCACCGAATGGGCCGAAGTAAGGAACACCAACTGCTGCTCAGCGGAATTCTCATTGAGCACGATAACTCCGTAGGAGCCGTCAGGATTGCGGAACGCCAGATATTGCACGCCGGAGACATTGAGGCCGCTCGTACCGATTCTCACAGCACCCGGCCTGATGACCTTGGAGCAATGTGCGATATTGTAATAGTGGCTGTAATAATCCAGCTTCGAATAATCCGTGGAAAGCACGGTAACAGCACCGTAGCATGTCTTGCAGGAGCCTTCCTCGTCCGTATAAGGGCCCTTGTTGTCATCCAGCATGAGGTTCCAGAGAGTGACTCCCTTCCCTCCCCTCTTGAGGGTTCCGAAGAAAATGTCCCTCATGTCGTTGATAAAACAGGATGCGAAATCGTAGTTCCAGGTGCCGATGGAGGCCTCGGTGAAATAAATCTCCTTGTCCGGTGCACCGGCGACTATCTTGTCGAGCTCGGAAACATTGCCCCCGTAATTGTGCCAGGCGGAGCCTGCAATGTATGCGGAAGCTTCCTTGTCGGCATATATCTTCAGAGGATACTGGGCCTGCTCGGACATGTTGTCGTAATTGTAATTGTGGTCGAAGACCAGAATCTTGGTGTCGAGACCGGCATCCTTCAGCGCCGGGCCGAGTCCGTTCTTGATGAAATCCCTCGCGGCATCCCAGTACATCAGCATGGACATCGAGTTGCCCGCATTGAGAGGCTCGTTCTGTGGCGTAACCGCATAAATATCAAGCCCTTCGGACTTCATATACTGAATCCATTTCACGAAATACTCACCATAGTCACGGTAATATTCCGGCTTGAGGACACCACCTGTCCAGCTGTAATGGTCGGATGTCCCGTTGACCTCCTTCTTCATCCACAGAGGGGCGGTCCAAGGAGAGCCGATAATCTTCAGGGAAGGATTGATTTTCTTTATCTCCTTGAGCACCGGAATGACATATTTGGTGTCATACGGATGCGGGGCGAAATTCTCAAGTCCCTTGGTATCGCACCAGGTGAACCTCTCGATGGAGAAGTCCGAACCGCCAATGCATACGCGGACGAGGGAGCTTCCCAGACCGTCCTCCGGATCGAACATTTCCTTCAGGAACTTTGTCCTGGCCTCCTCGGGCATCTTGAGAATGTTCCAGCAGGATGCCACTGTCATTGCAGCTCCGAATCCGTCCACGCCCTGATAGGTGTCATCAGTGAAGCGGACTACGTTCGGTGACATCGAGGCCGGAGCCCCGAAGTCGATATGTTCGCTGACGAAAAGCTTGGTCTTGTCAGCCTTGGTGACGTAGGCCGTGGCTCCCGGCTGCTCGGGCTGCGGTTCCGGTCCCGGCTCCGGGTCCGGGGTAGTGCCGGACTTGTCAGAATTGCAGCTGCAGGACATCAGGAATGCTGCGGCAAAAATCGTCAGTATAGTTTTCTTTTTCATCATGATCAATATCCAGGGTTCTGCTCCAGACTCGGGTTGTCCTCCATCGCAGTGGTAGGAATCGGCATGAGGATGGTCTCCTCGGTGAGAGGGTATCTCGTCTGGAAATAACTGTCATATTTTGAAGAGGAAGGGTCGGACATGGCGTCGTGGACTTCCTTGGCCTTGTCGTGGCGCACGAGGTCGAAGAAACGGAATCCCTCGAAGGCAAGTTCGAGACGGCGCTCGTGGAGGACTGCGTCAAGCATTGCGTCCTGGGACTTCTGCGCCGATGCCGGGAGGTCGGCAAGACCTGCACGATTTCTTATCTTGTTCACGTAAGAAGCTGCTCCCGCGAGGTCACCTGTCATGCAGAGGGCCTCGGCATGGAGGAGATAAATCTCGCCGAGACGCATCAGGATGATGCTGGATGCATTGGTAGGGCACTTGTGCATGAACGCATAGCTGTCGTTCGGATAATAGTTCGACCATGTGCACTGGTCGAAGACGATGCAGGCGTTCTTCCTCTCGGTGTCACCTTCCTCGTCATAGGCGGCGATGAGGTCGCGGGACGGGGTAATCCATTTTATCCAGGAGAAGCTGTCATTCGGATTGTAGGCGTTCCTGTGGAACATCATCCATACCCAGTGGCCGCTGTTGCGGGTCCAGGTAATCTCGAAGATGGATTCGGAAGTATTCCTTACGGCATCATCGTCATTGTATGCCCACATCTCGCCATAGTCGTCGCAAAGGGTGAATCCCATATTCTCGACGGCAGTGCAATGCTCGATGACCTTGCCCCAGTCGCGGCGGGTCTTCTCGGCATATACCCGGGCGAGGAGTCCGTGTGCGAAAGCCTTGGAGAAGAGGAACTTGTTGGATTTGTCCACGTCCGGGCAGTTCTCGCAGGCATAGCCCAGGTCCTCAATAAGCTGGTCATAAACCTCGCCTCTCGGAGTCCTCTTCGGGAAATACTCGAAATAGACTTCCTCTACATTGTCGGCAGTGATGGCCGGAGGGATTGAATTGGCCACAGGAATGTCTCCCCAGATCTGTGACATCTGGTAGATGGCGTAGGATTTCCAGCAGATGGCCTCTGATTTCCATTCACGGTATTCCCTGTCGGTCATCGTCGGGTCGGCGGCCTTCACGCGGTCGATGTTGCAGATAATCTGGTTGGCATCGCTCACCGCCTGCTGATAATAGTTCCAGTCACGGACGACATTCTTGTTGTCTCCGGCCTGCTTGTTGGCCTCGATGGCCATGAGTTCGCCCGTGGAAGGATTTCCGCCATAGGCATTGTCGGTACGGCATTCCGCATAGACCATTCCGTCGAGGAAAATGCCCTCCTGAAGGGTGTTGTTCTTCGTGTAGCTGTTGTAGAGATTGTCTCTCAAGCCCTTGATATCCTCTCTTGTATTGTACTGGCTCTCAGTCTCTTCCGACACCTCGACATTGTCTTCGCTATAGGAGGTCTCAGGCATCAGGGACAGGTCGCAGGCGGAGAGCACCATGAGAGATGCCAGGGCGGGAATTATATATTTCATTTCCATAATTTCCAATTTTTAATGATTATCCATCAGAAATCCACGTTCACGCCGAACAGGACGGTTTTCACGCAAGGGTATGTGCCCCAGTCGATTCCCATGCTCGTGGCGTTGGTGTACTGGCTCATCTCAGGGTCATATCCGGAATAACCGGTGATTGTGACCATGTTGTCCAGGGTGATATAAGGCTGGATACGGGAGATGTTGGCCTTCTTGAGCTTCGGTCCCGTAATGTCATACGAGAGGGTTATGTTCTTGATTTTCATGTAGGAACCGTCCTCGACCCATCTCGTGGAGGCCTTGAGGTTGTCGAGTTCTCCGGCCTTCGGGATGTCGGTCACCATTCCCGGCACGCGCCATCTGCGGAGCACGTCGGTGATTTGGTTGTTGCCGTTGTACATTCCCACCATCTCAATCTTGGAAGCATTGTAGATGTCATTGCCTACCGAGCCGGTGATGAGGAAACTGAGGTTCAGGCCTTTCCAGCTGAGGGTGTTGGTCATTCCGAATGTGAAATCAGGATTGGCATCACCAATATAATGCTTGTCGGCATCGGAAATCTTGCCGTCCCCGTTGATGTCCTTGTAAATCACCATACCGGTCTCCGGGTCAACTCCTTCCGCAGTATAGCCCCAGAATCTGGAGAGCGGCTGTCCAGGGGTCATCCTGACCACATATTCGCTCAGGGCCTCGGAAGTCTGGGTATAATAATATACGTTCTTCAGGGTGAGTTTCTCGAGTTTGTTGCGGTTCATCGAGATATTGAAATCGGTGGTCCACCTGAAGTTTTTCCTGTCAAAATTGACGGAAGAAAGCGCGAACTCGAGTCCCCAGTTGGACATCTCTCCCTCGTTGCGGATAATGTTAGGATTCGGAGACGGAAGCGGAACGCTCATCAGCAGGTCCTTGGTGTATTTGTAATATCCGTCGAGAGTGAAGACGAGATGGCTGTTCAGGATGGAGAAGTCGATTCCGACATTGGTCTGGGTAGTCGTCTCCCAGGTGAGGTCCTTGTTGCCGATGTTGGTCTTGCCTCCGAGGGTCGGAGTGGACTCGGCGTAAGCGGAATTGGTCCAGTCATAATAATTGGTACCGTACATCTGCACCCATGCATAGTCGTCAAGACCTGACTGGTTACCCTGCTGGCCCCATCCTGCGCGGAGTTTGAGGTCGTTGATCCAGGAAATGTCCTGCATCCAGTCTTCTCCCGAGATTCTCCAAGCTGCCGAAGCCGAAGGGAAAACGCCCCATTTGTGTCCCGGAGCAAGCTTCGAGGAGCCGTCGGCACGGACATTGGCGGTAATGTAGTATTTGCTGTTGAAATTGTAGGAAACCCTTGCAAGATATGACATTATCGCCCACTTGGAAAGACCCTGGGACTGGCCGCGGAGTCCGCCCTTGTTACCTCCGTTGATGCCGAAGATGGCATTGTCGTAGTCGGAAGAGAAATAGCTCCTGCTTCCCGAAAGGTTCTCCCATCTCGAAGTGGTGGCCGAGGTTCCGCCCATCGCCTCGAAATTGTGTACGCCGTTCCATGAGTTGTTGTATGTCAATATGTTGTCATACACCATGCGCATGTCATCGCTTCTGGTGGAAGATGCCTCGCCGTGCTGGGTGCGGCCGTATGAAGTATGTATAGGATCGAGGAAATAATAGTCGTGAACCCATCTGCGGTCCATTGAAACGGTGGACTTGAAGTTAAGGTTCTTGTGGAACTTGATGGTCACGTAGCCGGAGAGGAGCATCCTGTCGGTCTGGGTGTAATTGTTCTCGGTCCTGGCCATGTTCTCGGAAGGAGTTGTAAGGTTGGCACCGTAGAATTTGGTCCAGTACCATCCGTCCTCACCGGGGTCCTCGCTCCAAGGCTTCGCGTAAGTAGGGGTATTGATTACAGAGAGGACAACGCCGGCACGGTTGGAACCTGTACCGGAAATGATGCCGTTGCTCTTGTAATGTGAATATGCCACATTGGCTCCGGCGGAAATCCATTTGAAGAGGTCGGTGTCGAAGCTTGCCTTGACATTGTAACGCTTGTTGTAAGCCACCTTGATGATACCTTCCTCGTTGGTGTAACCTGCTCCAAGATAATATCTTGAGTGCTCGTTGCCGTTGGAGACGCTCACCTGGTAGTTCTGGCTGATGCCTGTACGGTAGGTCTCGTCGAACCAGTCAGTCTCGTCCTTCAGTCCGTCAGGAAGAGTTGCAGCGCCAATCTCGTCCATAAGTTCCTTATACTGGTCAACATTGAGGACGTCGTATGTCCTTGCAACTTTTGAAAGGCCTACGGATGCGCTGAAATTGATCTGCGGGCCTCTGCTCTTGCTGCCCTGCTTCGTGGTGATGAGCACGACTCCGTTCGCCGCACGGGATCCGTAAATAGCTGCAGATGAGGCATCCTTGAGAATCTGCATGGTCTCGATGTCGTTAGGCGAAAGGTAGGCGATGGCATAGTTTCCAGTTCCTACAGGGACTCCGTCCACGACGTAGAGAGGGTCATTGGAAGATGTAATGGAAGAGGCACCGCGGACACGGACGGTCATTCCGGCTCCCGGAAGTCCGCTGGTCTGCTGCACGGTGACTCCGGCCACCTTTCCCTGGATGAATCCCGAAGCCTCCGTCACGGGACGTACCTTCATGTCATCCGTGGATACAACCGAGACTGCAGTGGTGAGGTCTTTTTTCCTGACGGAGCCGTAACCGATGGCCACTACCGCATCAAGTGCGATGGCCTCTTCAGTGACAATGGCATCCACTACCGAGCGTCCGGCGACATTCTCGGTAACAGTCGAATAGCCGAGGGCTGAGAATTCGATGACTGATTCCGGTGATGAGAGCGTGATTTCGTAACGTCCGTCAACGTCGGTCACGACTCCGTTCTGAGTCCCCTTTTCGAGAACGGTAAGGCCGATGACCGGTTCTCCGTTCTGGTCCGTCACCGTTCCTTTCACTGAATGCGGCTGGGCCGAGGCGTAGGTTGCCCCGCACAGCATTGCAGACAGCATCAAAACTATAAATTTTCGCATATGAATATTGTTGGTTAATAATTTTTGCCAGTGATGCAGGTGACAAAAATATAAAACAATTTAACTCGATAACGCCCAAGTGGTCAAAAAGTGGAACAATTCACTCTTTGCTTAGGCGCAATCAATTGTAAACCAACAATATGTAAATAGGGTTAAATCCTGGTCAGGTGGATAGTTTTCAGCGGTCAGGCCTCCGTATCCACGATGCCGACGAAGACTGCGGGACCGGTCAGGAATACATCCGAGGCGGAGAAATGCCCGTCGGAAGTGAGGGAAGGACGGAAAGATACGCAGAGGTCGGCAATACGGGCCCTGACACCGCAGGAGACTTCAGGCCTGCTTCCGGAATGCTCCCTGCAGGCCGGGATGCCGTCCGGAGACATGCCCACCGCAGCAGAAGAGTTTCCACCACATCCGGCAATCCAGGCCGCGAGAGCCGAGGCCACTATTCCGGTACCGCAGGCAAGAGTCTCGTCCTCGACACCTTTCTCAAATGTGCGCACGGATATCGCTGCGTCATTTTCACCGGAGCAATAAGGACTTTCAATCTTCACGAAATTCACATTGACTCCCACAGGGGCGAACCGCGGGTCGTGCCTCAATATTGCCCCCTCTCCAGTAACATCCTGGGATTCAATATTATCTACGAAACGCACAAGATGTCTCGTACCTGTATCGAGAAACCAGTCGTCCGGTCCGGCAGGAGAGGCCCCGTCACCAGGTCTCGGCCATGCCACGGCCCCGTCCACGTCCTTCATCTTCAGGCGCACGATTCTCGGCTTATGGGAGAAAGCCTTGCAGCAGGACATTTCCGGAATCCCGGCCTCCGTTCCGACAAGTTCCGCCTCATGCGGCCCGTCAGGAGCCTCGAACGAGAAATGCGTGAAACCGAGATCAGCGGCAAATGCCACGATGCAACGGCCGCCGTTGCCGCACATCATTCCTCCGGAACCGTCGGAATTGTAATAACGCATGCGGAAATCATGGTCACCGGAATCCTCAAGCACCATTACCCCGTCCGCTCCGAAACCGGTATGACGGTCACAAAGAGCTGCTATCAAGTCAGCATCCAGTTCAAGATTGGTCCCCCGGCCGTCTGCTATGAGGAAGTCGTTTCCGGCCCCGTGATATTTGTGGAATCTCATTGTCCTTCAGTATTTTCTATCTTCTCTCTTACAAGCCTGCACAGCAGTCTCACTCCCTCGCGCAGTCTTTCCGGAGTCATGAAAGAGAAATTCAGGCGCATCGTATTCAATCCCCTGCGGCTGCCTCCGTTGTGGATTCCCTCCACGAAATCGGTGAAGAACATGTTGCCGGCAACATAAGCCACTCCTGCGGAAAGGGCCGTGTCATAGAACGCCATCGAGTCAAACCCCTCCGGCAATGTCAGGAAAAGGAAGAGCCCGCCTTCGGGATGCGTCCACCTGACGCCTCCAGGCATGTTTTTCTCCAGTTCATTGAGCATTATGTCCCTTTTCATACGGTACATGTCAATGCTCTTGCGCAGGTTTTCGTCCAAACGTCCGGAAGTCATGAACTCAGCGGCGAGATATTGGTCGAACACAGGAGGACAAAGGTCCAGGGCCTGCTTGCAGACATATATCTGATGGAGGATTCCCGGATTGGCGAACATCCATCCGAGACGGAAGCCCGGACACATTATCTTCGAGAACGACCCGAGATGAATCACCCTGTCCGGGGCTAACGAATATATGGACTTGACAGACTCCCCTTCATACCTCAATTCCTTGTAAGGGCAATCCTCAAGTATCAGGAAATCATATTCTTCCGCAAGGGAGGCGAGTATTTTTCTCTCCTCGAGGTTCAATGTCTCCCCGGACGGGTTCTGGAAATCCGGGATGATGTACATCAGCTTGAGACGGCGGCCTTCGGACCTGATTTCCTCGATAGCCTTCACGTATGCCGCCCTGAAAGCCTCAGGTGTCGGTTCCGGCTCCACGCCCACCATCTTCGCCCTGTAGGACTTGAACGACTGGAGCGCTCCGAGATAAGTAGGATTGGATGTCAGGACCACGTCACCCGGATCAATCAGCACCCTTGCACACACGTCAATTCCCTGCTGGGACGATGTGGTGATCTGGATGCGTTCCACCGGTTCCCCGAATCTGGCCGAGATGGCCCTGCGCAGTTCCTCGACGCCCTGGGTGCCTCCGTACTGAAAAGCCTTGGGACCGTATTTCGAGAGGACTTCCTGCATGGTCTCCCCCATGGCACTAATCGGGAAAGCCTCCGGGGCAGGATAGCCTCCGGACAGCGAATATATGGAATTGATGTCCACTTTCTTGAAAATCTCCCTCGTCGGGGAGCTCACGAAAGAAGCCGTGTCTTCAGAAAAAAATCTGGCGTAATCCATTTTATGACAATTATTTGCAGTTCTCTGAACTTATCCCGGACCGGATTCTACCTGAGAAGATCCTCGAGCACTACCGACGCATCGGTCTTGCCGTCACGATACTTCACGATTACAGGAGTATAGATATGGATACCTGCCCCGGCGCCCGGTTCCTTGGTCATCGGACGGCTTCCGGCCACCACCACGGCTCCGGCAGGAACCACGAGACGGCCTTCGGCATCAGGACGGATATAATTCCCGTTCACGGCATCGTAAAGGGCAGTGGACTTGTTCAGGATTACTCCGGAACCGAGAACCGCCCCCTCTTTCACCAGGACTCCCTCATACACACCGCAGTTTCCTCCCACGAACACTCCGTCCTCGATGATTACGGGAAGTGCTCCTACCGGTTCCAGCACTCCACCTATCTGGGCAGCCGCAGCAAGGTGTACGTTCTTGCCTATCTGCGCGCAAGATCCTACAAGTGCATGGGAATCTATCATGGAACCTTCATCCACATAAGCTCCGATATTGACATATGCAGGAGGCATCATTATGACCGACGGAGCGAGATATGCCCCGCGCCTGACCGAGCTTCCTCCCGGCACAATGCGCACCTTGTCCTCAACGCTGAAAGTGCGTGCAGGGATGGTGTCCTTGTCAATGAAGGAGAGCCCGCCGGCCGACATGTCAACAAGTTTTCCGAGACGGAAACCGGTGAGAATCATTTCCTTGATCCATGAATTGACTTTCCACTCCCCGTCCTTCTTCTCGGCCACTCTTATCTTTCCAGACTCCAGGTCTTCGCATACCTGAAGGAATTTTTCCATTTCGCTCGACATATTTTCCCGTTTTCAGATTTTTACGATATCCGCAATTACCTCGGACAGAAGGTCTTTCGTGGACTGCACCGCCTCCGTAAGAGGAAGGCGCATCTCCGCGGAGCAATATCCCATGAGCGACATCGCAGCCTTCACCGGAATAGGATTGCTTTCCACGAAACAAGCCTTGTACAGAGGCATCAGGCTGTTGTTCAGACGGACAGCTTCCTTGAGGTCGGACCTGAAGACCGCTTCGGTCAATGCCTTGATTGCCTCAGGTGCAACATTCGAAGCCACGCTTATGACTCCGTCGCATCCGCTCGCCATCAGGGGCAGGGTCTGGTCGTCATTGCCGCTCAGCACGGAGAATCCCACCGGCGCAAGACGCTTGATGTCAATGATCTGGCTCACGTCCCCGGAAGCCTCCTTCACTGCGCTCACGTTAGGCAGTTCGGCGAGGCGAAGGACAGTCTCCGTCTTCATGTTGGTACCTGTACGTCCCGGCACATTGTACAGAATCACCTGCCTGTCAGTCTCTCCGGCCACCGCCTTGAAATACTGGTAAAGGCCTTCCTGCACAGGTTTGTTGTAGAACGGCACGACAACCAAATATGCATCCGCACCGTAAGGGTCGAGCACGCGCATATTGCGCACCGTAGCCGCGAGGGAATTGGATCCCACTCCAGCCACAACAGGAAGCCCTGCAGCCTCCTCCTTGGTGATTTTCAGGAGTTCCTGCTTCTCCTCATCCGAAAGGCATGGTGTCTCCGCTGTCGATCCGAGAGGCACCAGGAAATCCACACCTGCGGCCACCTGCCGCGTTACCAGCACACGGTAAGCGTCATAGTCCACGCTCCCGTCCCTGAACGGCGTCACGAGAGCCGTTCCCAATCCTTTGAAAGATATCATGATTACTATTTCAATTTACCTATGAACAAATCCCTGAACTCATTGACGAGTTCCACATTCTCTCCTGCCGCAGCCCTGTCCGCAATCCCGCCGGCCATCACAGCCGCAAGCACAGCTCCTTCGGCAAAACCCTGACGGGAGAATGCCTCATGTTCGAATGTCAGACGGTCACAACCTCCTTCGAAGCCCACGGTATGAGTGCCGGCAAGTTCGCCCACACGCACCGAGGCAACGTCCGGATGAACGCCCATATTGCCCTCGATGTCAGCCGCAAGCGTCTTGGCAGTGCCGCTCGGCGCATCCAATTTATGGCAATGATGCTTCTCCACTACATACGGGGCATATCCACCGGCACGGGCAAGAAGCCTCGATGCCAGATCCACGGCCGCAGTGAACACATTGACACCGACCGAGAAATTGGAAGCCCAAATCAGGGGCGTGCCGCATTTCCTGAAATACGACTCCACATCTTCCCTGATGTCATTCCATCCGGTAGTTCCGACGACCACCGCCCTGAAGTTTTCTGCAATGGATTTATAGTTCGTCCTGAATGCTTCCGGCACGGTGAAATCCACACATACACAATCCTTTGCCACTTCCTTGTCCACCTCCGCGATATTCTCGCTCCACCCTGCGCATTCTATTCCTTTTTCCTTGAGAACGGCCTCGACCATTTTTCCCATACGGCCATAGCCGCTTATAAACACTTTCATAGTTCGCTATTTTCCGCAAATATACAAAAAATAAGGCAAAATTCACTTGCCGAAAATTGCGGAATGCATCGCTATGGCGGCAGACCTGACCACGGAGCTGTCCACTACGATGCTCACGCTCAGCAATGAAGGACTCGCTGCAGCCATAAAAATGTCTCCCGGGCAGGCCAGGACAGCCTTCATGACGTCTTCCGACAATGCCGCACCGTTCCCGACAACGGACAGCAACGCCTTGTCCTTGAATATTTTAACTTCGAAACAATTCCTCAACGACTCTGCGGCAGATTCAAGTCCGGGGAGTCCCGAATCGACCACGATGGAGACGCATGAATCAGAGACGGACATGGGTCCGGTCTTCAATCCCCGCATTCCGAGTTCTCCTGAAATGGCCTGAAGCAAGGCAGAAGCCCCGGCCGGTCGGTCAGAGGAAACCTGCATGAAATCCATGTCTTCCTTGACGGCAATGCTTTTGGCACCCTTGGCCACCTCCCCGTAAGTCACTTCGGAACCGGGACTGTCCGGAGCGGCGGAATTCAGCACCACCACCGGAATATTCCTCCTGCGTGCAGGCTCCAGAGTCAGCGGATGCAGTACTCTCGCTCCAAGGCTCGCCATCTCGGAAGCCTCTGAATATGAGACCTTTTCCACTCTACAAGTATCCGGGACTATTCTCGGGTCCGCAGTCCTGATTCCGTCAACGTCTGTCCAGATTTCCACTCTCGAAGCATTCAGCGCCATGCCGAAAATCGCTGCGGAATAGTCCGACCCCTCGAAACCGAGAACTGACGGAAAACCTTCTGTGGAAGAGGCTATGAAGCCCTGCGTGAGGACTACAGAAACCCCTTTGGAGGCAACGGGATAGACCCTCCTGATATTGGCTTCTGTCATTTCCATGTCCGGGGCAGCTGACATATAGGAGCAGTCGGTCACTATCATTTCCCGGGCATCAGCCCAACGGCAGGAAATCCCGGAAGCATTCATTGCGGCAGCCATAATCCTGGAGGACAGAAGTTCGCCGGAAGAAACAATCTTCGCGTAGCTTCTGGGAGAAAGTTCACCGATGCGGCAGACCCCGTCCACGAAATCCGAGAGGTCCGAGCAGATTGCACCGACTGCCTCAAGGCATTCTGACTTCAGCGCATCATGACCATCGAGCAATTCCGAGGCAAGGGCCACATGCCGTTCTCTCAATGCCGCCAGTTGTTCTTCCGCCTCATTCCTGCGTCTCGCCTGGGCGGACTCGGCAATGGCACAGAGCTGCCTTGTAACCTTGGCTAGTGCGGACACGACGACCATCGGCCTGCTGTCAAGCCTTTCCCTGACTATGGATATCACTCTTTCTATCGCCTCCCTGTTACGGACGGAGGTCCCTCCGAATTTCATTATAATCATGCGAGTCCTTTATTTTTTCGCAGAGCGCGAATCAACTGCGCCTGTCATGGATCAATGCCACCATTTTCTTGTATTGCTCCACGGCCTTCCCAAGGTCACTCAGCAACACATATTCGCGGGGAGTATGAGCGACAAAAATCGAGCCCGGGCCGAACATTGCCCTGTGACGGAACCCTGTCAGTCTCGGAGTGTCGCTCCCGAACGATACCGGAGCCGTCTCATAGCCCGGAAGGATGTCATAGTGCATCGGGGTGTCACCTCCGAAAGCCTCCACCTCAATCCCCGGAAATTTCTCCTTCCACATGTCCGGCAATGCGATTACCCGGGCATCGGACGAGAAAGTGGTGCGGAAATACAATCTGAAAGACAATTCCGGACTCAATATGTTCTGTGGGTTCGACGAAACGAGGCTGCCGATGTTCCAGGTAGTCTCACCGAGCACGGGATCCACATCGAAACTCCTGGATTTCAAATCATTGACGAAATCATTGAACTTCATCACGGCACTTTCCCCGAGTTCGGGATATCCGGAGTGGCAGGCTTTCCCGCGGAGAGTTATGCGGAACGATTTCGTACCTTTCGAGGCTGATACCATCCTGTTGCATGTCGGTTCTCCGACAATCACCCATTCGCCGCCCATCCCGGCAGCAGTGAAGGCCTTGGCCCCGTATGACCCGGTCTCCTCCCCGGCAAGCAGAAGAAGCCCGAAAGATCCGTCGAAACCCTCTCCCTGAAGTTCCAGACAAGCAGTGAGCATTGAAAAAATCTGGCCCTTGGCATCATTGCTCCCCCTCCCGGTGATCAGCACATCGTCATGAGCTGCGACATTTCCGTCAGGCAGGACAGTGCCGGCGGCAATATTTTCAGTGTGAGGCGGAAAATACGGAGGCACGGTGTCAAGATGGGTACAGAAGCTCACTTCCGGCATTTCATCCCCTTGGGTTCCCCACGAGAAGAGCAGGTTCACGGTCCCGTCCCCCACCTCGAAACGCCTGGCAGAGCAGGGTCTGCCTGTTCCGATTTCAGATGAAAGGGACGGCACCAGTCTCTCCATAAACTCCGCAAATCCCCTTTCCGTCCCGCTTGTGGACTCTACAGATAGTATTTTCTCAAACAATCTTGTTTCCATATTCCAAAAAATTTCTGTAACAAAAATAGCATATATTGGTCAAAAAGTACCTAATGCAATACCGGTTTATTTGTTTTTTCGCAAACAAGTAATATATTTGAGCCTTCTGCATGGAGTTAGTATAACAAAACTCCTGACTTATATAAGAAAATGAGCTTTAACACAGATTCTGTACAACAGTTGAAATTCGCCAATCTCCGTATGTCCGATCACGCAATCGTCATCGGTGACGTAGCCATATTGGATGACAATCTTGAACCGGGGCTGGAACATCCTCAGCACAGAAATGCGCCTATGAAAGTTGTCCCGACCAAGATGATGATGGCCCTCTGTGTACTGTGCGTGGAAGGACGTCTTTCGTTCCGTCTGAATCAGGCTGACTACGTCCTCACCAAAAACAGCGGGCTGATCTGTCTTCCGGGAGCCATTGCGGAGAGGCTTTCCCTGTCTCCCGACTGCAAGCTGATTCTGGGAGCAATCTCGCAGAAGCATTTCGGGAAGGCTCTGATGCAGAGTACCGACAGCATCAGGAAATGGCTGCTTCGCAACAACGGACTTGGAGTGGTACATTATTCCGAAAACATAGGACAGGCATTCCTCGGAAGTTATGCGCTTTTCAAGAAACTGTATTCGAGCATGAAAGGCCAGTCCAAATACATGCAGGATGCCGCCGTGGGATTCTCGTATTTCGCCAGCGCAATCTTCGCATCATGCCTTGAAGAACTGACGGAAGTACAGGAAGAACAGACTTCCACTTCGAGGAAGAAGGATCTCGTGATGAAATTCCTCAATGACGTCCACGAATTCTGCGCCACTGAACGTTCCGTATCATTCTATGCCGGAAGATGTTGCCTGTCACCGAAATACTTCGCCCGTATCATCACGGAGCAGATGGGCAAGAAGCCTGGCGAGATCATCAAGTCCAGCGTGATTCTGGAAGCCAAGGTAATGCTCGTTTCCAATGACCTCTCCGTGCAGCAGGTCAGTGACAAGCTTCATTTCCCGAACGCCTCGTTCTTCTGCAAATATTTCAAGTCCGCAACAGGCTGCTCTCCGAGACAATACCAGATGTACGGCGAGAAGGCCGTCGTAAAGAGCGACATGAGCGAAGAAGACGAAGACTAATAGATTCCGCCGTTGATGGAAATGGTCTGGCCCGTGATATAGGCAGCTTTTTCCGAGACGAGGAATGCCACGAGCTCAGCCACTTCCTCTGGTTCCCCGAATCTTTTGGCCGGTATGGTCTTCTTGAGCTCGGTCTCGTCAAGTCCTTCCACCATGTCGGTCTTCACGAATCCTGGAGCAACTGCATTGACAGTCACTTTTCTTGCCGCCACTTCCTGGGCAAGAGCCTTGGTCGCGGCCACTATTCCTCCCTTCGCGGCGGCATAATTGGTCTGTCCCGGCAAACCTTTCAATCCTGAAAGTGAAGTAATGCTCACCACCCGGCCTCTCTTGTGGACAACCATCTGCTGGAGAAGCGGGCGGGTGACATTGTAGAAACTGTCCAAATTGGTCCTGAGCACGTCATACCAATCACAAGGCTCCATCCAGAGCATGAGATTGTCCCTGCGGATACCGGCATTGTTCACCAGCACCTCCACATATTCGTCAGGATTGGCTTCCTGCCATCCCTTGAGAGCGGCTGACACTTCTTCCGCATTTCCGACATCGAATTTCAACAATTCCCCGGTTCCTCCGGCGGCAATGACTGCCTCGAGAGTCTCCCGGGCGGCAGCGTCATTCGACACGTAATTCACGAGGATGTGATATCCTTCTGCAGCAAGCCTGATACAGACCGCGCGACCTATTCCGCGACTGCCTCCGGTGACAAGAACATTTCGTTTCATAATATGGGCATAATTCTATTTGATTCCTGTAAGTATTTCATTTGCAATTGTTTCCATGCCAATCACCGCCCCGCAGGCCATTGCGGACGTCATCGAGACGCCGAGCAGGCCGTGGAGATTGAGGCTCTGGCCGGTCATGAAAAGATTCCTGAGAGGGGTCCTCGGGGAAAGCACCGTAGCCATCGGATTGCGGCAGTCCTTGGCCGCTCCGTATGCCGAGCCTCCGGGAGTTCCGGTATATGACTCCCATGTGGAAGGTGTGCTCGTCCATACATCGGACACAGCCTCCTCCAGTCCCGGCAATGCATTGGAAGCAAGGGATATGCATTCAGATGCCATACTGGCCTTCCGTTCCCCATATCCTTCATCCCGGATACATGCGGACACCGGACTCAGGATGTCAACTGACGTGGCGCTCCCGCCAGGAGCCGGACAAGCGAAATGTATCATGATGCTCCTGCCGTCCTTCCCGGCAGGCTCCCACAAATCGGCATTGTCCCGATGGACGAAGACATTCCTGTTCAGATAAGGCATGGCACCCGGCTTCAGGGCAATATTGGCAGTGAACATTCCTCCGGTATTGCATAGAGCTGTCATCCTGCTTCTGTAAATCCTGCGCATGGCCCTGCAATCATCCACGAGGGATATTGTCAGTGAAGGATGCGCGTCTGATATCACGATGTCTGCAGGAATCACCACGGTTTCCCCTCCGGGACGCCTTGCCTCCACACCCGTCACCTTGTCCATGCCGTCAGTAAGAATGCGGAGCGCCTCTGTCCGAGTCAATATCTCCCCGCCCATTCTCCTGACCGACTCCGCAAGTGACGAGACTATCATCGCGCCGCCTTCCGGACCGTTCTCCGAACCCGGCTGGCCGAGCCTCCATGAACTGCTGATGAACGAACTGTGAATCTGTGCGAACACATAGAGAGGAAGACTTTTCCGGGAAAGTTCCATATTCAGTGACGAGCCTGAAAGGACCTTTATCAGAAGCGGGTCGCTGAAGGTTTCCGACAGATATTCATAGGCAGGCACAGAGAACAGAGAGTTCATGCCGGCATCCGGAGAAAATGCACGGAAGATATTGTCATTCACTTCCTTGAGAAATGCGGCATAACGGTGCAGGGCATCCTTCTGCGAGGGAAAGAATTCTGACAGGCGCTCCGCGAAACGGAAATATCCCGAAGCCATCGGATATCGCATGACTCCGTCCTGTCCCGCGAAGACCACTTCATCCGCACATTCCAGATCCAGTCTCGTCCACGGCAGCCTGTCAAGGCCGAAATACCTGAAAAGAGTATGCAGGGGCTGTCCCTCGTCCAGACCTCCGGCATAATGGAATCCCGTATCGAAGGTATGCATGAGTCCAAGGGAATCCCTTCTCCTGAATGTCTGGAGGGCTCCGCCGGCCTGCACCTCCTTCTCGAGCACGATGACTCTCATCCCGTGCTTGGCCAGGATATATGCACATTCCAGTCCTCCAAGACCGCTACCAATCACTACAGCAGTTCCTTCCGTCATTCCTTTATGAAGATTTTGAGCTGCCCGCCTGCTATTGTCTCACCTCCAGCCACGGTCTCCGTACTGACAAGTGACATCCCGAATGCTTCCCCGAGCAATTTCACGGTAGTCCTTATTTCCTCGCCCGATGCAGGAAGCCGGCTGATGCGGAATGTCTTTATCTCCCCGATCAGCCCGATCCGCGGTTCCTCTCCGCAAAGATAATATTTATATCCGGCAAAAGCCGCGGCACTTTGGGCAGAATGCTCAATAATGCCGGGCTCCACGAGATATCCTCCTATGCAGAAGACATTGTCATCCGTCACGAGAAGTCCGGTCTCGGCAGATTCATGGCCAGCATTGTACAACGTGTCGACCATCGTCATCGGAGGCCGTTGCGGAAGGAGTTTCAGCACTTCTTCCCCTTTCATCAATGTCTTCTTTTCCATAGGCGCGCTGATTGTTTATCTGAGCTTATCCCAGACAAAGTCATAAAGGGCGGAGAATGTCTGTATCTTCATCATCTCAGCACCCTGGATCTTGATTCCGAACTCGGACTCCATCAGGGCCACGAGGTCCACCAGGCTCAGGCTGTCAAGTTCCAGAGCCTCCTTGATGTTCGCGTCCGGAGTGATGACTGACTCGTCCACTTCGAACTCGGCGGCAAGCGCCGAATTGATTTTTGAAATTAATTCCTGCTTTTCCATTTGATTTCCAATTACAAGTTCCTGATGATCAACGTGGAATTGGTCCCGCCGAAACCGAAGGAATTGGAGAGGAACGTGTCGAAATGCTTCTCCACTCTCCTTGAAGGGATGAGAAGTTTCGCGGAATCCTCATCCGGGTTCTCGAAATTGAGATTCGGCGCGATGAATCCGTTTTTCATCATCAATATCGAATATATCACCTCGCTGGCCCCTGCCATCCACATTTCGTGTCCGGTCTGGGACTTGGTGCTCGTAACCTCGATTCTTCTGGAGCCGAAGACATTGTAGATTGCCTTGGCCTCGTTGGTGTCACCGACATGGGTGGAGGTTGCATGAGCATTGATATAACCTATTTCGTCTTTTGATATTCCTGCACGGAGGATGGCCATCTCGAGGGAGCGGCTCGGCCCGTCCACGTTCGGGGAGGAGATATGGTCACCGTTGCCGGAGAATCCGTATCCGAGGACTTCGGCGATTATCGGAGCTCCCCTGCGGACTGCCGACTCATAGCTTTCGATGATGACAGTGGCTGCACCGCCTCCCGGAACGAGCCCGTCACGGTCCCTGTCGAACGGCCTGCTGGCCTTCTCAGGCTCGCTTTCCCTCGTGGAGAATGCCGAAATGCCGTCGAAAGAGCCTACCGCATAAGGGTTAACTTCCTGGGCACCACCGCAGACCACCATTTCCTGCAGCCCGTTCTGGATGAGCAGGGCTCCGAGTCCTATGGCATGGGAACCGCTGGCGCAGGCTCCGGACACCGTGAGATTTATGCCCTTGAGCTTGAAGATGCAGCCGAGATTCATGGTGACGGTGCTGTTCATGGACTGGAAGATGGCTCCGGATCCGCACAGGGTCGTGTCCTTCTTCTCGCGCATAACATCCACAGCATTGACCACCGGCACAGTGGAGCTGTCGTTCCCGTAGAGAAGTCCGACCTCATGGGAATTGAGATAGTCCTGGTCTATACCAGCATTCCTGAGGGCGTCCCTTGTGGCACAATATGCATATTTCGCCTGCTGAGGCATGAATACCCTCTGTGAACGCGGGAGTTCTTTCTTGAGATCCGGCTCTGTGAGTTTTGCGGTGAGAGCCGAGCGGAACCCCATTTCCTTGCGCTCCGGGTCGAAGACGATTCCGGATTTTCCTTCATACAGGGAATCGCGGACCTCATCGAGGGTGGTTCCGAGACAGGAATAAATACCCATTCCTGTGATGACAACTCTGTTCTGTCCCATAATGTCAATTCATTTTCCTTTAGTCGGGGCAAAGATATATATTTTTCCCGTCATGGTGCCACCGCTTGCCTGAAGGTTGTGAATAACGGGACAATAATAGTTACTTTTATACAAAAAGAGAGGCGTTCGTCCGGCTATATACGACAAGATCCGGTGCTTTTCACAAAGAACCGGATCCCTTATATAAAACGAACTTAACAAATAGACATAAAAACCTTTTATTGTCTGGTTGCAAAGTTATAATTATAAAACGTTAATACCAAATATTTCTCAAGAAAATATTAATATTTTTGTCGGATTTTCTTATAAATCCGTACATTTTGGCAGCAAATACTTTACTCACCTGCAATTCCAGCAGGTATCTCCGCACGCCTATATACCGATATATCAGCATCATCCGCGGCCGAAGTCCATACCATCGTGTCCTCATCCTGCAACCTGACGATATAGTCACTGTTCCAGAAGCCGAACTCGTGGTCATAGAGTCCGTTCACGAGATTCACGCCATTTTCCTCGTCATATACGAGTTCGTAAGTCCCCGAATAATGAACCGGAACGGCAGAATCAAGGTTCTGATATATATTGAAGGTCCTGTCCCGGGACTCGAGGGAGACATATACATATCTGTCCCCGGATGTCATGTCCTCACCCCTCCACTCGGCGAGCTGCCACTCTCCGGTCAATTGGTAATAGGACAGGACCGGATCGCTCAGGTCTTCGTAGGAATGATCCTCCTCGCAGGATGCGAGAGCGAAAACAGCTGTCAGGCCGGCGGCCAATATTGAAATATATTTCTTCATTTCTTTCGTTTATAAATCGTGAAACTAATGTTCCGCAGAGCGAAACCTCCGCTTTTTGAGGCCTACAGCCATCCGCCGCCTGCCGAAGCACCCTCACGCACAGTCACGGTGGAAGTCTGCTTCTTGCCGTCTCCGGCCGTCACCGTGAGAGTCGCAGTTCCGGTAGCAACGCCTGTCACTGTAATATAGCGGCCTGATACCGAAACGGTTGCCACAGCAGGGTCAGAAACTGACGCAGTGAACGTGGTTTTCTCGCCACCGTCGAAGCAGAGGGCTGCATCAATCTTCTGCGAAGCCCCTGTCGCAACATATACATTAGGAAGCACGATAGGAGTACCTGAGCCCTCGATATTCTCGAGAAGGAGACCTGCATCAATCAGACCGGCGCCCATGTTACCCTTGTATGTCCTTGCGAGATCCAGTTTGGTAGGACAGAGGTTACCCACATAGCCCCACATATAGTAGAACATTTTCTCTCCGGTAAGATATCCGTCCACGTCCCTTGCAGACCTTAGAAGAAGATCCTTGTACTCCCTGGAGTCATAATGCTTGTGGAGTTTGGCGGCATAGGAAAGTCCGAGAGCAGCCACTCCCGACATGTGAGGGCAGGCCATGGAAGTTCCCTCCATATAGCCGTACATCAGGCCGTCGCTCTGGCGAGGAGGCATTGTGGAATATACTCCGCCTTTACCGGTTTCATAATAATCGGTATCTCCTCCCGGCGCCGAAATATCCACTCCTCCACCGTAATTGGAATAGATGGAAGGAGTATAGTCACCTGCAAGCGCAGCCACGCAGATATAGTCCCTGTACGCACCCGGATAGGATGCGCGCCCAGCAGCCTCGTTTCCGGCAGCGAAAATCACCACTCCTCCGTCAATCACACCGCTTTTCGAACCGGCGTGGTAGATGAAATAGTCGAACGCCTCTTTTTCAAGTGGGGATCTGGTTTCATACTCCTCATCCGTGCCGTAACCTCTCGTATAGTACAGAGGATCGGCAAGTGCGGAATTGTATCCCCAACTGCACTGGAGGATGACGGCGCCGTTGTCTGCTGCATACTTCACCGCCCTGACTTCGTTCGCATATGACACTCCGTAGCTTCCGGAGAAAATCTGCACGGACATTATCTTCACACCGTCACCTGCCCCGGAGCCGCCGGCCACTCCGCAGACTCCGATGCCGTTGTTGTTCACTGCGGCGATGGTACCTGCCACGTGGGTGCCGTGTCCCGTGTCGGACATTGCATTCCACGCAATGACAGGAGAATTCTCCGCAAAATTGTAGCCATATACGTCACCGGCATAGCCGTTGCCGTCGTTGTCCTTGTCGGAATTGTAAATCTCATCCTCGTTGACCCACATGTTTGCCTGGAGGTCTGGATGCGACCACATCACGCCCTCGTCCATCACGGCCACGATTATGGATGGGTCTCCGGTGCATTTCTTCCACGCTTCCTCGCAACCCACGTCAGCCCCCGGAATCAGATTCGCTACATCTTCGCCCGGGATGGAACCGGTGTTGATATAATGCCACTGGTAAGGGAGTCCAGGGTCGTTGAACACGGCTGTCGTCCCTGTTTGGGAAGCAGCGAACGAAACCGGCCTGGCCGATTCGGAACGCTTCAGATATTTGCTGTACTCTATCTTGGAGAGTTCACCGAGGGAGGAAAGCCTGGATGCGGCCTCCTCCACGTCAGTACCCTCGTCGAAACGTACTATGTACCAGAGGTGAAGGCCTTCCTTGCGGGCGGTCTCCTCGGTCTTCGGATTCACAGGGAATACCCTTTCAAACTCGTATCCACCGATGATGTCCATCAGGTCATCCACATTGCGGATTCCGAGGCGTTCAAGCTTCATTTCCCCTGTGGAAGACTTCGTAAGTCCGGCCTGGTCAAGGAGACCTGTAAGTTCAGGCCTGAACTTGATGAGGAGCTCTCCCGGGATGGCTTCGTCGGAAGTATTCACTATGACGGCCTTCCTGCCGTTGTCCACCTCCGGCTCAACGGCATTTTCTTCTGCAAGGCCGCAGGATACGGCGAGAGCAAGGAAGAGCGAAAATATTGTAATCTTATTCGTTTTCATATCAGTATTCGTCGTAATGTTCCGGCTTCTTCAGCGGATAAGCTTCATAATAATAGTCCGGAGTCTCAGGAGTATTTGAGAATCCCGGCAGATTGCCCTCAGAGTCGAGATAGTTTCTCTCCTGATTGAATATCAGGATGGAGGGATCCCAGTCCATGAGATTCGGATGATAGAGAATCCACTCCGGAATCTTGCCGGTGAAGAAGTTCAGGTTCAGGGTCAGGGACTTCGTGTTTGGAAGGACCTTCGGCTTGCCGACAAGATTATAGTGCGCCGGATTATTGTTGCCGTGAGGCAGGGTGTCATTGGCGGCCACCTCTTCCTCTGTCCAGCGGACCTCGTAGTCCTCCATGTCAGGAATCTCTCCCTGCATGAAGTTATTGGAGAGACGGAGATATTCCAGGTTCTCCCATTTCAGGAGCCAGGTCGGGAAATTGCCCGCGTCATTGCGGTTCAGGCCGCCCCAGTCATCCCTGTCCTTGAGTGAGGAGTTCAGGTTTCCGACTCCGTAGTGCCTGTTGGCGCATATGTCGATGTATTTCAGCTTAGGGAAATTCTCAGGGGTAAGAATCGTCGGAAACTCATTGAAGTTGTTCGCAGAAATGTCGAGATACTCGAGATTTTTCAGATTGGTGAAGTCATCATCGAGTTCCACGAGCCCGAGAGAGAAACACTGCAAGGTCTTGAGCTGGGTCAGCTTGGCAACATATTCCCCTGAATGGAATCTCTTCAGGGAACTATTTAAGTTGCTGAAGAAGCTGAGGGTCTGGAGTTTGGTGAGGAACTGCACTTCATACGGAATACCATCATTGGTATTGAAGATGCGGAACTGAACATATTTCACTCGGCCACGCTTGTCCTCAGTGAAGTCATCATCCATAGGATCCCATAGAGCAACGAAACTCCAGTTGTCCAGTTTCTCGCCTTCATACTGGGAGATATTGATTCCAAGGCTTCTGCAGCATCCCACGATTGCGAGGGAATCACCCTCCCTGCTGTCAGGAATCTCGTCTGCCTGAGCCTGGATTACCTTGAGTGCATCCTGGCGGGAGACCTTGAAACCATCTGCGGGAGTGAACGTAACCTCGGCCACACGCTCCTCGGGCCTGTTGTTCATATCCCAGTTGAAACGGAGCTTGACGCTCCGCGGACGCGCTCCGCGGTCGAGGGTGAAATCATAATCCGCAACGTTCAGCCATTTTACATCCTCAGGAATATTGAGATTGAACGGAACATTGGAAGTCAGGGTAACGTCGAAATAACGCGAACCGTATTTTGCATAATTAGGCACGCTGACCTCCGTGGTGGAGAGCACAATCATGTTCTCGTAACCCATCTGGGTGACATTCAGGTCGACATTTTTGGAAGTCTCGTCCGTAAAGCGGACTACTCCCTGTCTGACGTCAGACGAGATAAGAGTGGTGTCCACTTTCACCTCGCAATCAACGCTGCCGTATCCGTTGGTCGGGGAAACCGTGATCCAAGGAACAGTCGCATTAGCAATCCACGGGCCGTCTGAGTTCACGCGGATTGTCTCTATGCCGCCTTCTGCTCCCATCGTCAGTTCCGGAGTCCCGATGGAGAACTCCGTGGAGGGATTCTCCTGCTCGCAGGCCACCGCAAGAGCCAGGACGAAAGGGGCTATCAGGGCTATGTATTTGAATTTTCTCATAATCAATATTTTAAAGATCAAGATAAGCATCGCATCCCCTGATATCCTGTCCCGGACTGTAAATCAGGTTGAACGCCCGCGCAGCGATATATGGGCAGATACTGCTAACATCGATGCTTATGTTCGGATTGTCGCTGATATCGAGGTTGTAGATAAGATAGGAGAGCTTGTCGGTAACATTCCTGAGGTCGTTTGAACCGAGATAGAGGGACCTGAGTCCGAAGAGGGCATTTCCGATTCCGGTAGGCCACTCCCTCATGCACCTGTTTCCGTTCTCGTCCCTCTGATGCCTGAACACGAAGACATGGAGGTTCTGGTTGTTGACGGCAGTGTATGGGAATGAGGAGAACCTGTTGTAGCTAAGGTCGAGACCGCTCAAATACTGGAACGTCCTCGCATTGAAATTGCTAGGAAGAGAGCTTAACTTATTGTAGGATAAATCAATGGCAGAAATCCTCCAGAGTTGTTCTCCCTTCATCGCCTCTTCGTCCACCTTCTCGATGCAATTACCCTGAAGCTGGAGATAGGACATCTTGGAACCGCTCTTTCCGATTTCCACGGGGAATTCAGTGAGCTTGTTGAAACTGAGATTCATTATCTCACAGTTCATTCCGCGCCATCCGCTACCATTGAAATTGTCAAAACTTGAAATCTGGTTGAACGAGAAGTCAAGAGTACCGAAAGCGAATATCGAGGAAGCTTCGAGGAAGTCCGGCATGGAAGTAAACTTGTTGTTTGAGAAGTTCAGTTCCTCTGTATTGCTGTCCACTCCGAAGAAATATCCGTTCTCGTCGAGAGGAAGGCTTGAGAGTTCATTGTTATCGGCATAGAAGGAATTGAAATAATGCTTCTTGCCAAACGGAGCCTCAAATTCTTTGACTCCGCAACTCTGTATGTTCAGAAGGGCGAGCTTGGTCATGTTCCTGAGATCAGGGACCTTCTCGAGATCCTGATAAGGGACGTACAGTCCCTGGATCGAAGCGGCCGCAGCTCCGGCATTGAGTTCCTGGAGACCTTTGTACATGGCATCCGCAGGAACTCCGTAGTTGCATCCGAATACCATCATCTGCACCTTGGGCAATGTAGCGAGTCCGGAAGGGAACTCGGTCATCTCAGGCATGTAGAAGAATTCCACATCGGTGAGCGAGGTGAGTCCGGAAAGGTCCTCCGGAAGGGTCTTCATAGGGCCATAGCCCACGAAGAGGTATCTGAGGTTTTTGAGATTATTGATTTCCGGAGGAAGTGATGTGATACCTGTAGCATAATTGATATTTCCTCCCGGCGCAGGATATGACTTGAGCGGTTCAGAACTCTTGTGAAGTTCCACACCGTCAATCTCGAATGCAAGACGCATCTCGTCGGAGAAGCAGTCGAGACGGTCATTGTTGCGGATGTATGCCCGCTTGAACCTGTCCTTGAGATTCATCTCGTTGTCCACTTCGTATGCATTGTAGGTATTGCCGTTCCCGAACGGAGTGGTGGCCTCGCTGAAGGTCTCGCTTCCGAGAAGGAGCATGCGGAGTTCGGTGAGCTGGCCGAGTTCGGCAGGCATGGCGCCTTTTGCACCGGTACCCGTAAGGTCGAGGGAAGCAACCCTGCCGGTCTCAAGAATCTGCACGCCGGTCTGGGCGAGCCAGATGTCCACGTCGCAGTCGAAGTTCCATTTAACCTTCCAGTTCGGGCCGTCAAGTGCCTCCCAGATTTTTTTGAGGGCCATTGCATCATTGACGTAATCAGCCGAAAGATTGAGGGTAATCGGGACGCTGGCGTCAGACTGCTGGTTGTCATTGACCTTGAATGAATTCTTGGCCACGTCATTGCAGGTTTCATAAACCTTCCTGGACCTGTCGAAATAAGTTGTGAAGGATATTACCTCCCATTCTCCGCCCTTGAGGGTAACGAGAGAGTCGGTACGGCATATTTCGGTGACATAGTCGGTTTCTTCGTTTGCGTAAACGAACTCATACGCGGTGGCGAGATTCGTTATCTTCACCTGCTCATGGGTGGTCTTGTTACGCACGGTCACGTCGGCGGACTTAATCATGTGCATAGGATAAGAGTCCACGCCTGAGCTCTTGACCTGAGGGACAATCTTGGTTAAAGTGAAATTCACCTTTCCCCTCTCGACCACATCAACGAGGAGATCCTTGGAAACAAGGCCCCCTGCCACGACATGAATCACGGCATCCTCAGGAGCATCACCGGTATATACCGTATTGTCCAGAGCATCAAGTATCTGGAACGACATCAGGGTATAGTCCCCAGCCGTCAGCTTGAACTTGTCAGTCTGCATTCCCAGCTCGGCGAGGGACTTGTCAGGAGATGTGACAGTCACCGTAGGAGTGAGAATATCGTTATTGCCTGTTCTCAGGCTCAGTTTAACCTTTGCGGCGTCATACAGATAGTCCAGCTGGTTCTGCGCTTTGGTGTATGAAGCGCTCTTGTAAAGATGGAACTGGACATACCCGTAACCGCGCAGCTGCTCCACCGGCTCGTCGTCGCTGCATCCCGTAAAGAGGGACACGGCGGCGGCAAGCAGGCAGAGAGACCGCAATATTCGGTTGAAGGATATCATAGTCAGGTTTACAATTTAATGAGTATCAATGCTGCAGAAGGATTGTACTGGGTCTCGGTCTCGTCCTTCATGAATACGAGGATTCCGATGGAGCCGGACTGTACCTCGTTGAATGCCGCCTTCTTATAGGAGATTCCCTTATGATATTTGGTGCTTGTCTCATAGACATAGGTCTGGGAGAACTGGGTATTGTCATTCGGCCAACTTCCGGCAAAACTGATAAGCTTGAAGAGAGGCGAGTCGGCCGATCCGTTAGCATAAGTCATCCAGTCCTCAGGGAATCCGAGCGGGGCCACCTGGAGGCTGTATGAATTGCCAATGTCGGTAAGCTCGACTACCCAGGTATTGTCATTTGGAAGGCCGTATCTCAGGTCAGACGGATTCATTCCTGCGAACATGCTGTAGTCGCTGAATTTGATTGTCTCGACCTTGGTGGTGCTCCATCCTACGATGAAGCCGCCGTCAGCCTTAGGTGCTGCCTCCTGCGCGACCGGAATCATGTATTCAGTGCCGATGAATGTATCCTTGTTCTGGCGGAACCATGCCTGGTTGAGAGTGGTGCCCTCCGGGATCATGCCTTCAGGAACGATGAGCACGTATGCAACTCTGGCATCTCCGTCGTTTGCTTCCACCGAGATGGTGAGGGAGCCGGCCTCTGCGGACTCGGTCTTCACCCATGAAGGGTTTGCCCACCATTGAATGTTGCCCATGTTCATTTTGTCATACTCCTGAAGCACAAGTGTCTGGTACTTGAGATCTTTGGTCTGGATGGTCCAGGTGACAGAAGTCTCCTCGGTAGGCTTAGGGGTATATTCATTGGACATGACAAACCCGTCGAATGAGAAGGATGCTCCCTTGTTGTTGGTCATTATTGTCCTGGAACCGTTCTTCACTGAAAGGGACTCCGTTCCCATTCCTGCATAGGATACAGGGAACTCGAACTCGTGCTCGCCTTTCTGGTCAGAAAGCACTATCACGCCGGTCTGCTCATAAGGATAGAACTCCTCGTTGACTCCGGCATATTTTGCGCTGGCATATTCCACTTCGTCAGCTGCCACATCGGAGAACAGTTCGAGATTCATCCATTCCGGGGCTGATTTCACTGTCCAATCGAAATTGGCAGTGAAATAAATCCTCTGAAAGGACACGCCGCTGGAACCGTATTCGAAGTCGAGAGACTCAATAGGAACTATCTCGGTCTTGGACTTGATGAGCCACATTGTAGCCTGACGCTCACGAGGCTGGCGGGTCACGGTGTAAATGGTCTGGGTCTTGTCCTTCATCGTGATGTCGATAGTGGCAGTCTCGGTCTCGAAAACCGCTGTCACATCAGTAGTGGTGATTGTCACGACGCTCTGGCCTACCACACCGCTCAGCTGAGGGACATGGTTTCCGAGGTCGTCAACGAACACAAGCCATGGCTTGTCAATGGAAAGTTTCCAGTCGGCATCAGCCGTGAATGAAAGATTCTTGGTCTCGTCGATGTTTATAGATACTTCCTGGGTTTCAGGGAAGACGATTTCCTTTTCTTTAGGTTCATCATCGGAGCAGCCGGAGAAAAGAACTGAGGCCGCAGCCGCAAGAGCGGCGAAATAGCGTAAAGTTTTCATATTTGTGTTCATTTTGTTTTATTCCAAAGTTGATTCATAGGATCTTTCCTCTTCCTCGGTGAGCCACTGGAGTATGCTGACGAAGGTTCCGATCATGCCTACTTCATTGACATAGAGTGTCTGATAAACATAGGCGAACTTTTCGCAGATGTCTATGACATTGTCGATTGGAGGTTCGGTAACGTAAATGCGTCCGTCACCGTATATGTAGTTGAACGGAATTCTGGTGTCACCTATCACCTGGTCGCTGTCGAGCCGGAGCTTCGGAGAGAGGATGTCGGAATTGTCCACTCTCAGCCTGATATCGTAGCCGTCCATGAGGAAATCCTTGATAATCAAGACGTCATCAGCATCAGGTGCGACCTGCACCTCAGATATTCTCTCGAGATACCTGGAGTTGTAATACAGCCAGAATGAGGACATGACCCTGCAATGTCCTTCGAACGAATGAATATCGAATGGACATACTTTCTTCAGGAGGACTCTCGTGGTCTGGCCGTAGAGATCCCAGTTCTCGTCATCGACGGAAACAAGTGAGAGGGTGACGCTGAGGGAATCTCCGTTGGAGACATTGTCATAGTTTCCTATGATTTTTACACTTGCGGAGCGCTCTCCGGCCGGAATCGTCACGGTCTGGGAAGGGATGGTGTAATGATGTCCGAACACTGCATTGCTCCTACTGTCGATAACCTCGACGCCGAAAGTCCGGTCGTGGTCACAGGCCTGCGTGGAGGCAATCATCACGTCAAACGCCTCTCCGCTCTGCTGCACCGGGCAGACATTGAGCGTATCGGAGAACGCGATATATGAAGGTCCGGAGTAAGTGGTGTACTTCTCCTGACATCCGGCCAATGCAAAAAGTGCAGCCGCAGCTATTGAAAAAATATGTAAATGTTTCATTTTCTCGCAGTTTTATTAACGGTTGCTCTCATTTGGCTGGACTTCGGAGCCCGGAGAGTTGAGCTCGTGCTGAGGAATAGGCCATACGAACAGAGGATTGTCGGCCTCGATCTTGAGGCTGCTTCCCTCCTTGACGGACGATGTCTGCGGAGTCCTCTCGAAGCCCATGTGCCAGCGCTTGAGGTCCTGGAGACGGAATCCCTCCATGTACAGTTCCCTTACACGCTCGTCGCTGATGGTCTGGAGCCAGTTGTCGGCTGTGAGGGATGTGGAGCTGTAGTCGCTGTACCTCGCAGAACGCAGGGTCGTAATGTCCTTGGCGGCAGCCCCGAACTCACCCTTGCGGCATCTTGCCTCGGCCCTGATGAGATACTGCTCGGAGAGACGGAACACCTTAGGCATGCTGACATGCAGGATGTTGTTCTGGAGCAGGGTGACATTGCCGAGATACTTTATCAACAGCGGCCAGGTCAGGCCGTGTGAATATCCGGTGGTGATGTTCTTGAAGAAGGAATATGAACGCAGGTCCTTGTCGGAATACAGGTTCAGGGCCCATCTTGCAGGAACATAGTCCGGTGTGTAATAAGCGTAATTGTAGTTCAGGAACACCTGCCCGAGAGCTCCGCCGTAGGAAGTCGGGGTAAAGCCGACCCTCCAGATGATTTCCGTGGCGAGGTCATTGGTCCACATATAGTCGTAATAAGACTGTGTGGAAGTGTATTTGGTGTTCGTGCTGGAGAGCGCAAGGTATTTGTCATCAATGACCTTGGTAGAGTACTCGATGGCCTTGTCCCAATCCTGCATATAGAGATATGTTCTCGCATAGAGAGCGTTGACGAGGCTCTTGGTGAAATAAACCGAGCTGTTCACGTTCTCGAGAGTGATTCCTTTCTCAGCTGCTGATAGGTCATTCAGGACGAACTCGTAGGACTCTTTCAGGGAGGCCCTGATCTTGCGTCCCGGGTTGTGATAGCTGTCCACGAGAATCACGCCGAGCTCCTGGGCGGCAGTCTCCGGCTCGTATGCCTTGCAATAGCATTTGATGAGCTCGGAATATGCCAGGGCGCGGGCGAGATGGACTTCGCCGCAAAGCTCGTTGAGGGCGTCCACGTCGTCATCAGTCCTGAGGTTTTCGCGGAGAGAAGGCTCGTAGTCGAAGAAGAAGTTGCAGTCGCCGATGACCCTGTACAATGTTGCCCATACGGCAGTTATCTGCTCGTTGGTAGCCAGGATCTCCCAGCGCCATACGTCTCCGTAAGTATTTGAATATCCGTCCACTGCATATACCAGATCGGACTGGATGTCAGGGAGCAGGGTAAGGAGTCCGCTGTAGAGGGCCGAGCTCTTGAAGTCCGCATAGATGCCTATTACGAACTGGTTGGCCCCGTCAATGGTGGTGATGGCATCATCCTCCGGAATAGCGTCCGCAGGGTATTTCTCGAGGCATGCGCTCAGGGAGAGTGCAGCCACGGCAACCACCGCAAAGTTTCTGATTGTATTTATAAATGTTGCCATATCCGATTAGAATGAAAGTTCAAGACCGAAAGTATATTGGCGGGCAAGAGGATACTGCGCCTTGTAGACATTGCTTGACGACTCCGGATCAAGTCCCGAGAAGTTGGTGAATGTCAGCAGGTTCTGCGCCTGCGCGTAAACTCTTATGCCGCTGAAGAAACGAGTCTTCGACATCCAGGATGCCGGAAGGGAATATGCGAGCATCAGGTTCTTGAGCCTGAGGAATGATGCGTCTTCGAGAAGATGGGTATCGAACTGTGGAGAGACTCCGTGGCGAGGGATGTCGGTCACGTCGCCAGGTTTCTTCCAGCGGTCGTAGAGCATTCTCTTCGACTGGTTGTATGCATCGAACAGTCCGCCGCCCTCTTCGAAGTAACGGTCGTTGTTGATCATCCACCTGTCAGCCACCCAGCTGAACTGTGCGGAGAGGGAGAGGCCTTTCCATGAGAGGGAGGTTCCGAAACCGCCCATCCACGGGGCAATGTAGCTCTTGCCTACCATCACCTTGTCGGACTCGTTGAACTCGTTGGTAATCTCGCCGTTCTTGTCATACCAGAGGGCGTCTCCGTTGATAGGATTGACTCCGGCGAACTTGTTGAGATAGAATTCTCCGAATGAATGTCCCACGACGAGTTTGGTGCCGGTAGTGGACACCACGTACTCGTCAAGTCCGTTGTACAGTTCCTTGATTTCGTTGTGGTTGTAGGATACGTTGGCATTGATGTTCCAGCTGAAATCCTTCGTGCGGAACACGTCCACTCCGAGATTGATTTCGACTCCGCGGTTCACCATCGTTCCGACATTGTCCCATTTGAATCCGTATCCGCCGTCAGCGTATGAGATTGGAACGGACATGAGCATGTTGCTGTTGTTCTTGTTGTAGAATTCGACATCGAGATTGATGCGGTCGACGAAACCGAGATGCAGGGCAACGTTGGTGGTCCAGAGTTTCTCCCACTCGAGGTTCTCGTTACCCTGTGAATATGTGCCGAGAGCAGCCTGGTTCCAATAGTCCTTGCCGCCTGAGACGAGTGCCAGATGGTCATAGTTCGGAATTGAGGAGTTTCCGGTGGTACCGGTGCTGACTGCGATCTGCGCGTTGGTAAGCCAGTCCACGTTCCTGAGGAAGTTCTCGGACTTGGCGTTCCACATGAGGCCAACTGACCAGAATGCTGCCCAGCGGCCTTTTGCTCCGAACCTTGAGGATCCGTCACCGCGGACCGAGAAGTCGGCGTACCAGCGGTTGTTCCAGTTGTATTCGCCTCTTCCGAAGAAGGAGAGGTAGGAATATGAGGAATTGGTGCTTGACCATGAGGTTGCTCTTGTTGCGGAAGAAATGTCGGTGAGATAGTCATTGGTCTGTCCGGCCGTTGACACGTTGAATCCCTCTGCGGTATAATCCACACCCTCCTGGCCGAGCAGGAAATTGAAATTGTGCTCACCGCGGATGTCGAACTTGTAGTTCAAGGTGGTGGTGATGGAGAGATTGAATGCGTCGGATGAATTCCTGCCGACCTTGCCCTGTCCGTTGTTCGGAAGATAGCTCGGGTAGCTTACGCTCTTGACTGCGCCGTGGGTGTAGTCAACTCCGCCCTGTACCCTGAGGGTAAGGCCCTTTATGATGGCGGCCTCGGCGAAGAAATTCGCTATGGCCTTGTATTTCTTGGTGGTGTACGGGTTGTTCTTGCTCCACTCGAGAGGGTTCTGGCCGGTACCTTTCCATGATCCGTCATTGATGGATGCGATGGAGCCGTCCGGACGGTAAGGATTCCAGTAAGGCTGCATGAACCTCGCTGCAGAAATCGGAGTACTGAGGGTATAGACGCCTTCCACGGACTCGTCATATTTCTCGTACGCGAGCATGGAGTTGGTGCCGAGTTTGAGCCATTTGTTGGCCTGGGCCTCGAGGTTCACCCTGAAATTGTACCTGTTGAAATCAGAATCCGAAGTGGTTCCGTCCTGGCTGTAATAACCGCCTGATACATAATAGTTGAACCTGTCAGTAGCGCCACTGGCCTGAAGCTCGTAGTTCTGGAGAGGGGCGTACTTGTTGAATACCTCGTTGAGCCAGTTGATGTCAGTCTTGGAAAGTTTCTCGTAATCCTTGCCCTCGGTCAGTCCGACCTCCTGCTCATACTGGATGCGCTCGGCGGTGTTCATGAGATTCCATTTGTTGCCGGCAATCTGGGAGAATCCGGCCTGGGTGCGCAATGTAATCTTCGCATCCTGCGCCATCTTTCCGCGCTTGGTGGTAATGACCACTACGCCGTTTGCAGCACGTGCTCCGTAGATGGAGGTGCTGGATGCGTCCTTGAGCACGGAGATGGACTCTATGTCATTGGGACTGATGGCGTTGAAGTCAGATGAAGAAATCGGGATACCGTCCAGGATGAAGAGAGGTGCAGTTCCTGAGTTGATGGAGTTGACGCCTCGGATCTGGAATGTAGCCGTAGCGCTCGGCTCGCCCGAATTGGAAAGGACCATGAGTCCGGTTGCCTTTCCCTGAAGCGCCTGGTCGAAGCTGGCGGACGGTGTGTCCGCGATGGCATCGGCCTTGACCGTGGAGACGGAACCTGCTATGGTTCCTTTCTTGCGGACACCGTAAGCTACGACGACCACGTCGTCCAATGCCTCGGAATCGCTTTCAAGGGCGACATTGTGTACTACGGCTTTCTGTCCCGACGGGACAATAAAAGACTGTGCCTGAAAGCCGATAAACTGAAAGAGCAGTTCAGTGCCTGCTTCTGCCGTGACCTCATAGGCGCCGTCAATGGAAGTGGATACACCGGAAGAAGGACCGGCAACGACAAACGCTCCCGGCAGTGGTTCTCCCGTATCCTTTCCCGTAACGACACCTGAGACTGTCACAAGTTCTTGGGCTGTTACCGCGGCTGCCGTCATCATGAAGAGACACGCCACGGCCAGTGACTTGAAAACACTCATTCCTATCGTTAAGTAGGGGTTAATAATTCACCGAAAGAATCTTTGCCGCAAATTGAAGAGACAAGGACTTGCCTCCGGTTTTTCACATTAAATCTAGGTGGAAGGGCCGCGCGGATTCTGCAGCTTCCGCACTTTTCTTCCTGACGACGCAAAAATAATCCATCTGAAGCTAAAATTATTTGACATTTGTCAATTTTTATGTCTACATGAATAATTTTGTATTAACATACATGGCCGAAATTGTGAGTACATGGAATGTATATTTGGATATATGAAATATTTAGGCGACATTTGTGTAAACAAAACACACGACTGAAGTGGACAGCACGAATACCACCTTTACCGCCAAAGGCCGCGTAGAAGAGAAGGAGGCCGCAGAGTATGCAACTCTTCTCAGAAAACTGATGAGGATGGACGAGAAGTGCTTCAATATATTGAAGGAGCACATCACATATAAGAAATTCAAGGAGGACACTGTCATCATTCGTCCCGGGGAATTAGATTTCAATCTCTACATCGTCCTGAGAGGAATGGGAGCAGCTTATTGTATCAACAAGCAGGGAGACTGCAAATATCTTTATCTCCCCCTTCCGGGCTATGTCCTGACAAATGTGCATAGCATTCACAAGGGAGAACCTTCCAAGTATTATTTCGAAATGATGAAAGGCAGTGTTGCTGCCACGATAGACTCAAAGGTATTGAAGGATGCCGCCATGTACAATCTGGAGGTGGCGTCCTGGTATATCAGCATCCTGTTCCGGGGCCTGAGCAAGATATGCGAGAGGCTCGAGGGCTTCGTCAGCACAGACGCGAGGGAGCGCCTGATAAATCTTTCCACGGAAAACCCTGAGATATTCTCCCATGCAAGAAAGAAACAGATTGCCGGTTTCCTCGGAATCGACCAGAGCACACTGAGCCGCCTGCTGTCAGCCAAAGCATAAAATATTATATAGTTGTCGGAAGGCTATGCAGGAGTTACGCTTCGCTTCATCCACCCTTCGGAACTGCGTTCCTTCGGGAGCCGCTCATGAGGCCGCGGCCGGCCACACTCCTGCATAGCCTTCCGACAACTACATACCGTCCAGAATAACTGAAGAAGCCGGCCCGAAAAGGGTCGGCTTCTCTTGGATGATATTGTGCTGTGACAATTAGTCGTTCAGTGAGAATCTCTTGAATGCAAGCACCTTGGCATCCTTGTCGGCTGCATGGATGTAGTCGAGGACAGAAATCTTGCCGTCCCAGATGAAATCCTGGGCCTCGAGGGTCTGCTCCTTGAAGAACTTCTTGAGCTTGCCCTTCGCGATATTCTCAAGCATTGCCTCAGGCTTGCCTGCCATCTTCGGATCCTCTGCAATCTGCTGCTTGTACATTGCGAGTTCCTTCTCTACGGTGTCCTGAGGGCAGTCTGACTCGGATACTGATACCGGATGCATGGATGTAACCTGCATGGCAACATTCTTTCCGGTCTCCTCAGGAACTTCCTTGTTGAAAGCAACGATGGAAGCGACCTTGGAGTTGTTGTGAACGTACTGTGCAACGTATGGAGCCTCGAGGGTAGCATAGTATGCGAGCACGTGCTTCTCACCAGTCTTGCCGGTCTGGGCAGAAATCTCCTCCTCAACGGTATGTCCGTTAGGCATCTTCACGGCCTTGAGAGCCTCAGCGTCAGCAGGATAAGCTGCGATAGCCGCATCTGCGATGGCGTTTGCGAGGGTCTTGAAATCCGGTGTAGCCGAAACGAAGTCAGTCTCGCAGCCGAGGCAGACGATAATCGCCTTGTTGCCGTCGATGCGCACGAGAACAGCTCCCTCGGTAGTCTCGCGGTCAGCCCTCTTGGCTGCAACGAGCTTGCCTTTCTCACGGATGATGTCCATAGCCTTCTCGAAGTTGCCTTCTGCCTCAATGAGGGCATTCTTGCAATCCATCATTCCGGCGCTGGTCATCTTGCGTAATTTCATTACGTCAGCTGCTGTAATTTGCATGGTGTAATAGATTTAAGATTATTCTGCTTTAACTTCTTCAGCGGCCTCAACTGGTGCTGCCTCTGCCTTTGGAGCCTCCTCGGCGGCCTCGTCAGCCTTGGCGGCCTTGCGAGGACGGAGTTTCTTGGTTGCCGGTTTCTCGGCAGTCTCGGTTACAGCCTCTTTCTCCTTCTCAAGCTTCCTTTCGCTCAATCCCTCCTGAATGGCTGCGCAAAGTGCACCGGTGATCTGCTCGATAGACTTTGCGGCGTCGTCATTAGCCGGAATCACATAATCAATTGGGGTAGGATCGCAACATGTATCAACCATAGCGATTACCGGAATGTTCAGACGGTTTGCCTCTTTAACGGCATTAGCCTCTTTCTGTATGTCCACTACGAAAAGTGCTGACGGGAGACGGCTCATGTCCTTGATGGAACCGAGGTTCTTCTCAAGTTTGGCTCTCTGGCGGTCAACCTGGAGACGCTCGCGTTTTGCGAGTTTGTCATAAGTACCATCTTCTTTCATCTTGTCGATGGTGTTCATCTTCTTGATGGCCTTACGGATGGTAGGGAAGTTGGTGAGCATTCCGCCCGGCCACCTCTCTGTTACATAAGGCATATTTACAGAAGCGGCTTTCTCGGCGATGATGTCCTTAGCCTGCTTCTTGGTGGCAACGAAGAGAATCTTGCGGCCTGAGCGTGCAAGTTCCTTCATAGCCTCTGCAGCCTCGTCTATCTTGACGATACTCTTGTGCAGGTCGATGATGTGAATCCCGTTCCTCTCGATGAAGATGTAAGGAGCCATTTTAGGATTCCATTTCCTGGCAAGATGCCCGAAATGTGCACCTGCTTCGAGTAATTCTTGGAAATTTGTTCTTGGCATTTTTAATCGTGTTGTTTCTTTTGTTACACTTTTCCTCGAGGCCATTGCCTTAGCCTGTCGGACTCTTTTCATCAATCCAGAAGCAGCGGGCTTCCCGGTCTTCCGGATTTTCCGCAGTGCCGGCAATCTTCAAGCAGCTTGCGCGGATGTCACATCCGCCACGAGGTCAGAAGATTTCTGTACCGGACTGTGCAATAATAATAAACCAGCGTTGCAGCAGCGATTAACGTTTGCTGAACTGGAAGCGGCGGCGTGCACCAGGCTGACCAGGCTTCTTCCTCTCGACCTCTCTTGGGTCACGGGTGAGGAATCCGGCAGATTTGAGTGCTGAGCGGTAAGCCTCTTTGTCAATCTCGCAGAGTGCGCGGGAGATTCCGAGTCTGAGCGCTTCAGCCTGACCTTTGATTCCACCTCCGACGAGGTTGGCCTTCACGTCAAACTGTCCTGCCGCACCGGTAACTTCGAAAGGCTGGTTCACGATGTACTGGAGGGAACCGTCTGTGAAATAGTTCTCGAGCTCTCTTCCGTTGATCGTGATCTTGCCTGTTCCGGCAGCGACATAAACACGAGCCACAGCTGATTTACGTCTTCCAAGGGCGTTTACTGTTTTTTCCATTTGCTCTGTTTAAATTTCGTTCAACTTAATTTCTCTTGGCTGCTGTGCCTGGTGCGGATGCTCAGGGCCTGCATATACGTGCAGATTTCCGAGGATGTCGTCACCAAGACGTGTCTTGGGAAGCATTCCCTTGACAGCCTTCCTGATAAGTTCAGCAGGTCTCTTCTGAAGAATCTCCTTCGGCGTAGAGAAACGCTGTCCACCAGGGAACCCGGTGTAACGAGTGTATACTCTGTTGGTCATCTTTTTGCCTCCAAGAGCCACCTTCTCGGCGTTGATCACGATGACGTTGTCACCGCAGTCGACGTTAGGTGTGAACCCTGGCTTGTTCTTGCCGCGGAGGACAAGAGCAACCCTGGAAGCAAGACGGCCAAGTGCCAGATCGGTAGCATCAATGACGACCCACTCCTTCTTTACAGTTGCCTTGTTAAGGTACACTGATTTGTAACTTTGTGTGTCCACTGTCTTGATCTTTAATTGGTTAATAATAAAACTTTGCGATCCCTACACATTATAGGGGTCGCAAAGGTAACAATAATTTTCCAAACGGCAAAATTTCCCTTGAAATTAAGATATTGAGACACATTATATCCGAATAATTCTTATATTTGGAATCCGGTGCGCACCGACGCGCCGGCTCAACACTAATATTAACACATTCAAGAATCAATCAATGAGTATTTTCGACTGGCTCATCGTGGCCGTTTTCCTCGGGGCCCTCATCACTATCGGGTATCTGTTCTCCCACAAGAACAAGAACATTGAAGATTATTTCGTCGCCGGAAGGTCGATGCCGGGATGGATTGTGGCTATTGCCGCAGCAGGTACGACCATCAGCGCAGGGACGTTCGTGGGCTCTCCCGAGCTCGGATTCAACACGAATCTCACCTATATAATAAATCTGCTCGGCTCCATTCTGGGCGGCACGCTCGTAGCGGCTCTCATCATGCCGAAGCTCTATAACGCCAGGACCATCACCATATACGGATTCATCGGGGACCGCTTCGGGGAGAATTCCAAAAGGGCCAATAGCATAATGTTCCTGCTCGGCCAGCTCTTCACGTCGGGCTCGAGGCTGTTCATCGCGGCCATCGCGGTATCCGTCATCATATTCGGAAAGATTGACTTCACCTTCATAGTATGCTCCATCATCATCCTCGGATTGGTGTCCACGTTCTACACCATGATGGGAGGAATCAAGGGCCTGCTCTACATCGACACGTTCCAGACCCTGCTCATGACGTTCACCGGAGTTGTGGCTCTCGTGATGGTCTATTGCTCACTGAAGGGCATGAGCTTCGCGGACATCTGGGCACAGCTCACGGCCGGAGGAATGGTGAAGATACCGGGAGCCGATGCCGGAATTGCAGAAGGAGGAGTCCTGGCCGGCTGGGAGGCAGGAAGCAAGGTGAAAATGTTCGACCCGAGCATCGATTTCGCGAAGCCTTATACTATAATAGGAGGAATGATCGGCATCGCTTTCTTCAAGATAGCGCAGTACACCACGGACCAGGAGTTCGTGCAGCGCCAGCTCTCCTGCAAGAGCGTGAAGAAGGCCGGAACCTCCCTGATCTGGTCACAGCTGCTCGCGATACCTATCGTATTGACTTTCCTCTGCATCGGACTGCTGCTCTGGGTCAAGTACATCAATGACCCGTATATCGACGGACAGATCAGCGCAGGATTCTTCAGCGACGCGAGGGACCTCTTCCCGCAATATATCAAGAACCATATCCCTACCGGAGTCAGGGGTCTCATGATCACCGGGCTTCTTGCTGCTGCATTGTCGAGCTTCAACTCGGCCATCAACGCCATGGCATCAAGTTTCGTGGATGACCTGTACCTGCCGATCCGCAGGGACATGGGCAAGGCCATCAAGAGCGACAAGGACCAGATCAGTTCGTCCCGCTGGATGGCAGGCCTGATGGGAATGCTGCTCACATTGTTCGCAATCATCACCGCGATAATGCAGGAGGCCAGCGGACTGAATCTCGTGGATTTCGCCACCGGCATAATGTGCTTTGCCTACGGCGGAATGATCGGCGTGTTCCTTACCGCAATCTTCTCGAAAAGGGGCAATTCCAAATCCGTCATGGCAGCCCTCATAGTCGGCGCGATGATAATCATCCCGCTTATGTTCCAGAAGCAGCTTTTCGGACAGACCTACATCGCATGGAGCTGGTGGTGCCCTATCGCCGGTATCGTCTCCACCCTCGTCTGCCTCTCCGGCAAGCCGGCATCCGCCAAGGCTGAATAGTTATGATTCCGCCGTGCCGGACCCTGAATCGGGGTTGCGGCACGGCGGGAAATGAAGTTTACCAATAGTTATGTGACTTGTCACAAGTCCGTTTGCTTATTTCATGAAGGCCTTGATCATCATGATTGGCTTGCCGGAGTCGTTGATGATCCGGTATGAGCCGGCTGCTGCCGAGATAACAAGGGACTCCGCATAGGTGAGGTGGAATGTCATTCCCCCTTCCGTGATGACCGTTGCCGAAGATCCCTCCACGAGGTTCAGCGCGTGGCATTTCCCTTCCGTCTTCACTTCCACCTCTGTATCAACCACATAGCGGTGGACATCGTAAGAATGGTTCTTGTGCGTAGGTACGTGCCAGAGCTCCCAGCCGTCACCCTTCTCCATCATGTAAGGGTGGGATACAAACTCTTCCGCAATACGGCTTCCCTTGCGGTCAAAATACAGATTCTCCATCGCCCTCCTGATGTTGATCGGCCTCGGACGTCCGTCCAGGTCAAGAGCCATCCAGTCATACATCTTGAAAGTGAAGATGTACGGCGTCGTGCTTATCTCGAGGACCAGATTGTTGCGTCCGGAACTGTGAAGGGTTCCCGGAGGAATCAGATACAGGCCGTGCTTGCGGGAAGGCTCAGCATTGATGTATTTCTCCACATCGAGAGGGGTCGCAGTCTCGTGGCTCTTCCTGAGGGCCGCCTCGAACTCTTCAGGGACAATATCCTCCTTGAATCCGAGATATACTTCCGCACCAGGTTTGGTATCAAGGATATAATAGGTCTCCTCCTGGGTCAGCACTTCTCCGAAATTCTTCTGGATATATTCCTTGCGAGGATGGCACTGTATGGACAGATTGCCTCCGTCGAAATTGTCAAGATAGTCCAGGCGGATCGGGAACTCGTCCCCATAAGCCGCGTAACATTCCTTGCCGACCACATCCTCTCCGGCCTCGTACATCACGGAATCGAACGAAAGCTCGAGCATCTTGCCGTCTCCGCCGAATATGATACCGTTCTCAGGAACAATGAGTTCGAACGACCAGGCGTAGTTCGGGACATCGTGAGGAAGCTCGTTTATGAACTCCTTGATACGTTGTCCTCCCCATGCTCCCGGTTCGAACCACGGGCGGACCCTGAATCCGTTCCTTGCGAGCTTGTCCAGCCCGGCCCGGATCACATTGCCTTCGGCCCATGTAATTTCGGTCTCGCGTTGTGCATCCACGAAAATGTCTATTTCCGGGAGCAATGCCTTCTTGTGCCTGTTGAGCACGACCCAGTCGATGAAATAGAAGCGTTTGTACATCTTCTTCGGGGTGTCAGGGCATGCTGCGCCGAGATTGCGGATGCTTCCTGCCCTCGACCTGAACTGGATCTCGTTCTTCGGGATGTCGAGGTAAATCAGTTCTCCCTCCCATCCTGCAAGGGCGGCACCTGTACCATAGATGATATTTAGCTGTGCGGAATCGTCAGGCCTGATCGCAGCAAGTTTCCCTGCATCGAAGAAATCCGACAATGAAAGTTTCGCACGGAAACCGAATATCGGATCGTCACCTCCGAGATACGGTTCAATGAGTTTGTCGACCTCATCAGGAGATTTCAGGGCCGAGTCGACGCTCCACCACAGAGTCTTGACTCCGAGAGCTGCAAGCGCCTCATTCAGACGAGAGACGAAATCATCGAACCTCACGCCTACATATCCGTCGATAATCACTTTCCCGCATCCGGCAATCCGCTTTGCGAGTTCAGTGAAATCCGACAATACCGTCCCTTCCCCGAGGTCATGTACCGGATAGATATCATATTCCCCTGCACCGGGATCTTTCTTATCTACCGGCATAAGATACTGAGTTGTCTTTCTAATCTCTGACATATCTAAAATTTATATAAATAATGATGCGGCACCGATCATGGCCGCGTTGTCCATCAACAATGACGTTCTTATCTTGGCTGCTATGCCCCTGCTTTCCAACGCCTCCCTGAGTTCAGCCGAGAACAGAGGGAAAGCTCTGGAAATATTGCCGCCAAGCACCACGGAACTGCTTCTGAAGCGGGCAAGCACAGGAGCCAGGAATTCACCGAGACGGAAACCATATTCACGGAACACCTGTTTTGCAGGCAAATTGTCATTGAACCTTTCTGCGACATCTTTGGCTCCGGAGACCGTCTCGCCGGTGAGTTCCCTGTATCTGTTCACTATCCATCTGGTGGAGAACGCATCATCCACAATCCCGTCTTCGAACGGAAGGCAATATACCCATCCGTTTGCTGGCACTTCCGGAGAATCCGTAACCAGTTTTCCACCGGCGACGAATCCTGAGCCCACTCCCGTCCCGAGAGTGATGGCGACCACCCTGTCATCTTCCCTGGCAGCCCCGCACAGGGCTTCACCGAGGGCAAAGGCGGACGCATCATTCACAAAGCGCATCTCCGGATTTCCTGCCGGAAGATAAGGAAGCATCGACTCCCTTACCTTCAGCCCGAAGACGGCTTCGTATTTCGCGACTCCTTCTATCAGGGATATGCCCCTTTCATAGTCGAACGGCCCCGGGAAGGCAAATCCTACAGCCCCGATCTCCCCTCCGAACGATTCCATCGTGGAACGTACATTGAAAGCCCAGGCTGACACGATTTCGAGAGCCCCTGCATGGCTGTCTACCGGGGTGGTTATCGGCGCGGTGCACAATGTGCCGGCAGTAAGGTCAATTACTGCCGAGCACAGATGCGATCCTCCGACATCCACACCTACGGCATGGACGGGTTTGTGAAGATTATCTTGCATTAGTCGTTATCTCTTTGACTGTTGAATAATTATATCTCTTCACGCCGCTGAAATCCTTGGTCGTCTTCGCCGCAAAGCGCAGGAAATACTTGCGTGAATATGACGGGAAGGCTGCAGGATTTCCGCTGATTCCGTTAGGGAATCCGGTGGTGAATGTCAGTTCAGTGTCAAGAGCAAGCTGGGAGCCGGCTATCTTGGTGGAGAACATAGGGCTGTAGCTGAAATCGCCGACATAGCAGGTCTCGCTGACATAGAGCCAGCCTTCCTGAAGGGCCTGCTGGTAGTCAGGATTGGATGTTCCGCGTGTTATCTTCACTTTTACCGTAGCGGTTCCGTCAGCATTGACCACAGGCTCGCCTACCCACTCCACACGGAGAAGAGGTTCCACCTCATAGGTCTTCTCTACCACACCCTTTATCTTGAAGATTTCTTCCTCGAGAGGGACAAATGCTCCTTCCGGAGTCACGCCGTATTCTCCCTTGAAAATCTTCGTGTTCTGGAATGTTCCGTCCATCTTGGCGTTGAAGTCATACGGCTGAGGGTTATCGCTCCAGCTGTACTCCATCATCCTGATACGGATTCCTGTTCCTCCGATTGCAGTCTGGAACGGCTCTCCTGTCTCCTTGTCAATGAATGCTCCCTTGAATGTCTCAGACGGCAAGTCATAGTTGTCGTTGGTGCAGGAAGAGAAACCTGCAACAAGGGCAAGAGAGAAAATGATATATTTTAACTTGTTCATAACCAATTAGTTTAATGATTAAAATCCAGGATTCTGCTTGCAGTTGGCGTTTCTGGTAATCTCTGCTCCAGGAATCGGCTGATAATAATATCTTGTATCGAATGTGTAGATGTATGACAGTCCGGCACGCGGTTCATGATATTTCTGGTCGAGGAAATACTTGTCGTCCTCAACAGAATAGAATGAGGCGAGAGTGCGCCAGCGGCGGTTGTTCTGCTCGTCGTCAATGATTCTCCATCTCTTGAGATTCCACCAGGTCTTGTGCTCGAAAGAAAGCTCCTTGCGGATTTCCTTGCGGATGACGTCAATATTGAGATCTGAAGAGGAAGCGAGGAGATCGGCACCTGCACGCCTGCGGATTTCGTTGATGCACTTGAATGCCTCTTCCTTGTAGCTTTCACCGGATGATGCGGAAGCCTCACCTGCAAGCACGAGCTCGTATGCAGCCTCTGCACGGTTGAGAAGAACCTCGGCATAACGGATTTCAATCCATGTCTGGGTGGACTGGTTTCCATTGTTGTTCGTTCCTGCGACAGGGTTCAGGTATTTGCGGAGATAGAATCCGGAAATTCCGCCGAAATCCCACTCCGAGAACACTCCGCTCGCACCGGCACGGGTCATCTTGGTGCCGTTCTTGATCACGATCTTGTTGGCGTCGGTATTGTTGAAACCGGAACCGTTCGAAAGCTTGAGCGGCGTATTGTCATTGTAAACCGCATTGTAGTTTCCTACGTTGTTAGGGTCAAGAAGAGGCTCGATGGTTGCAGCGGACGGACCTGTCCAGATTCCGCGGCGAAGGTCGATTACCTGGTTCTTGAATGTGTCGTGAGGAAGAATCACGGTAGCACGGAGACGAGGCTCGCAGTCCTTGAAGAACTCGTAAGGAGTCGTGAAGAGCTTGTAATGTCCGTTCTCGTCGAAATTGGCGATGTGGCCGTTCTCGTCCTTCGGGAATCCGTCGAACATCTCCACGAAATCAAGAGTTGGGTTCAGCTCGGAGTTGTTTCCGCCGGTGGAAGTCTGCATAGGCTGTGCGGAATCATCGAAATTGTGGACAGAGTCAGGGCTCTTGTACCAGCGGCCGAAGATAATCTCCTTGGTATCCTTGGTAAAGATGGAGCAGTAGTTCTGATACTGTGCCTGCTTGTCACCGTCTTTCCATTCATCCATATAGAGACCGTATTTTCCGGTATCCACGAGCTTGGTAGCCTCGTATGCAGCCTTGAAATAATCTTTCGCGCGGGAAGCTGGGACTCCGCAGATGCGTACTCCGTTGTATTCCTCGTTCACTTCATTGTACTTGGCTATGGAACCTGCATGGAGCATTGCCCTTGACTTCAGGGCAGCGGCTGCGGATTTGTCAGCACGACCCTTGTCATTGGAAGCAGGAAGGAGCTCGTAAGCCATGTCAAGATCGGATGCGATGAAATCCCATACAGCCTCTTCCGAGTCACGGAACACTTTCGTATCCTCGAAGCTGACAGTTGCAGGATAATCAACGACCTTGTCGATTATAGGCACGCCGCCGTATCTCTTGACGAGAGAGTAGTAGATGAAGGCTCTGCAGAAATATGCCTCGCCGGTCCAGTTGTCCACCTCGGAAGCAAGGTAGTTGGAAGCATATTTAGGAAGTGTCTCTATGAAGGAATTGGCTTCCCTGATCCATTTGTATGCATTGTCCCAATAACCGGCATTTTCCTGCTGCGCACCCTTGGTGTCGCGGCCGATTGCTTCTCCGGTCAGGCAGTCCTGCTGCTGGTAACGTGTATCACTCTTGTGGAACAGGTCCCCGTTGTGGAAGGCATACCTGAAGTCCTCCATAGGAATGGTGCTGTACATCCTTGCGATATAACTGGTGACACCGGCCTCATTGCCGAAGATGTCCTGCTCGCCGACTATGTTCATCGGAGGAATATCAAGATCCGAACAGGCGACAACTGCCACGGATGACATCAGCATAAGTATCTTTTTGATATTCATAATATTCGTCATTTTAGAATTTAACATTGAGTCCGAGTGTGACAGTCTTGTTGATAGGATAGTTGTAACCATATCCTGAAGAGACATTGAACTCAGGGTCCATATGTTTGAGCTGCGAGAAGGTGAGAAGGTTGTATCCGCTCACATAGAATCTTATACCCTGTACTCCGATTGTGTCCATCCATTTCTTAGGAAGTGAATATCCGAGTTCGATGGTCTTGAGACGCAGGTATGCAGCATTCTGGATGTTGAATGTCGAATTGGCGTTAGGAAGAGAGCCTGTGAAACCGTTCTCGCCCTTCACCCATTTGGTTGCCGGATCATAAGGATTGGCCGTAGGATCCGCGGTGTGCCATCTGTCGAGGAACTTGGTGAGGGCGTTGGTGTCGGCCCAGAGAGGCTGGTACAGGAACTCCTGAGGAGCCACGTATCTGCGGCTTGCGCCCTGGAGGAGCATCGAGAAGTCGATTCCTTTCCATGCGAGATTCACGGTGATACCGTAGTTGACAAGAGGCATTGAAGCATTGGTTGCAAGAGGATGGAGGTCAAGGTCGTTGATCCAGCCGTCTCCGTTCCAGTCCTCATATTCATAGTCTCCCATCACGGTGCCGCGTCCGATATAGACAGGATTGTAGTAGATTTCATCCCAGCTGGTGATACGGCCGTTGCCCTGATATCCCCACCAGATGTTCTTGTTCCTGTTGTTGGTGTTGGTCCTCCAGTTCAGGTATGAGTTACCTGCCTCGGCCTTCTCCACATATATGTCGCGGGACATTGTGTAAGAAACATTTGCCTTGATGGAATAGAGGAACTCGCCCACTCTCTTCTCATGTCCGAGTTCGATCTCGAATCCCTGGGTCATGTCGCTGTTCAGGTTCTCCTGAGGAAGCGAAGCACCCACTGTTCCCGGCAGGCTGTTGATTCTGGTTGCGAATATGCCTTCCTGCTTCCTGTAGAAGTAGTCGGCAGACAATGTAAGGAGATTGTTCCACGCAGCGGCATCGATACCGACGTTGTATGTCTTGATGGTCTGCCAGCTGAGGCTCTGGTTTGCAAGGCCCTTGTCAACTGATGCATTGACGAAAGAACCGTCAAGGATTGCACCACCCGGAAGAGCGCCTGAATTACCGCTCACAGGATAGGTATAACCGGTGAGGAACTGGTAGCTGAGGGAGGAGTCGTTTCCTGAATGTCCCCATGAACCTCTGATCTTGAACTTGTTGATGAACTTCAGCGGGGACTCTTTCCAGAATCTCTCCTCGGAGATTACATAGCCCACGAGGACTGAAGGAGAGAATGCCCACTGGTTGAATGAAGAATATCTTGACGAGCCCTCATAGCGGAATGCGAACTCAGCGATATATTTGTTGGCATAGTCATACTGCACCCTGCCGATGTATGAAGTATTTGCATAATCGTAGAGTGAACCCGAACCGTTGCTCTGGTTGAACTGCTGATTGTTCTTGTTGGCAGCGAATACCTGGTCGATAGGAAGATCGAGATATCTGGTTCCGTAGAAGTTGTCACCGTCCTTGTGGGAATCCTCAAGCACGAACATCGCACTCACATTGTGCTTGCCGAATGTCCTGTCATAGCCTGCCTGTACCTGCCAGAGAAGGGCGTTCTTGCCATAGAAGTATCTGGAAATCTTGCCCGGATACTGCTCGCCGTTTGCCGAGTACTGGTTCCATACGACTTCCTTTCCGGAATTGTTGTAAAGGCTGTACTGGGTGACATACTCCTTGTTGTCGTTCATGATGTAGTCATAGCTGAACATGCCTTTCACGTAGAGGCCCTTCACCCAAGGAAGATCCCACCTGAGGGATGCAGTTGACTGGAACCATTTGCTCTTGTAGCTGTTCCTGCCGGTAAGGTCTGTATCCATCATCGCAACAGGGTTGTAATGGGTCTCGTCCTGAGGTGCCGCATATTTTCCTTCCTCCTCATTGTACCATATCTGGTCCATAGGACGCTGGATCCACATGGCCCTGACAATATCCCATGAGCTGTAAACGGTAGAACGGCGCTCGTCCATCATTCCAGCAAGGGAGAGGTCGAATTTCAAATTGTCGGTAATCTTCGCCGAGATGTTCGACCTGAGATTGTATTTCCTGTAGTTGATGGCATCGGTCTCGAGGAAACTGCCCTGATACTGATATCCGGCGCTTGCATAGTAGGTAATTCTGTCATTTCCTCCGGTCACATTGATATTGTGCTGGGTCTGTGGTGCGGAATTGCGGAACACCTCGTCAATCCAGTTCACACTCTGCTTGGTTCCGTTCCTGTATTCATCTATCTGCTCGTCTGAATACACGATGCGGTTCTGATTGTCCACATTGTGACGGGAACGCTCGTTGTAAAGGTTCATCCAGTCGACTGCATCCACGAGATCAGGGAAATCGGAAGGCATCTGCCATGTCATGTTTCCTGAATAGGAAATGGAAGCCTTGTTCTTCTCGCCTTTCTTGGTGGTGATGAGGATGACACCGTTTCCTGAACGCACACCGTAGATTGCTGCAGATGCATCCTTCAACACGGAAATGCTCTCGATATCTTCAGGATCGATACGGGCCATATTGTCACGGGGCACACCGTCAATAATCACGAGAGGAGAACCGAAACCGCGGATATCGATGCTGCTGGCGAACTGGCCAGGCTCCGAAGATGTCTGTACGACACGGAGACCGGCAACCTTACCGGTAAGCATGTTGGAAACGTTCTCGTTCTTCGTCGATACGATTTCCTTGTTGTTGACAGCGGCCACGGAACCCGTGAGGGTGGCCTTCTTCTGTACGCCGTAACCTACAACGACAGTCTCGGCAAGCTGCATGGCATCTTCCTGAAGGACTACGTTGTATACTCTGACGTTCTCAGAGACTTTTATCTGCTGATCCACATAACCCATACATGTCACGTTGAGGACAGTACCGGGAGCGGCTTCCATCGACCATTTTCCGTCAATGTCAGTCACTCCGCCCTTTTGGGTTTTCGAGTCGAGCACAGCGGCTCCGATCACAGGCTCGCCGGCAGCATCCCTGATTGTGCCGGAGATTGTGAAAGAAGTACTCTGTGCATTAAGCTGAACGCTCGGAAGGCTCAGCGCAAAGCACATGCAAATCGTTTGCAAGATTGCTTTTGGTGATAGCACTTTCATAATTTTTTATTAGTTGTTATTGTGGTTTATTCGCCCTTCCGAAGGGCTGGATTATCTATTCAAGGATTCATCCGGGAGCTCCTGCATGTCGAGGACAAGTTCGCCGCCCGAGACAATAGAAGACCACGGCAGCTGGACCGAGTCCAAAGGTTTCCCGTCCAGGGTGATTCCGCCGAGGTAAATCGAGCTGTCGGAATTGTTCCTCGTCCTGATCACGAATTTGTCTCCCGGATAATAATTCCTGTCGAGGCTTATCGTCACCTTGTCGAAGAGCGGGCTGCCGATCTGCATGGACGGGTCCGGAGCCGTGAGGCCCTTGACGTCGAAGAGTCCCATCGCGGCCATCACATACCATGCACCGAGCTGGCCCTGGTCCTCATCCTGTCCGTAACCGTAACCGTGGATGCCTTCCGTTCCGTAGAACTCGTTGCAGATGGTCCTCATCCATTTCTGGGACAGCCACGGGCGGCCGGAGAAATTGAACATTCCGGAGATGTGCAGGTTCGGCTGGTTGCCGTGATTGTAATAGGACTGGAGGCCTGAGAACGCGTCGATGGTCTTGCCTCCGCCGAATATGCTCTCGCGGGAAATGATGAAGGTGCTGTCCAGCCGGTTGTTGAACTCTTCCTCGCCGAGGAGGTCCACAAGCTGCTCCACGTGATGCGGAACATACCAGGTATACTGGATTGCATTGCCTTCCTGGAAGCCCACCCAAGGGGCATAAGGGTCGAACTCCGCGATGAACTCTCCGTCAATTCCGCGCGGGCGCATCAGCTTCACGGAAGGGTCGTACATGAGTTTCCATCCTTCGGACAATGCCGTCAGGCGCTCATAGTCTTCCTGATGTCCGAGGCTTTTCGCCATCTGGGCCACTGCATAGGAGCTGAATGAATATTCGAGAGTATGTGACACCGAGAAGCGGGATCCCTGGGCTGAAGTATGATCATAGAAGTCAGGAGTAAGCGGGGAATATCCTTTTGTCACGAATTGGTATACGTCCAGTTTTCCGGCTCCGGCGGGCCTGTCGCGCCATTCGAGCTCGTTCTTGAGGGCTGCGGCATAGGCTGTGCCGATATCGAAATTGCGGATACCGCAATTGTAGGCAGCGGCAATCGCAAGGCTCACGAAATTGGTGCCCACGCCTGAAACATAACGGCTGCAGGCGATTCCGTCTCCGAGCCATCCGGCATCCTTGTAGACAAGCAGCTGGCTGGAAATCCAGTCTGCGAAGTATTCCGGATATGCAAGGGACCAGAGCTGGGTGAGGTTCCAGAAACCGCCCCAGATGGCGTCAGTATTGTAATGATTGTGGAGCGGAGTTCCGTCAGGACCGAGGGCAATCTGACCTACAGTACCGTCATTGGCAGGATAGGCTCCGTTCACGTCGCTCGCAAGACCGCGTCCGAGAAGCGCATGGAACAATCCCGTATAGAATTTCACCCTGTCCTCATGTCGTCCGCCTTCCACACGGATGCGTCCGAGAGATTCCTCCCACTCTTTTGCAGCAGCCTTGTGCGCAGAGTCGAAGTCCAATGAGGATGCCTCGGTCTCGAGATTGAGACGGGCATTTTCAACGGAGGTGTAGGAAAGCCCGACTTTCACGTTGACGGCATTGCGCCGAGATGTGTCGAATTCCATGTACAGGCCGGCTCCGATGCCGTCTCCCGAACTGGAGCCAGGATAGATTTCGGCACCGTTGAATGTTCCGTATCCTGAAGGCTTCGAATCGGTCTCCGCGCTGAAATACATCGTCACGTCGGCTCCCTTCTGGTAATTGTTCACATACACCGGATACGTGGTCACCCATCCTTCCACACGTCCGTCCTGGGTCAATTCCACATGGGCGTCCTTGCAAGGGCCGCTCTCCCCCATCTTCGTGCCGATGTTGAATATGAGATTGGCTTTGGAGCCCTTCGGATAAGTATAGCGGTGGAATGCCACACGCTTGGTGGCAGTAAGTTCCGCCTTCACGCCGTAGTCCTTGAGAATCACGCTGTAATATCCCGGCTCGGCAATCTCGTCGGCCTTGTCGAAACGGGAACGGTATCCGCCGCCTGTCGTGTCGGACAATTCTCCCGGCACGGTGACAAGGTCTCCTGTAGTAGGAGCGAGAACGACTCCTCCCACCTGGAACTCATGGAAATTGGCGAATCCCTCGATGGAGGTGTGCCTTGCATCATATCCCACGGCCTGCCATCCTCCCGGGTTGCCGAGATGTCCGTCCGTTGTCGGAGCCGGCTTTGCCATTCCGAAAGGAACTGCCGCAGGTGTGAAGAAGAACCACCTGGAGTGTGCCGTGCCTATCCTCGGGTCAACATAGGAGGAAAGGGATTCTCCTTGTCCGGCACAGGAACAGAGCGCTGCCGCGGATATGACCGCAACTGCAATGTCAGTAATTATTTTCCGCATATAGGGTCTGCTTTGATTTTGATTCTTACATATTCATATGGCTTCAGCCAGAAATCTTCAGGGTCTATCGGAGTCTCCGGGCTCTCGTCCCAGCTGCATGTTGCGGCTTCCGTCCCTTTGAGGGTTCCCCACACGAAGCCGGTATGCACAGGCTGCCTTCCGAGATTCTGGAGGGCTACCACATAGCCGGAACCGTCGGCCGCAGGGGTCATGGTGCTCAGCGACAGTCTTCCGTTTCCTTTCATTCCGAACACTTTTTCCGAAGTGCCCGCGTCCATTGTCCTGACCACCGTCATCCTGTGTTCCATTTCCACACCATGCTGCTTGAGCTTCAGGTCAAGCGGATTCCCCGGAATCAACGAATAACGGAAAGTCGAGATGCCTCCCTGGGAAGCCTTGTAATTCGTACGCCATGTGTTGGTCATCACCCAGGAGAGGATTTTCGGAGAAAGCTGGGACATCGGCCACCATCCGTAACCGTGATGCGGATTGAGCCTGTAATCCTCTCCTGAAGGGGTGCCCAGTTCCACGAACGGGGCGTCCGGAGAGAGCAGGCACAGCCCGTGCTCAAGATCTCCGACAGAAAGTCCGTTCTGGAGGGAATAATAATGTTTGTTCACGCCTTCGAGCTGTTCCCTCTCAGGATGGACCTCGCTCATTGCCAGGTCCATGGTGATGTCCGGATGAGGGAAATTGAACGGGAATACGAAACGTACATTCTCGAAGTCAGTTATATCCTGCTTGTCAAGCGTATTGGCAATATCGGCGCGTGCAATTCCCCTGTAGACGGTCACATCCCTTGTAAGCGAATTGCATCCCGGAGCATCGGACACAACCCGGATTGTAGCTGCAACCGGCCCGTTGTCAATGATTTCCACACTGCGGACAGCGCCGCACCCGCGAGGATCTGCCGCCCTTCTTGCAGTATAAAGATAGTCGTTCAGCCCGTTTTCGCCGGCATATTCATAATCATCACCGGACATGCGGAAGGAACTTATGGTTCCCGACTCCGGATTGATGACAACACGGACGAGGCCGTTGTCAAGGATATTGCCGTCCGCCATCAGGGGCATGGTCCCAGGGACATAATGTCTTCCCGGTTTCACGAACGAATACGTCCTGGAGGACATGGCAGGCACTTTCACGGCGATGAATGCGATTCTTCCGTCAGCCATGCGCTGGAAAGGTACATTCTCCCCACGGTCATCAATCATCACATACCCTTCAGGAAGGCCCTCGAAATAAACGGCATCCGTCCTGTCCCACAAATTGGAATTGATCACCTTGACATTCATTCCTTCTCCGGCAAATGCCGAAAGGGCGGCATCATGAAGCCTTGAGGACTGGGCATCTGCACTGTCTGCGTACATCTTCTTGCCGTTCCACAAATCAATGGTGAATTTCGAGAACGGTTCAGGGCCGCTTCCTGCGGCTCCCCAGGTGTGTTCCGAGAACAATACGACATTTTTCCATGCCCCGGCAAACGCTTCTGCCGGATATTCTTCCGGAGACCTGAATACCGACCAGAGCTTCTGGGCTTCTGCAAGACGGGCCGAGGCCTCCCTGTTCATCATCGTTTCATTTGCCGTGGAAGCAGCACCGTCCTCCCATGTTGGGGTCATGTCTCCCGCATAGACCGGAAGCCTGTCCCCGTATTCCTGCTCGAACGCCTCGAAGAATTCCTTCGATGTGGAAATCCTGAACTGAGGGGAGTCGTATTTCTCATTCCACTCCCTTATCACGTCCGGCATCATCTCGTCAGGCGGGCCGTTGTCACCGTGGACCGTATATCTCAGATAACATGTGTTATATGGGAATTCCTCATTTTCAAGCTCTTCCAGATATTGCCAGATTGGATCGAGCCCGCACACCGACAACCTTCCGGCAAGCCATCCGTGGAACCATGAATATCCTCTTCCGGCCGACCATACCAGGACTTTGTCCGTTCCCGACTGGGACTGCCACCAAAACGGATGGTCTCCCCATTTCACATGTATTGCGGCCGCACGGTCGTTTCCTATCCTTCCGTAGAACGGCACATAGTTCGGACCCGGGGAGAAATATTTCACGCCGTTCTGCGCCAATGCCGTGGCGAAGCCCCATACCTGGCCAGGCACGTCGCTCATCATGGCAGTATTCAGGCGCACTCCCGTAAGTTCCTCTATCTTGTGCCCGTCATCGAATATGTGCATGAGTTCTTCCTGACGGCTGATTCCGGTAAGAATGCTGCCGAGGCCCGCATCCACATTGATTATTCCGTCCTTCACGGCCTTGATGATCCTGTCAGCCTTGTCAGTCCCGGCATATTCCTCAAGATATCCGGCAAGCGGCCATGTAGCCTCGCTGTTCCAACGGTATTGCGCCCCTTCGGGATAATCCTTCGTCCTCTCGGCAAGATCCATAGCCCTCTCGAAATTCCTCCACTGCAGACGCATAACATCTTTCTGCCGGTGAGTATAGCCGATGTCGAGATGGGAATGAGGGAAGAAATTCACTGTCCATTTCCTTGCGGCCGGTACCGCGGTCGTGACTTTCAGCGAGCCCTGCCTGCTGTCTATATCGACAATCAGTTCACTCTCCTCATCCATATAGCCTGCCGGGAAAAGGGAACTGATTTCACCGACCCCTGCCGGATCTGCGGGAATCCTGACGGACCATGTCTTTCCGCAATTAGTGAATTTCAGTTCCGCTCCGGCATAAACCGGGGTGTCCAGTACTACCCTGAACTCCCTTCTCGGTCCGTCAGGAGTCTTCAGATACCCTTGGGAAGGTATCACTTTGCAAGATGTAAGTTTTTCAAGTTCAGTTGTTTTCAGATTTACAAACCTGTAGAAGGCTATCTCGGCAAGACCGAAATAGGCAGGATTCTGATGCATGTCCGCCGTCTCAAGCCGGATGACAGGATTGTTCATGTCATAATGATTCCCGTCCTCAGCAGCCGCCGTAATGCACAGGTATTTCATGTCCGTGGCTTTCAGGTCGAGCACATAATCCGCCGGCTCCGGATTCCTGCCCACCGACTCCGGGATGATATGGAAATCATTGCTGCCGTCCTTGACCAGATTCCATACATTTCCGTCCTTCGACCATTCTATATATACTTTGTTCAGTCCCCTGCGGGTATGCTCGTTCTGATTATGGTTCCAGATACGGACCTGGTCGACTTTCTGCGGGGCATCGAACTCGCACACGAACCATACTGCACCCTCGTGAGTACCGGGAGCAAATCTTACAGGAGAGCCTGAAGGTTCGGACACCCACATCCCTTCTCCGAGGTTGTTGGCCACAGGTCCTCCTTCGATCATTCCGGAACGGTTCACCACATTGGATGCCGGGGAGCTCGGTATAGAGGAGCTTGCAGCAGCGGTAATTCCGGATTCAGGAATACGGGAATACACTTTCACATTGTCCGCAGATGCGTCAAGAGACACATAAGCCATGAGCCCTGCAAACAGGGAAAGAACAGTTATCAGTTTCTGCCGTGTCATTGTTCTTGAATATTCTTCAAACATTCATTCAATATGTTCATACATATCAACAGGCGCAAATATAGAAAGAATTTTGAATTCCAAGAACATTTTTCTGAAAAATTTGCAACAATCTTGTAAAGAACCTGCTAAATCGCCATTCAGGCTTGCAAAATTTAGGATTATTTGTTTACTTTGCGCCATCATTGTTTAAACATATACCACAAAAATGAAACAACGAATAATAACCTTTATCTGCACGACTCTTTTTACCGTTTCGTGCATGAATGCATCCTATTCTTCCGACAGCATCTGGAGCATCGGGACGAAGGACGGAAGCAGCGCAGAGTTCGCACTTGCGCCGGACGGGTACAAGGATTTCATCGAACATGATTTCGGTTACGAAGACAAATTCTTCATCGCCGGATATTCCGCTGCCATGAAAGACTTCCCATACATTCTCCCAGGACCAGTGGACACATGGGGAGGAACATGGCCGACTTCCGGATGGAGGACACATGAAGTGAACATTCTGTTCTCACTGAAGAACGCCCCTGCCCCGGAGCAGGAATTCACTCTGAACGTGGATCTTGCGGATTTCGGAAAGACTTTCCTCCCGCTCGTGAAGATCAAGGCCAACGGAGTAGCAGGGAAATACCAGCTCGAGGCCGAGGGTCATGACCTCTCGAAACAGCGCCATCCAAGGCAGAACGAACCCATAAGGGATACTCTCAGCCTGACCGGGGACAGAGAAGACGCCACCCCTCAGAGATTGTCCCTCAATATCAAGGGAAGCGACCTGAACAAGGGCGGCAATACCGTGACCATCACCGTGCTGGAAGGCTCGTGGATCAAGTTTGACTGCATATCGCTTAACGGTCCTTCGGGCAATTCCGTAGTGAAACCTTCACGCATATATATAAGGAATATAGAGGCCGCCGCCTACGAGACGGAGCGCAACGGCTCCCGGTTCCAGCCTCTTCTCATAGACCTGGAGCACCTCGAGGGAGAACCGGTTCTCAATGTAGAACTTGACGGCATGAACATACTCAGCAAGGTTATCGAGAAAGGAAGATATTGCCTCGAGGCACCGATGCCTGCCGTGGAGAAAGCCACGACAAGTTCCTACAAGGTGAAATGCGGAAGGAAGACAGTTGCTTCCGGAAGCGTACAGCGTTATCCGGCGAGCCTCCAGACCCCTGCGGACTACGTGGACACGAGAATCGGAACCGCACACTCCCGCTGGATGATAGGTCCCGGACCGTGGATGCCTTTCAGCATGGTAAAAATGAGCCCGGACAATCAGAACGCAGGATGGCAGGCCGGATACCAGCCTTCATTCGAGAGCATCGGATGCTTCAGCCACATCCATGAATGGACTCTCGGAGGCCTCGGACTGATGGCGGCCAACGGACCTCTCAAGACCAGGGTGGGCGACGAGCAGAAGCCAGACGAGGGATACAGGTCCAGGATTGACAAACAGACCGAGAGCGCAGGCATAGGTCTTTACAGTGCGGACCTCACCGATTACGGCATCAAGGCAGAGGTATCCGCCACCACAAGATGCGGATTCACGAGATTCACTTTCCCTGCAGACAAGGGAGACGGAAGGGTCATCATCGAATTCCACCCGCAGGCTGAATACAATTTCATACTCAAGGGCATTGACGTGAAAAAAGTATCCGATACCCGTATCGAAGGATCCATCCACCAGTTCTCGCCGGGAGTATGGAGCTATGATGCGGATCAGGACTACACCGTGAATTTCGTATTGGAATTCGACCGCCCGATGAAGAGTCTCGGTTCCTGGTGCGGAGACAAGGTAAGCAGGGATGTGGCAGGGCTCGTGAGCGGGGAATGCCGCGAGGCCGGACTTTTCGCCGAGTTCGACGTGAATGATATCCAGACAGTCAACATCAGGACAGCCATTTCTCCGGTGAGCGTGCGCAACGCCTCCGAGAATCTCGCAAAAGAACTTGCAGGACCGTTCGGATGGGACATGGAAGCAGTGGCAAAGAACCAGAAAGATACCTGGAACGACATCTTCAGCAGACTGAGAATCAGCACTGACGACCGACTTGAGAAGATTCGTTTCTACAACAATATGTACCGCGCAGTCTGCAGCCGCAACATCTGGAGCGACTGCAACGGAGAATGGATCTCAACCGACGGGAAACTCCGCAAGGTGGAAAATCCGGAGACCGACGTGATGATCGGATGCGACGCATTCTGGAACACATTCTGGAACCTGAACCAGTTCTGGAATCTCGTGACTCCGGAGTGGAGCGGACGCTGGGTACGTTCGCAGCTCGAGATGTACAAGGCGAACGGCTGGCTCGCGAAGGGTCCTGCAGGACTGAATTACATACCGGTAATGGTAGGAGAACACGAGATTCCTATGATTGTGGGAGCTTACCAGATGGGCATCAGGGATTTCGATGCAGAGCTCGCATTGGAGGCTGCCGTGAAGATGCAGACGACTCCTGCAAGGAAAGTGTTCAAGGGATTCGCCGGCAACAGGGACCTCGAGTCCTATATGAAATACGGCTATGTGCCTTACGACAAGGGCCGCTTCTCCAACACCATGGAGTATTCCTTCGACGACTGGACTGTTGGACAGCTCGCAAAAGCATTGGGTCACAATGACATATACGAAAAATTCAACAGCCGTGGCTATTGGTGGAAAAACGTCATCAGCGATGACGGATATTGCCAGATGAAGGACAGCAACGGTGAATGGATGAAGGATTTCGATCCGTTCCGCAGCGGAGCCAACCAGCATTACGTGGAAGGCAATGCATGGCAGCTCACCTTCTTCGTTCCGCAGGACGTGCCTGCGCTCGTGGAATACATCGGCAAGGACAGGTTCTGCGAGAGGCTTCTCTGGGGATTCAACCAGGACGAGGCATTCAGGTACAATGCCCCTAACGACCAGTATTGGGACCATCCTGTAGTCCAGGGCAACCAGCAGTCGATGCATTTCGCCTACCTGTTCAACTGGGCCGGACAGCCATGGAACACTCAGAGATGGAGCCGTTCCATTCTCGAAAGGTATTACGGATGCGGTGAGGCCAATGCATATCTTGGAGACGAGGACCAGGGCCAGATGAGCGCCTGGGCTGTAATGACGGCCATAGGACTGTTCCAGACAGACGGCGGAAGCCGCATGGAGCCTGTATATGAGATTGCAAGTCCTGCTTTCGAGGAAATCGAGATTGACCTCGGCGGCAGATACGGACGCGGCGACAAGTTCACCATCCGTGCCCGCAACGCCTCACGCAGGAACATCTACGTGAAGAGCGCCGTCCTCAACGGACAGAAACTCGACACGTTCCACTTCCCTGCCTCCGAACTCCTGAAAGGCGGCGAGCTCGTCCTCGAGATGGGCCCGGAGCCTTGCCTCTCCTGCTTCACAGGCGAATAAGGAATTCCGCAACATCAACCTCCGGCTCTTTCATTATTGAAGCAGAAGGTTATTGACAACAAGGTCCTCAGGCTCACAGCCGAGGGCCTTTGCCATTTTAATTACTGTCCCGGCCTCCGCCCGTAAGATATCCTGGCAGTCCTGTTCATAGGCCTGGATCATCCGCAGGGTAATACCGGTGCGTTCCGACAGCTGCCGTTGCGTCAGGTTGCAGATTTTCCTATAGCGTTTCAGCGGAGTCATCTCCTTCTCTCCCGTTTCCTTCATCCGGGCAAGCGCGGTCTGCAGGAACTTGGAGATGTCGGCCTCATGATATGCGGGATAAAGCGTGGCGATATAATGCAGCGTCAGACCTTTCTCGTCAATCTGTCCGAAGGACATACCTGTACTCCACTGAAGATATGCCAGCACCCAGCCGGTCCAGTATTCGACCGTGCGGCCTAAGGGACGGTAGTCGATGAGGTCAGAATCCTTTCCGGTCTTTCTGAACACGGCCTCTGCGAGCTCAATACCGGACATCCCGGCAAGATATTTCGGATTTCCTCTCGCGAATTGCCGCGATATGTCACTGACCTTGAATCGCGAGAAGAAACGTCCTGCGTCACCTTCCTTCATCGCTCCGTAATCCAGCATTACCGCCAGATTGTGCATCGCGTCTTCGAGATATATTTTATCGTAAGCGTTCATCGTCATTACTCCATTTTTCCCTGACAATGTCAATGATGAATTTGGATTCCAATATATTGAAATCCGATTTCGAGTTCCTGTACTCCGACCTGGCCATGGAATCTCTCTCCATCCTCTTCGGATAATATATATGATTGTCAACTGCTTCCGAGCCGGTAAAAACAAGTTGTCCGAACGCCTTCCGGCTCTTCAACACGACCTGCTCCCCCAGTTTGCCCAGTCTCATCGCCACGGAAAGTTTCTCCAAAGGAATGGAGTTGTTGAGAAAATCCTTTGCAAAGGAGAAGTATGAGTCATCCGCCCTGTAGCCTATGATCACGTCATAGTCCTCGTATGACGGTTTGAAAGTCTCCAATATGTAATTCCGGGCCATTTCCGCAGCCGCTGACGAAAGGTCAAAAGTCCTGTTTTCCAGAAGGACCGCCATCCAGTTCAATATATGGTATCCTTCCGACAAATTGCACACGGCAAGCGCGTCCATGTCTATTTCGTATTTGTTCACAAACCCGTCCTCATTGCCGGAACTTGCCCACTCCATTGCAAGTTCCATGTTCTCGGTGCAATAGAATCCCAGACCATAGTCATTATGCGGATTCCCTGAACCGAACACCGGGGCCTCAATCACCTTGTCCGACCCATGATACAGAATCTTCTTCATACTACTCTCGTTATAACGATAGTACAAAGATACATCAATTCAGGAAAATTGCAATAAAAACTTTCTATACAACACTTTAAAAGAATTATACAAGGATTTCAATACATACTTCACGCATTCTGTCCAGAGCATAGGTCATCATATACTTTCCGTTCGAAGCAAGCAAATACCACCGCTGGTGCCATAATTTCGGAGAAGATGAGTGATGGTTTCATAGTTTAACCTCCCA
>JBJEBJ010000017.1:0-18580 GCA_051869955.1 Candidatus Cryptobacteroides sp.
TATTAAACGCCTATTTATAGGCACGTTATAACGAATTTATTTACGTATGAAAAGAGCGTTTATTTCAGTCGCCGTGGTTGCGGCTTTGCTGGGATGCGGACAGGCGTTTGCCCAGAACCAGACAGTCAGGGCTTTCTCTCACAGGGGAGGCCGCATGGAGAATGACGAGAATACAATCCAGGCTTTCCAGAAAAGCCATGAAATCGGCTACACCGGATACGAAACCGACATCAGGATGACGAAGGACGGAGTCCTCGTAGTCACACATGACAGCAATCTGGAGCGTACCACTGACGGTACAGGTGCCGTGGAGGAGAAGACATACAAGGAAATACAGGCCCTGAACACCAAGAAGGGCCACAAGATGCTCAGCCTCGACGAACTCATGGAATTCCTGAAGGACAAGCCGGGCCTTTACGTGGAGTTCGAGCTCAAGACAAAGCCGGAGAGCCTCTATCCTCAGGAAAGGCTTGAGGAATATTGCGACAAACTCTACAAGACCGTCATGAAGAAGAAGCCTGCCGATGCGGAGTTCATATTCACTTCATCGGATTACAGGGGCCTGAGATACCTCATGGCAAAGCACCCTGGTGTTGACTGTCTCATGATTTCCACAGACCCTGTCAGCGACAAGACCATTGCGCTTGCGAAGGCCCTCGGCATTACCAGAATTGGATGCCACATGGAAGGCACCAGCAGGGATATGGTGGCCAAGGCCAAGAAAGCTGGTCTCGTGGTAAGCCTGTGGCCTACCACCAAGATTCAGGATTTCATCCTCGGATGCTATCTCGGTGCCGATTATCTCTGTACGGACATCCCTGAGGAGACAATGACGTTCATGAGCAACAACATGCCTTGGATAAAAATCAAATATTGACCTGAACGATGAAGATTATCCAAAAGTCTCTTCTTGCGGCCTTGCTCGGCCTTGCATTTCTGGCATTTCCGTCTTCTGTAATTGCCGGGGAACGGGGTATCAATCCTCTGAAATACGGAGGGGTATATTACGTTCCGTCAGAGACAATGATAGACGTGCCGGCTGCTCCCGAAGGCTACAAGGCCGTACATATCAGTACATACAACAGGCACGGAGCCAGGTATTCGGAAAGTGAATCCGCCTACAGGGTGCTGAAACAGGCTTTCGAGGCGGGAGAGAATTCGATGACCCCTTACGGAAAGGAGTTCGCAGATGCATATCTGGAATTCGAGAAAATCGCGCACATCAGGGTCGGGGACCTTACTCACCTCGGTTGGGACCAGCTGAAACGCCTCGGGGCCAAGATGTACGATTCGTGCCCTGACATTTTCACCGCGGACCCTGAAATCAGGGCAATATCGACTTACGTGCCACGTGCACTGCTGAGCATGACGGCATTCTGCAATGCATTGCTCGAGAAGGACAATACATTGGACATACGTGAAGAGGAGAGCTTGATGTTCCTGGATTACCTGAACCCTTATTCTCCTCATTGTGAGCTGAACCTGCCGGTGGACCAGTTCATCCGCAGCAAGAAAGCCTGGTGGTATGGGGAATGCCGGGACATGTTCAACAAACTTGTGGATTCAGACAAAATCCTGTCCAGGCTGTTTACCGACCTCAGCGTGCTCGAAGGAATCGACAGGTTCGAGCTCCTGACTGCCCTGCATGTACTTGCAGTGGGTACGCAATGCATTGACAGCCATGTGTGTACGTACGATTTCATGACCCTGTTCAAGGAGAAGGAACTGAAGGCCATGTGGGAGGTGGATAATTACCGCTTCTACGCCATCAAGGGCCCTTGTCCGAAAAACCGAGGACGCGGATATCAGATAATGTGGCCAATGCTCGACAAGATGCTTGCAGACGGGCGTGAGGCACTTGCCTCGGACAGGCCAACCGTGAGATTGCATTTCGGACATGACGGATGTCTCATGGGACTGCTGACCCTTATGGATGCAGGTGAATGGGGCAGGGAGACTGACGACCCTTACGAGGTCAAGGATTTCTGGCGTTCATACGAAATCCCAATGGCAGCAAATGCCTGTCTGACGATATACAGGAAGGGAGATAGCCTGGAGGACGCATTGGTCAGCTTCGTGCTGAACGGAATCCCTGCGGACCTTCCTTTGGAGAAGGTTGGCGGGTGCTATTACAGATGGGATGATTTCTGCAGGCATTATACGGAGACTGTTGCAAATGCAAGAAAGTCTCTTGCCGTGACTGACCGGGATCCGGTTGACGTGTATAAAAAGCTTGATTGATATGGACGATGTAGATGTGCTTATGCTGCACAGCAGGTTCTCTCCGCTGAAGAGGATTCTGTCTTATGACGTGTTCGACAGGGGGTTCTGCGGCTGGATGACCCTGATGCCGAATTTCACCGAAGGCCCTGATTTCGATACTCCTCCAAGCATTGTAAACAAGGACCAGTGGCCACCTGTGATGTTGAGTTCCGCGACCTACAGGTTCCCCGGCACTCACGGTTCTATGTCAGGAACTTACAGCCTCAAGCTGTCCACGAGACCTGTGGCTGCTCCTTATTCCTGTCCTCCTGCTCCAGGCTCCATGGGCCATGCCATCAAGAGGATGTCATTCTGGCTGCCCGAGAGGCAATATCTCCAGATAGAGGCCTGGTTCGCCTATACCGCAGAAATGGACGTGGTGGACGGGAAGGGCCCTCAGCCGGGTCTCCACGAGACGTCCATAAGAGCGTTTGGGACAGGCTTTGACGTTCAGGAGAGGGGGAACCGCTATTTCACCGGAATCCGGTATCTGAATTCTGTAGACGGGCAGCTGATGCGCAAATGGCAATATGTCAGTGCTGCCGAGGTCAGCGACCGGGAATGGGCATTCGGAACGGACGGAGACTGGTGCCGCAGGGGAGTGGATCCTTGGTGGTTCGGAAAGAGATATCCTGACGGACGCCACGACGGCTACAAGGATGTGCCCGGCGGGACCCAGAAGCTCTGCTACAATGAGACTGACGACAAGATCAACTGGCAGTACATGAGGATGAAGATTGATACCCTGAACAGGGAATATGTAGAGATGCAATGCCAGGACAAGGTCTTTGACCTTCGGGGCATTCCTATTACGTATGTGGATGCCTACGGGCGCATTGACGGCCTGATCAATCCTGTCTTCTGGGTAGAAGCCGACGCTGACCGCAGGGTGTTCCTGTATGTGGATTCCGTGGTGGTGTCACAAGAATAGGAGGTTGATATGAAACAGTTCTATGCCTCCCATCTGGAGGTGAAAAAATATTTTACTGAAGATTTCGAGACACATCCCTATGAGGCTGGATGGGCTGACGAGGCCATCTTCTTCATCATGGTGGAGGAAATGAAAGGGGAGTCCCCCGTGTTGGAAGCAAGGGTCCAGATATCCCATGACGGGATTCATTGGGCCGATGAGGGCACTGTTTCCGGACTGATAACGGCTGCCGGACTGCATTTCGTCAGGGTTTCCCATTTCGGGAACTGGCTGAGGCTCGCCTGCTCGGTGCGGGGAGAGGACGCATCCTTCAAACTCAATATCCAGATAGCCTGCAAGGGATGACGCAACGTGAATGGATTTTTTACACATATTGTTATGCTAAAGACTAAATTCTACAAACTGACATTGGCTCTTGCAGCCATCATCGCATTGGCCGGATGCGGCGGAAAACCGGCTTCATCAGCTTCAGGCAGCCCGCTTTCGGCAGGAGCCGGCGAAGTCCTTCCTTTATGGGCCGAGGGATACATGGATATCCATTTTATCAATACCGGAAGAGGCGAATGTGCATTGTACATCTTCCCTGACGGCACCACCATGCTCGTGGATGCTGCAGGCTCCCTTCTCAAATACCACGAGAAGATGCCTTCAGACCCGAAACCGAGTGCGGACGTGCCTTCGTCCGACGTGATTGAGCATTATCTCAGGCATTATATGCCGGAGGCATCAAAAGGACGCCTCGACTATTATATGCTGTCCCATTATCATTCAGACCACATGGGCAGCTATGCAGATACATTGCCTCTGCATCCTTCAGGAGAATTCCGGCTTGCCGGCTTCACCGACATCGGCTCGAGATTTCCTTGTGACAAGCTGATTTTCCGCGGTGATCCTGAAGTATATGTTTCCGGTGATCATTCTTCGCAGCCTGCAATGGACAATCTCTTCGCGTATGTGAAATGGGCGGAGAAGGAAAACGGCACCAAGTTCGAGTACATGGAACCGGGTCGTGATGACGAGATAGTTCTTACCAGGAATGCTGCGGCATACCCGGGATTCAAGGTGCAGAACATTGCTGCGAGCGGTTTCGTCTGGACCGGAAGCGGAGTGGAGAGCCGTACGCAGATTCCTTCGAAGGAGGAACTTGCCGAGGCCGGAAAAGCGGCATATCCTGCTGAGAACATCATGAGCTGCGTTTTCACCGTTGATTACGGAAAGTTCAATTATTATTGCGGCGGTGACCTCCAGCATAACGGCAGGAGTGAATACCCGTACAAGGACATGGAATCCCAGGTGGCAGGCGTGCTTTCCGAGGTGGATGTGATGAAAGCAGACCATCATGGTACCGGCAATACCAATGCAGAGTCGCTCGTAAAGGCGCTGAACCCTTCCGCAGTCGTCATCAATGTATGGCGTGATGTCCAGCCGAACAGGGCTACCGTGGAGAGAATTTTCACAATCCGTCCTGACTGCAAGGTTTACACCACCAACATGGCTGACATGAACCGGGAGATTCTCGGGGAATACATCCAGAAACTCGTCGCCACCAACGGCCATGTGGTCATAAGGGTGGCTCCTGGCGGAGATACTTATTACATTTATGTGCTGGATGACACCAATGAGGAATATCGGATTGCGAAGGTTTCCGGTCCTTGCTCTTCGAGATAGCATCATCCGGGACAGTTCATAAATAATAAGTGACGGTTAACCATCCACGGCTGACCGTCACCTTTTCATGCTGCGTATTGCGCTACGGTTTGTGCAGCATCTTATGTATGTTTTGTTTAGGAACCTGAAGTTCAGATTCCTTAGGAATCTTACTCGCTGAAGAGATCGATTCCTTTTGATTCCATTTCTTTCTGCAGGAACTGTACATCCAGTTCCCTTGGAGTGCATCCGGACTTTGCGCTCAGGGCTGCGGCAATTCCGACGGCTTCACCCATAGCCATGCAGATGGACATCACCCTGTAGGACGCATGGGCCCTGTGCGTGCCGGAGATGCATCGTCCGGCCACGAGAAGCCCTTCGATTCCGCGCGGAAGGAAACATCTGTAAGGCAGGTCGTAAGGCTTGCAATACTGGATTTTCTCCTCGGCCTGTCCTGCACCGGCAGGATTGTGGATGTCCACGATGAACTCTGCCTTGTGCACTATAACGTCCCCGAACCGGCATCCTGAGGCGAGTTCTTCAGCGGTTATGACATAGTCACCCATCACGCGCCTGCTCTCCCTGACACCTGTGGTAGTTCCGCTGGAAATGCATCTGCAATTCTCGTAACCAGGGAGATATTTGTGGAAAAACTCCATCAGCACCGGTATCTGGCGCCTCAGTTCAAGTTCAGCCTTGAAAATGCTGCCGGCATCCGTAATGTCCACTCCGTTAACCTGGGTAGTATTGACCTGTCTCTGGCCCGGCACTGTAGTAGGATGAAGCCTGACTGCAGCGAGATTCGCAGGCAGCTTGCCTTCACCGGCACATTTGCGGCAATAGTCGAGGAACTTCATCCCGTTCAGTTCCACCTCATCCACGTCACCGATGCAGATTACTCCGCGGCTCTCGTCAACCCCGTCAATCGTGAATTCCAGGGTGACAGGCTGCATGAGGCCGTCTTCGCGGCCCTTCTCAATATCCGCCCCGGCAAGATATGAAACCACTGCGTCTCCCGTGGCGTCCACGACCACCTGCCCTTCAATAGCCAGCAGGCCTTCGTTCGTGGCTGCCACTATCCCGCGTACCCGGTTGCCGTCCTTGAGAACAGATGCCACCTGGCTCTGCAGATAAACGTCAATATTCTCATTGTCAAGGAATTCCGACAGGACAATCTTCGCGTTTTCGAAATCGTGCGCCTTTCCGGTGACACCGATCATGTCATTGTCCGGCACGCCGAGCAGCCTGACAATCTCATCCCTCATCGTTCCCTTTCCCACCATTCCGAGAATCGGTCCCACGTAACCTGCGGTAAGATTGCCCCCGACTACTCCGTAACGCTCCACAAGGGCGACTTTCGCTCCCTCCCGTGCAGCGGCCACGGCGCAGCAGATTCCGGCAGGGCCTGCCCCCGCCACCACAACGTCATATTTGCCGGCAATCCCGGCTTTTTCCGTCAAATCCATTACGGTCATGATATTACAATGTCAATTGTCCAGGTTTGCACCGAAGTCTATAAGGATTCCGCGCAAAGCCTCAATATCAACTTTATCAACATCCACCCCGTTCTTCACGCTCAATGCCGCAGCAGCTCCTGCAGCCTGTCCCGTGCCCATGCACGAAGCCTGTACCCTGAGTGACGCAAATGCCACAGGATCAGCGGACAGAGCCCTTCCTGCCACGAGGTAGTTCGGGAATGAAGGAGTGTAAAGACTCCTGTAAGGCACGAATCCGGCATCTTTCATGAACTCGCATCTCTGCTTGGTGGAACCGGCGGAATGTATGTCCACAGGATGGCACCCGCGGGATACAGTGTCCTCGAATTTCACGCAGCCGAGATACTCCTCCCCGGTGAGGACATGCGCACCGAGCAGATGCCTGGTCTCCCTTACTCCTGTCTGCGGTGCAGTGGCGAGCAGGAAACTGTCGGCAAATGCAGGTATGTGTTTCTTCATCAGGCTTGCGAACAATGCAGCGTGCTCGTGCAGAGTGCATTCGGCATCAGTGGCTGCATCCGTGTCGGTCATGTCCACGTTAAGCCTCGTGATATTCACAAGAACAATTCCTTTGGCAAGCACCCCACAGTACCATGGGCCTCCGAATACCGGAATGTGCATTGTCTCCCTGAGCTCGGTCAGCACTTTCCTCATGTTGAGGTCCACATAGTTCACTCCTTGCCTTGAGTGCCTTATCATCGGCAGGTTGTCTGTATCAACCCCTCCGAGCATGAATATCAGGGACGCCGGCTGGAGTTCTCCTTTCCTGACCTGCATCGGTACGCCTGCAAGGGCACCGAGGTCGGCATCTCCGGTAGCATCCACGAAGACGCGGCCGGAAATTGCCCTGGCGCCACTCTTGCCTTCCATCACGATGTGCGTGATTCTGTTGCCGGAGTCCTTGATGCAGTCCGTGATATATGAATGCAGGTACAGTTTCACGCCGGCCTCAAGAAGCATTCTCTGGGCCGTGAGTTTGTATATTTCCGGGGCGAATGTGATATTGCCGAGAGGCTTCTCCTCTTCCGCTCCTCCAACTTCCGCCATCCTCGACACGAATTCCCAAGGGAGACCGTCGATAATCCTGCGGCCATTGTAATTGAATACGCTTATAGGAGCCACGAGACCTGCAGTGGCCATTCCGCCGAAAAATCCGTATCTCTCGACGATGGCTGTCCTTGCCCCGCCTCTTGCTGCAGCTATTGCCGCCATAACTCCGGAAGGGCCTCCTCCGCATACCACGACATCATAGTCGCCGCACAGGGGTACGTTCCTGGTCTGTGTAATAGTAGAGTTCATTATAGGTTTATTATATTGGTTTGTCATCAATGTTTGCGCCTGCGTACGATTTCGCGGATTCCGAGCGCTGTAAGCGAAATGCCGAGGAAGGCTGCGCCGCAAATCATGAGAATCGTGTGCTGTCCTTCATTGAAGATGGAAAGCAGGAGCAATACAATTCCGATTGCCACGTAAGAGCCTGACAATATGTTGAATGCGAAATTCGAATAGACCGAGCCGGCTTTCCTGTTCTTCTCTTTCTCCTCTTCAGTGAGAACCTTCTCACCGTTCCGGTAATGTACTGCAAGACGTTCCCAACCAGGGTCGAGAGGCCCTCTTCTCGTTGCAATTTCGAAGATGGCCAGGATGGTCACGGGAAATACGAGCCCGATGAACGCGTCCGTGAATTCAGGATGTGCCGATACGAAATCGTGCAGAATCACCCCGGACTTGGTAAGTATCGCGGCAACGTACGTGATACCCATCGCTATGAACACGTTCTTCTGGCTGATGTGTTTCGAGTAGAGTCCCCAGATGGACGGTATGAAAAGCGGTGAAATCACGAGTGTAAGCAACGATACGACCACTTTCTCGGCGCCTCCGAGATAAGGGATAAGAATCGCAACAATGGTCATGAAGGCTCCGTACAGGAATGTGAATGTCCTTCCGACCCTCATCAGTTTCCTGTCATCCGCCTTGGGCCTGAGCTGCTTGAAGATGTCGTAGGTGAATACGTTAGCATAGACGTTGAGGTTGCCTGAAGCCATGCTCATCGTCGCGCTCAGCATCGCGGCCATCATCATTCCGAGCATTCCGGCCGGCAATACGAGCTGGCTCATCATCATATAGGCCTGCTCAGGATTGGCGTCTCCGTTTATGAGCCGGTATGTCAATGTCGGGACATAGAAGAACAACGGGGTGACGAGGTACAGTGCTGCCACGAGGTAGGATGTCTTTTTCGCATCCTTTATTGACGGCACGCTGATGTATCTCTGCACGAACGCCCAGTCGCCTCCGAGCATGAACACGTTGAGGAACAGCCACAATACCATCCATACCCAGGAATACTGGCTCGTGAACAGATGGAAGAATGCCGGAGGTGCGTTACGGATGAACTCCGGTATTCCGCCTACTGCGTTGAACGACATCGGAATCATGATCAGTATCATGGCCATGAGGATGGCGAACTGCAGCAGGTCCGTGATGAGAACGGCGATGAAACCGCCTGCGGTGGTGTATATCAATGTTATCACGCCGAGCACCAGAATTGCCCAGGTGACTGACAGATGCCCGGTTTCGGGGTCAGCGAAGAACGAGCCCTCCGGAAGCGGCATCAGGACTACAGCCATCACGGCCACTGCGTACAGGGCCACTGCCGTGTGGAATCCCTTGCCGATCATTCCGGTAATCGTGAAGAAATTTATCATCGGCTTGCCGTAGCGGATTCCGAGGTATTCGGCCGGGGAACTGATGTCCATGCTGGCCCATTTTCCGGCTATCCATTTGCCGATTATCAGTGATGCGACGCCGAGCATCAGCCCGACTACGATGGCAACAACTCCGGAGCGGTAGGCGACACCGCCCCAGACCACGAATGTGCTTGCTGAGAAGATGGTCATGTAGGTTGAAAGGCCTGACAGCCACCAGGACGAATTCTTCCCGGCAATGAACATTTCCTTGCTGCTCTTGATGTTGCGGCCGAGCAATGTCCCCAGGGCGATGAGCCCGAGGAAATAGACGGCAATGATGATGTAATCGGTAGCAACCATATATATTTAGTGTTTCGTTATGTCATGCATGGTTTCCGGAATGTGAAGTTATGCCGTAATTTTCAAAATGAAAAATAATTTAAACATTTTAATCCGTGTAAACGATTACATCCTTTGTAAACGTTTACATCAGGCAGATTTCCGCATTTATTCCATCGCCCCTTTGCTTTTTGCCTCCAATGTTGTAATTTTGATACATGTACTCAAGTTTCGCATGGCGAAAACCTCTATTTGAGGCCGAAAGGCCGAAAGTAAGTCCCTTTCCCGGGGAAAGGGATTTAGGAAAAGGGTAGCGTATACAAAAATGTGCGTCGGCCTTTTGTTCGCATTAAGCGACAGTTCCTTCGAAGGCTATTATTTGCTGTATGCGAGATTTGAATTTATTTGGATATGGCAAAACGTATAACCATCAAGGACCTGTCAGAATACCTGTCATTGTCCACAGCCACAGTCTCACGCGCTTTTTCGGGCAGCCCGCACATAACGGAAGAGACGCGCAGGAAAGTGCTTGATGCTGCCAAAGAATTGGGATACAAGCCGAACATGGATGCGGTGAATCTCAAGACAAGGCACATCAAGACGGTCGGCGTGATTCTGTGCGAACTTGCGACGGACATCCCTTCTGTAATAATCCGCGGTATTACCAATGTGCTGTATTCCAATGGGATAAAGGTCATCATCGCCTGCTCTGACGACGACCCTGACAGGGAGAAGGAGAATCTCCTGATGATGGAGAAATACGGGGTGGACGGCATCATAATATCCCAATGCGGATTCAACGAGAACAAGGAAGAATACCGGAGGATAATGGACCAGGGAACACCTATGATATTCATCTGCAGGGCGGTACCCGATTCATTCATGGTGGACAGGGTGATGGCGGATGAATACACGGGGGTGTATTTTCTGATGGAGAAACTGATATTGTCCGGAAGGAAAAGGATATGCCACATCCACGGGCCGAAGGATCTTTTCAATTCCGAGGAACGGGCAAGGGCCTACAGGGACGCTTTGGAGAGATACAGGATTCCTTTTGATGAGAACCTCCAAGTTTCCTGTGGACTTGAGATGGAGGACGGGGCCGTGGCCGTGGACGAACTCGTGAGCCGGAACATAGATTTCGACGCTGTCTTCGCCTTTACGGATACCGTCGCGGTGGGAGCATTGCAGAGATTATTGGAGATAGGCTACAAGGTTCCGGAGCAGATTGCGATAGCTGGATTTGCAGGGAACATGCTCACTACCTGCACGATGCCGAAACTGAGCACTGTGAGTCTGCCTTCAATGGAGATTGGCCGGAAGGCCGCCGAACTGCTTTTGGACAAGTTCAGGACTCCTGATGCCCCGTGCCAGAAGATTGTGCTGAGCACCAAACTGATATTGAGACAGTCCACCGGGATTTGATTCTGGCGGCGGGAAAATAAAATACTAAGGTTTCGCAGAGCGAAACTTATATTAATAACTGATCATTATGTACGTAATAGGAATGGATTTCGGCTCCGATTCCGTAAGGGCGGTGCTGATAGAGACGGAAGGTGCCGAGGCCGGCAGGGAAGTGGCCGGATGTACCTCATACTATGCAAGATGGAAGGAAGGACTGTATTGTTGTCCTTCGGAGAACCGGTTCAGGCAGCATGCCCTGGATTATCTCGAGGCGATGAGGACTGTACTGAAAGATGTCATTTCGACCTGCCCTGACAAATCCCGTATTGTGGCAATCAGTGCGGATGCAACCTGCAGCACCCCTTGCTTAGTTGACTTGTCCCTTGTCCCGCTTTGCCTCAAGCCCGGATTCGAGGAAAATCCCGATGCGATGTTCGTGCTCTGGAAAGACCATTGCGCGATGAAGGAGTCCGGAGAGATCGATGCGGCCCTCAGGAAATCGCCTGTGGACTATGCCTGTCACAGCGGCAGTGCATATTCCCCGGAGCGTTTCTGGTCCAAAGTCCTTCACCTTCTGCGCCGCTCGGAAGAAATACGGAATTCAGCATGTGGTGCCGTCGAACTCTGCGACTGGATCCCGGCAGTCCTGACAGGGTGCAGAAATCTCAGGGAACTCCGTGTAAGTCATTGTGCAGCAGGGACTATGTGGTTCCACGACCCGAAATGGGGAGGATATCCTCCGGAGGAATTCTTTGCCGGGATTGACCCTCTCCTGCTTCCGATATTGAGGAATATGCCGCAGGACAATTTCACACCGGACCACATTTCAGGCCATCTCTGCCCGGAATGGGCAAGCGAACTCGGTCTTCCGGAGACAGTAGTCGTGGGCGTTGGCAATATCGACAGCCATACTTGTTCAGTCGGGGCAGGGATTGCTGACGGAAGGACTGCAATGAGTTTCGGGACATCTGCCTGTTATATGAGCGTGGTGCCGTCCGGGAAGATGGGAGACAGGCTCATCAAGGGAGTATATGGACAGCTGGACGGCAGCATTATCCCCGGTTATGTGGGACTTGAAATCGGATTGCCGGCCTTCGGGGATGCATTCGCCTGGTTCAAGAGGCTGCTCAGCTGGCCGCTTGAAAAATATGCCTCTCCTGAAGACCGTGAGAGCATAGGGGACATGATTCTTGCCGGGCTGAACGAGGAGGCTTCCGGGCTCGTTCCGAAGATGGAAGCGCCGCTTGCCACCGATCATTTCAACGGTCGCAGGACTCCTTCCGTCAACACCTCCCTGACAGCTTCCTTGACCGGACTGAAAATCACTTCTTCGGCTGCGGAGATATATTATTCCATAGTCGAGGCCACTGCTTTCGCCACGAGGGCCAATCTCGAGTTCCTCGTTTCAGGAGGTGTTGATATTCATGAACTTGTGGCGCTCGGAGGGGTCGCACACAAGTCTCCTTTCGCAATGCAGATGATAGCGGATGTCACGGGATATGAACTCAATGTATCTTCGGAGAAGAATGCAGGGGCGAGGGGTGCGGCTATATATGCAGCGACAGCTTCGGGCTTGTTCCCTGACGTACCTTCCGCTCAGAAGGCCCTGTGCCTGCCATGTTGCAGGACTTACCGGCCGGATCTTTCCGTGAAGGAGATTTTCGATGCCAGATACAGAAGGTATCTTGCAACAGTGGAATTCAATGAATCAAATATAACCGGCGCAGGAAAATGAAAGGGAACATTACTATAATATTGTCCGTACTGCTTTTGTCCGGCAACAATGCAGGAGCTCAGATAATCCGTAATCCGGAAGCAGCTGCGTATCTCAGGGATGATCTCACCCGTGCCGGGGTCAACAGCAATTGCTACGAGTTTCCCGAATTGAAGGATACTCCGGCTCCGAAAGGATACAAGCCGTTCTATATCAGTCATTACGGACGTCACGGCTCCCGTTCGGACTGGGGCTCGGCCAATTATGCAAGGCTTGAGAAAGTGCTTTCGGAAGGGAAGGATGCCGGCATTTTGACTCCTGGTGGAGATTCTCTGCTGACATTGACACGGGAAGTGATTCGTCTTCATGACGGGATGGACGGGCGTCTCGTCCAGAGGGGCTTGTACGAGCACAGGATGCTGGCTGACAGGATGTTCCACAGATACAGGAGGGTGTTCACGAAAGGGAGCGGGAAGATTTCATCCGTGTCGAGCATGGTGCCGCGATGCATGCTGAGCATGACGGCTTTCACTGACAGGCTTTCCGAACTGGATCCGGAGCTGGATATCCATTGGGATGCCGGAGAGAAGATTCAGGCCTATGTGGACAATGTCTGTCCGTCCGACATAGACAAGTCTGCCTACCGAATAATTGATTCGCTCTACGCTGCGGAAGTGCCTGATACCGTATCGGTTTTCAGGAGGCTTTTCACTGATGCGGAGGCCGGACGCAGGATTGCCGGCAATCCGGTCCAGTTCCAGAGAGACATTTTCGCTGCCGGCAGGGTGCAGGATCCGTTCGAACTTGATGGCAATATCATGGCGTTCCTGCCGTTCGATGTAGTGTACCACAATTGGGAGTATGTGAATCTCAATCATTTCCTGCATCAGTGCAATTCCGTGGAATTCGGAGACCGCAGGCTTCCGGCAGTCCGGAATCTTGTGGATGATATAGTGTCGAGGGCGGATGATGCCATCAGGACCGGCAATCATGCGGCTGACCTCAGGTTCGGTCATGATTATCCTGCCTTGAATCTGGTCTGTTATCTCGGTTTCGAGGGCGTTGGTGAGCGTTATGATGTCGAGGCGGCAAGGCGGCATTTCAACGGTTCGCTCTATTTCCCGTTCGCCATGAGCATCCAGATGGTTTTCTACCGCAACAAGTCCGGTGACATCCTCGTGAAGTTCCTTCTCAACGAGCAGGAGACCCTTCTCCGCGGCCTTGCCCCTCTCTCCGGCCCATATTACCGCTGGGACATCGTCAAGGCGAATCTGAAAGGGTATTTGAGGTAGGATATCGATGTTCCCGACGGAAGAACAACCCTCCGGAACGGGCACCGGAGGGTCGGATGGGAGACTGAATAAATACTAGTGTGACGGGACGTTCATTGGACTGTTTTTGGCGGTTATGGACTGGCAATGTAGACGATAGTACTGGTCACTGTACTGTCAATCAGTCCTGATACGGCATCTTCCGGGTAAGTTTCCATAAGATAGAGCAGTTTGGATGTTATTCTGCTGGCTGATGACGACTCTGCCGACTGGATGACGGAGTAGAAAGAGTCCTTGTCCAACGGAATGGCGAGCCCGTCTGGATTGTTTTTGGCTATGTCAGAAGCGACTTCCCTGACAAGGATCCTTCTTGTCACCGATGATATGTTCTGGGGGCCGACAGAGGTGAGGAAGAGTATCGCAACGAATGATGCCGGCACGATCCATATATGTCTTGAGCGGCTGACAGCCAGGTAGATACATACTGCATAGCACCAGATATTGAAAACCAGCAGATAAAGTCTTTTGATGGTCACCCCGTGGTCGTGAAGGCGCATTCCAATGCCAATGGACATCAACACGAGGAGCGGGAAGAGAACTGCCGGAAGGTATTTCAATACCTGCTTGTCGAACTTCGGGGCATCTTTCCTGAACTGGACCGGAAACAGGAAGAAGATCAAGAGGAGCATGCATGCCATCGAAATGGTCACGAGCAAGGAAACCCGTCCGAGCGGAAGTTTCTCCAGGATTACAATCCGGACTGCGTAGGCATATAGTGTCAGGAGATATGCCGCAACGAGCGGAATGAAGATGTAATTGATGAGTCCCAGTCCGTTGCGCCCGGGTCTGTCTGTCCTGCCGGGAGACTCTCGTGCCGGTTCCGGGCAGAACTGGAGGAAAATCATCGGAACAATGAAGGTGAAGCAGAAAATGACAACGCTTTCGCAAAGCCCGAGTTCGATTTCAAAGTCGAATTCAATGTCGAAGAGTTTGTGGAAAGCAAACAGGAGAAGGTCAAGGCCGGCTGCGAATATTGCTCCGGATATTCCGGATATCAGAAACGCAACTGCAGTGTCCAAGGAATGGTTCCAGAATCCGATGTCGTCCGGTTTCGCAGAACAGAACGGAATCAGGAAAATGAGGATGCAGATGATGAAGGCAATGGCTGCCGCAGATATGGTCCAGGCAATGTCCAAGAGGAAATGTTCCCTGAACAGGAAGGCAACAGCGAACCAGAGGACGTTGACAGTTGCGTCAACGATATAGCCATTGATTCTGCGCTGACTGTTCTTCCTGGATTCTGCCAGAAGCCTGAGTACGATGTTGAGCAAGGCTGCCGTGGCCGGATAATATAACATCAGGAAGAGGTCCTCGTCATCTGGTGATTCATACAAAGCATAAATAGCGAAGATCGTGAACAGTCCGAAAAAGAATGCCGCTGCGGGAAATCTCCGGAAAGCCTTGGAAAACCCTGAGTGAAATGAATTATTCATAGTAGTAGATGCAACTATAAGATTCTTTCTGGCCGAATAATCCACGACCGCCAGCTTATGAGCCTGGCAAGCTACCGCTGGCGGTCGTTTCATGCTCAGATTCCGAAAATGCTGTCAAACTCCTGACGTGTGTAGTTCTTCACTACAATCCTGTGGCCCTGGGCCTTGAACTCCAGGTCAATCCCGTCTTCTGTCCTGACCGGCACGATGCTGACTCCTTCATACACGAACCCGGTGGAACCGCATTGCTCAACTCTCGGGGCAATATCCCTGTAGCTTGCGGCGCACAGGTCTTTCACCTTCTGCGGCATGAGGTTGTAGATAGTCACCAGAGTCCTTGTGTCGAGGTCGATGTCCTCATCAACCCCGGCAATAGTCGCAGTGACGGATGATGTAAAATTGTCAGCCGGAATGCTGGCCACGGTTGCGGAAACGCAGAAGACCGTGAAAAGCGAGATAATCGCTGCAAAGATTAATTTCTTCATAATGCTTGAAATTTTTGTTTACACTTAATAATGTCACTATGAAGATAAGGTAACCGGGAAATATCAAAAATTGGGCGTCTATTTCAGCAAGGGCTTCACGATCTTGCCGAAATATTCCACGATACCGGCGAAATATTCCACAGGGTTCGTCACTAACTGGCAAGGATATTCCCAGAAGACACGACAAGCGGCATTAATCGTTCCGCCCTTTGGTATCGAGAGAATCAGGGCGAGGACCGCACAATGCACGAAGGCGATGAAAGCCGTTGATCTAGCAAGGCCGCATCCCTCTATGTCTGACTGGGAATAACGCGTATATCTTATGAATGAGTGGATGTGGAAACAGTAGGTGAATGCTATCATCACATCGAATACGAACATAAATGGGGCATACCCGAAGAACCTGAACGGGAAGAGCATGAAAGTATATATCGGGATGCAATACGGTGACAATGTGATGGGTACGTATCCGATATGGCTCTTCTGATATTTGACGTGGCAGTCTCTTCCGGAGACCAGGAATTCCTCTATCCGCCTGAAGAACAGCAATGCCACAAGGGTATGGGTCAGCTCGTGGGTGAAATGCATGAACCAGTCCAGATTGTGGCGGACCTTGGGTGATATAAGGAACAGCAGGAACACGGCATATGCTGCGAATCCGCAAAAAAGTCCGAGCATATTTCCGTCGTGTAGTGCTAACTTTAGGAAATTGGAAATCACGTACTGGAATTGTTGTGTCCACTTCGTCAGATCAAACGATGTTGGTAATCCAGAGTAGGCCCACATAGGCAGGGCATCATATACGAATGACTTGATTAGCACCCCGAAAAACAGGAGCGCAAGCAGGGCCCAGAAGCAGGTGGCGGCCCAATATCTACATTGCCTGAACATTATTCATCGTCTTTCCCGGAGTCCTCATCTACATCCAGAGCGGCCTGCGTCACGCCCATCTCGGCGTGGAACCTTTCCTCATTGATCAGTTCCCTCAATGCTGCCCTCTCGACAGCGTCACGAACTGCGTCCTCCGCGAACTCATTATCTTCTATCAGCTTCTTGGCGAAATCCACGAACTTTTTCATACACTTGCTCTTTTTTGTCTTTACAGAATCCTCGCTGCCGAATCCGATGATGCCAGCGATCTCGCCCAACGGCTTGCGCTCCCAATAGAACTTCTTGAAGATGGTCTTGCAGGTGTCCGGAAGGGAGTCGAACGCCTTGTCAAGAAACTCCTCCTGCATCCGCTGCTTCTCGCTGATGTCCATATCGGAATCTTCTCCTTCATTATGTCGTTTGTCGGAAATTGTAACCAGGTTCTCCGAGGTAACAGTATGCTGCTTCCTGCTGAGATTGCATGCGGTGTACTTTCCAATCTGCAAAAGGTATCCGGTCAGGGTTTTGCCAGGGATTAACGTGAAAGCACCAGACTTGACCTTCTTCATAAGCACCAACAGGGACTCCTGATAGATGTCCTCGATGTCCGCCCGTACGGAACGTCCAACCGATGTTTTCAGGACAGACGATATGAATTCCGCTTTCTTTTCCCTGTAGAGATGCCGCCACACGCGGTCATCATTCTGCATTATTCCTATTATCAATTGGGTGTCGGTCATGTCTGCAACAATTTCTTATAAAGGTAATTATTCTTGACCAATAAAAATCTCTTTCCATCCGAATTCTCTGCTGGTTAGTAGAATGTACATCCCTTGAAGAAGTCTGATGGACAATCGCCATATGACACTTATGAGGTATGCAATGATTGGAAAGGCAATAAATGCAGCGAAGCGGCCCCAAAGGTGAGCACAGTTAACCAGTGTCAGGATTATTGATCCAGGGCAGAGCCCTGCGATGAAAAAGGTGAGCCCCGGTAGTTTCATCGTGAGGCGAGATATCTTTTCAGATACGACGCATCGGTAAACGTAGAATAGGGTTCCAATCCATGGAATTACAGATAATAACCGGATTGACAAAATCAGGGAGGGCGATGCGGTAGTATGGAATTCTGTAACGCATGGAAGGATACTCATCACCATATAGAGGATGAAACAGGCCATGCCATTTATGAAATCTTTCCAAAACCGATCACCTGCAGGTCTTTCCAGTCGCATGAGTGCTTGAGAATTGACTATCATCCCCAGAAGGAAGAATGACATATAGTATGCTATCCAACTAAGAGGATGGGTAGACCAATGATACCAATAAATATAGTCATTAATAGGTAAATACGGAGAAAATTCAAATAGATACTTCTGTCCAAAACATATTACTGCTGCTATTCCACATGCTATAAGCCATTTTCGACTCAACTTGCCTTTCAGCCTGTCGGCACTGAGACAACCGAGGTATAAAAAGCATACAGATATAGCAATCCTGCCGCATGGCCAGGCATAGATGCCACCGAATCTTGATAACGGCACCAATATTACCCCTACAATCGTTATGAAGGCGGCTAATTGTGTAAGATGGGATGGATGTTTCATTATAATCTTAGTAAATATCTGCACTAAATTAATGAATAATATCGGACTATGAAAGAAAATGTACCGTGGTATTAACATAGATAGAGGTCTTTTGCGCTAACTATCTGATATATTCCGGCAAATATTTTGAAAATTGCCAGAAATGATATATATTTGCATAATAATGAAGGCATCGGATATCATATCCCAGTTTGCAACTTCCGAAGGAGGGTCTTTCCGGAAGAGTGATCTTATGTCGCATATGGAAGGCGGCAGCTTTTCAACATCGTATATAGATCTTTCACTAAATAGAATGGTCAAAGCGGGGAAACTCTTGCGAGAAGGGAGAGGGCTTTACCGGGTCAAAGACGACAGGAGAGAATTCCTGCCAAGTT
>JBJEBJ010000018.1:0-3598 GCA_051869955.1 Candidatus Cryptobacteroides sp.
TTCGATTAAAATAGGAACTGCAAAGATATAGGAACTTATTAGTTAACATCCTGTAAGGCAGCGTGTTGACATAACCATAAGTTCCTATTTCTTTTCAGAAGAGATCTTGAAGTTTGGCGATGTTTTTCTTCCAGACAGGCTTGACGCTTTGAGCGGCGGTGGACTCGATTTTCTTGATGGCGGCGTCGGTCATGGAGACGGTAACGCCGAGATAGACCATCGTGGTTTCCACGCTCTTATGCCCCAGCATTTTGCTGATAGAAAAGACATTCACATTGTCCTCGAGCAGGTGTGTGGCCATTGAGTGGCGGAACTGGTGCGAGTGAATGTGTTCCGGCACGGTCGGGCATTTCTTGCGGGCTTCCTTGGCATATTTATCGAGTTGTTTGTTCACGCGCCTCTTGTCGTGGCCTTGTTGAACTGTCCCTTGGATTTCGAGTAAAAGACATAGGCTTCCGGAGACGGACACTTTCCGTGCATTATGCTGATATATTTTTTCAGGATTCTCATAGTGGCGTTCATTATGTAGGCAGTCCTGGCCTTGCGCCCCTTGCCGATGACTGTTGCATACGGCTTGGGCGCATCCATCACGATATCCCTGATTTTCAGCGACAACAATTCATCCACACGAAGTGCCATAGTGTACATCATTGACAGGAAGGCCGTATAGCGCAAGCCGAGTTCCGTATCCGTGCCCGGTGTCTTCATTATGGCTTCGATGACTTCTTTGGACAGGGGCTCCACTACATTGCCCCGGTTCTCCGATATATACCGGACAACGCGTTTGACCTCAAGATAGTACGGCATTACGGAAGGGTCTTTGGATGCGTATTTCAGGAAGGCACGCAGTTGGCACAGGCGCATATTGCATGTTTGGGCAGACGAGCCCTGCTTGTCCTGCAACCATTCCATATAACGGCTGACATTCGACTCCGTGAAGAAAGTGATGTCAAAGTTGCCGATGCCGGCCCCAAGGCGCATTTCAGCGAACCGGGCGAAGCTTTTCATCGCAGTGCGATAGCCGGTTGTGGTGCATGCGCTCCGCTTTCCTTCATTGACCGCGAGGAACTCGGAGAAGAGTCTGGCCAGAGTCACGGCCCCTGATTTTGCTGACTGGTCTTTCATAGGCGCACCTCCGGTATGATTCTGCTGACGAACTCGCCCTCGGTCTCCTCCAACACGTCGGCAAAGCGTGGCACGAGGTGGAAGTAATATTGGGTGGATTCGATGTAGACGTGTCCCATGCTGCGACTCAAGGCCACGAGCCGCTTGTCGGCATCCCCGCTATGTTGGTCCCACCTCATGATGTTCTCGATGGCATAGTTGTGCCTGAAGGCATAAGCGACGACAGGACGTTCCCCCTTCTTGGGCCTTGGATTGTACTTATACCAGAAGATTTTGAAGTACTTGTTGAGCCACATCCTGTTGTGGAAGCCTCCCTCGTCCGAGGGGAAGAACGCAGTCGCGTCCGGCATCAGTTTTCTCATGAGAGCGTCATATTCCTTCAGGAGGGCGAGCATGGTCGGGTGGAGCGCCATCATCCTCTCGATATAACCCTTGGAGCGGCGCACGTGCACCGTTCCTTGCTCCAAGTCCACGTCCTCGCGATTGAGCCAGCGGATTTCGTTGACGCGTATTCCCGTGCTGTAAAGCATGCGGAAGATGACAGGCAATTGGATGTTGTTGATTTTCGACTGGAACCTTGCCTTGACGGACCGGCAATTGGGGCTCGGAGCATATTCATCTACGGCACGAAAGAAGTTCATCATCTCCTTCCTACTGAAGAGCGCAGGCTCCACACCTCCTTTTGACCAGTTGTAGTCGAAGAGTTTGTACGGGCCTCCTCCATGGCTGTTGACGTGGCGCAGGAAGCCGTTTACGGTGGATGCACGGTGGCCGTAGGCCCACTCCGTTTCATTCTCATGGCGCTTTCCCCAGACGTCGAGCATCTCCTGGGTCAGGTGCGCATCGTCCGGATAGTTCCTGTCACACCAGTTCAGGAGATTATGGACCTCGTCATCCTCGAGCCTCTTGTAGCGGTACGCCTCGCGGAAGTCCTCATAGTCGGCGAACCATTCTCGTCGGGTAAGATTCTTATTCATGGCAGTAGAGTCTGTGTTTTACGGGTATGTCCTTTATGCTTAAAGCGCAGGCGCGGAGCTGTTCAACGTTCGATGACAAGTAGCCGAGCGTCGTGTTGGGATTCAAGTGCCCGAGGGCCTTGGATACGAGCGTTACGTCACTTCCACTGTTTATCATCTCGTCGGCAAAGCTGTGGCGTAGCAGATGTGTCCCGCGATGTTCGCCCTGTTTCCGTATTCCGGCAAGATCGTATGCGTGGTTCACGACATACTGAATGGAACATTCACCATACTTTCCGGCGCGTTGCTCCCTTGGGATAAAGAGCCTTTCGTCATTGCATTTCGGACGCTCTTCCAACAGATATCCGGACAGGAAGTTTCCCACTACGGGACGGATTGGAAGGATGATTTCACCACCGGTCTTGCCTTGTTTGAAGCGTATCACTCCGCCTGCCCAGTCGATGTCCGAGATGCGAAGGTTCCGCACGTCGTTGGAACGCATGCCGAGATACAGCATGAGAGATATCATGGCCCGATCTTTCTTGGACAAGGCATTTCCCTCATCGAGAACGACGGCTTCGAGTTTGCCACGTTCCTTGCCCGTAAGGGCTGGATAGACTTTTCTGTCCAGCCGTTCTTTAGGGAAGTAAGGCAGAATGGCAAGGATTTCCTCGTTGCCGATAATCGTAGCATATCTTCTGAGGAACAGCGAGATGCGGTACACCACCATCGGGGTACAATGCCCACTTCTGGTATATTCCCTTACCTGAGATTCGGCAAGATCGGACAGACGCTCCACATTCTTGCTCTGGAGATGCCCGAAGAAAGACGAGGTCATCGACGCTTCCACACTGATTGTGAGGTCCCTGATGCCGGTTTTCTGTGCAAGGCGCATTCCGTCGTCAATGATTCCGCGATAGTAGGACGACAGTTCATTGTATGCGGAGATGTTGATTTTCTTGCCATCGGGAAGCATGTCGTAAAAGTCATACAGCAGCCAATAAGTCAGAAAGTTGCGTTCTTTTGGCATCTCCTTGAGTAGAGCACTATAGGCTTCCACGTTCCGTTCGGCACCGCGGCCGACAATGAGGTTCAGGCACTTTTGCATGTGCTTTTCATAGAACGGCTCGAAGTTCTTGTCCTGCAAGTGCACGAATAGGCGGCCGGCCTTTTCTGAGAGGGGCATCACCGATTGCGGCAACGACGGAAGCTTAAGCTCGAAGCCCCTGCTCGATACGAGCAACCTTCCTTCGGGAAGGTTTGGATTGATTCTGTCTACATACATAATTGTAAAGTGTTTTGTGACCGCAGAAGCGGTCCGGTTAATACTTCCACATAATATAGCAAACCAGTCCAAACGACCACTAATCAGCCAAATGTCCGGGAAAAGAAATAGGAACCGCAAACTGCGATTCACGTATGTGGAAGGCCGATTCCCGGCTTTGGTTCCAATTTCATTTCGGTTCCTATTTTAATCGAAATCGGAAATTTCCGATTTAGATTATGTTAATCTTGCG
>JBJEBJ010000019.1:0-18122 GCA_051869955.1 Candidatus Cryptobacteroides sp.
GCCGCGCCTTCACAGCCTTACACCTTTGTTGCACTGTTCACTTGAATTGGGGAAAAATAAATCCCGAATATGAAGAAAATATTGAATATCACAATAATAGCATTGATTTCCTTATCAATTTCAGGCTGCGGCGTATACAGGAGATACTCGAGACCTGAGAGCACCCCTGCCGCTGATTCTTCTCTATACAGGCAGTCAGGCATCCCGGGGACATCTGCCGCAGCCATTTATTGGAAAGACATCTTCCGCGACTCACTGTTAAGAACCTGGATAGACAGCGCATTGGTCCTGAATGCAGACCTCTCCACGGCAAAGCTGAAAGTCCGGGAGGCGGAAGCTTCGCTCAAGGCTGCAAAACTGTCCTTCCTGCCGTCTGCCGGGATATCTGCTTCTGCAGGAATCGATGGAACTGCCGGAAAGAACCATGCTTCTACCAAATCCTATTCTGTATCGGCAGATGCCGGACTCGAGCTGGATGTAGCCGGAAGCAGGCTGAACAGCAAAAGGCAGGCAGAGGCAACGCTGATGAAATCCGAAGCTGCGGAGAACTCGGTCAGGAGCAGGCTGATAGCTACTGTTGCAGACACTTACTATTCCCTCCTGCTTCTCGACAGGAAGAAGGAAATCACGGAAGAAACCATCGTTAACAGGGAAGAGAACCTGAAAGTTCTGGAAGCGCTTAAAAGGGCCGGAGCCTCTGACGAGGCGGCTGTCTCACAGGCAAAGGCAAGTCTTCTCGATGCCTGCGCATCGTTAATTGACCTGGAGAGGCAGATCCTCGCATTGGAGAATTCGTTTTCCGTCCTCGTCGGAATAACGCCCCGGCAAATCTCAAGAAGCAGGCTGGAGGAGTGGTCCTTAACCGGAATACCGGCCACCGGCCTGCCTATTGAGATTCTTGACAGACGTCCTGACGTCATCGAAGCGGAGGCTGCTCTTGCAGAGTGTTTCTACGGCCTGAACTATGCGCGGTCCGAGCTTTATCCGAAAGTGACCCTGAGCGGGACACTCGGATGGACAGACAAGTCAGGAGGAAGCATATCGAACCCGTCCCAATGGATTTTCAACGCATTGGGCAGCATTGTACAGACAATATTTGCCAGAGGAGAGAAAAAGGCTGCAGTCAGGATTGCCGAAGCCCGGCTCGAGGCCGCAATGATAAATTACAGGCAGAAAATCCTGGAGGCCGGCGAAGAGGTCAACAATGCCCTGGCACAATGTCAGTCAGCCGCCGCAAGGGCCGAAATAGACAGGGAGAAGACCATGGCACTGGAATCCGCAGTGAAGAGCACGACCCTACTGATGAAACATTCCTCAGTCAATTATTTGGAGGTGCTGACTGCAAACCAATCCCTGCTGGAGGCTATGCTGAAGGAGGCTGAAAACATCTATTCAGGCATCCAGGGAGTCATAAACCTGTACTGCGCCCTTGGAGGAGGAGCTGTCGTGGAATCTGCATCAGGCATTTCCGGAGACGAAAGCCTCGGCAGCGGCGAGTGATTCGGGCTTGCCGGCGTCTATGAGAGTCAGGCCCTCAGGAGCTACGCCACGGAATTCATAGGCGGAAGCCGCCCTCAGGTAGAAATCCATTATCGGGAAACGCTGCCCGAGGGCGTTCTGCGATCCAGGCATGACATTGCCTGAAGCATCATAGAGAGGGAAATCCTCCGGACGGGAGTCAACGGCATCGAAAGCGCCGAAGATTCCCGGAGACATCAGATGTATGCCTCCGAAGGCATACTTTGAACATTTCTCCACGTCCAACCCCCTGAACGGAGTCTTCACCTCCCCGGTCGCGACATTGGTCCAGCCGACCAGGCGCATGTCGTCATTGAAAAGGAGATATCTCTGCGTCTTGCGCCTGCTGACTAAAAGAGTGGACATCGCCCCGTCATCTGCCGTCGAACGGAACCAGTTGATATCCAGGTCCGAAACTATGTCCACATTGTGCACGAGGAACGGTCCGTCACAGTCGAGCAATGCGGATGCGTGGCGGATTCCCCCTCCGGTCTCGAGGAGCAAATCCCTTTCGTCAGAAATCCTGATATCCATCCCAGCGAATTCCGGAACACCTGCAATGTATGAAATGACCGCGTCAGAAAAATGATGCACGTTCACCACGAAACTGTCCACACCGACGGCCTTCAGGCGCATAATCACATGATACAGAAGAGTATGTCCTGCCAATGGTGCCAGAGCCTTCGGAATGGTATCCGTGATGGGCTTCAGCCTCGTCCCGAGCCCGGCGGCGAAAATCATCGCTTTCATGGTTCAGAAAGACTTTTCGATATTCTGCTCCCTGTGCACCACTGTCACCCGTATGTCGAAACGGCTCACGAGATGCGCGGCAAGATGTTCGGCGCAATACACTGAACGGTGCTGGCCTCCGGTACATCCGAAACATACCTGGAGATTGGTGAACTTCCTCTCTATGAACCTCTTGACATGAGAGTCCACGAGGGCATACACATGGTCGAGGAAAGTGATTATTTCCCCGTCATCCTCGAGGAACTTGATGACCTCCTGGTCCATTCCCGTGAACTGGCGGTAATATTCGTATTTTCCCGGATTGTTGACCGAACGGCAGTCGAAAACATATCCTCCACCGTTGCCGGACGTATCTGTAGGAATACCTTTCTTGTAGGCGAAACTGTATATCTTCACGTGGAGCCTGCGGTCCTCTGCATTGACATAGAACTGCTGCATGGTCGTGAGCTGGGTAAGAACATCGGAAAGATAAGGATAGCGGGTAAACGGGGTCCTCATCATCCTGCGAAGGTTGTCGATGGCGAACGGGACGCTTGCAATGAAATGCGGCTTCTTCTCGAAATAGCCCCTGAAACCGTATGCCCCGAGGACCTGGAGAGTACGGAAAAGCACGAAGAGGCGCAACTTTTCCCTGAACACATTCTCGTCAATATCAGGGACATAGCTCTTCAACGCCCTCAGATATGTCTCGACCAGTTCGTTCTTCAGGTCTTCCGGATAACGGGACCTGGCCTGCCAGATGAAGGATGCAACATCATAATAAATCGGTCCCCTGCGTCCGCCCTGGAAATCGATGAAATACGGCTCCCCGTCCTTGAATATCACGTTGCGAGCCTGGAAGTCCCTGTACATGAACGTGTTGGAATTGTCGCAGAGAAGGTCTTCCTTCAAGGCTTCGAAATCATCCTGCAGCCTGACCTCGTCGAATTCGAGCCCGGTGGCCTTCAGGAAACAATATTTGAAATAGTTCAGGTCGAACATGACCATCCTGCCGTTGAAGGCCGGTTCAGGAAAACAGATATTGTAATCCAGGCCCTCGGCTCCCTTGAACTGAAGCTTCGGCAGCATTTCCATGGTATGCCTGAGCATCGCACGCTCGTATGAGGAATACTCTCCGCTCTCACGGCCCTGGGAGACCATGTTGTAGAGCACCTTGTCACCGAGATCCTCCTGGATGTAGGTCATTCCGTCCTCGCTGACTGCCAGCACCTTCGGCACCTTGATGCCCTTGTCAAGGAAATGTCTGGCAATCCCGCAGAATGCCTGGTTCTCCTTGAGGTTCAGGCCAATGACACCCACAATCGAGGTACCGTCCCCGCCGGTCATGCGGAAATATCTCCTGTTGCTCCCGGAGGAATTGAGTTCCACCACATTGTCGGCTTCCTGCCCGGTGTATGATTTGAACAATGATTTCAGATTATCAAGCATATACGAACGAATTTACCATTATCTCACGACTATTCCTTCAGCACGCATTTCGTCAAGGGCCTTCCTGTGGCCTTCCCCGGTGACATAGGCGAGGCAGTCAGACAGAAGTACCACATGGAATCCGGCTTTCTGCAGGTCCTCGCAGGTGTTCCTGACGCAATATTCCGTGGCAATGCCGCACACGTACACGTCCTTGGGCTCCAGCATTCCGGCCACTTCCCCGAGGGACTGCCCTGCTGAATTCCTGCCGTCGAATCCGGAATACTGCTCCACTTCCCTGTCACACCCCTTGTCGAACACGAGGTCTTCATCCACGAACGGCTTCAGGCGTTCGTCTATCTCACCGCCATGAGTGCCTGCGACACAATGTACCGGCCATATCCCGCCGAACTCGCTGAACGAGGAATGATCTGCAGGATGATGGTCCCTGATGAAGAACACGGGCAGGTCATCGCCCCTTGTGCGGCTGATGAATTCCACGGTATTGGCGACGGCTGCATCTGCATTTTCGCAGGCAAGGCTGCCGTCAATGAAATCATGGAGCATGTCCACGACCACAAGTAAAGAATCGTTTATCATATCTTGAATTTTGCGATTTCCCCGACGAGCTTGGACAGAATCCCGTTCTTGAGATTGTAAAGGTCGTCCGAAATGTCCACCTTGTAATAATGAGGATTGATGAGCCTGCGCTCGGAAGGGCTGAAATGATGCAGGGTATCATTGTAGAAAGCCTTCTTCTCCTGCAGCGTCCTGCGTGGGGCCACCCTGGCTCCGTTCCGGATTGCAGGAACCTGGAGAGCCCTCCACCTGTATGTACCCTCCTCAAACACCTTGTATTTGTACCTGTCGTACTCGTCCTTCACGGTGACGGTACGGCCGGCCTCAATGTCTTCCGCGAGACTGTCTCCCCGCAGGCACGTCACATCGGCCTTATAGATCTCATTCCCGTCCTCGTCATCCTTCATGAGCCTGTATGTAATCTGGAATCCCGGATTGATGAGCTTTATCCTGTCCTCGGACTTCTTCAGGACAGGCTCGCCGCCGACCTGGACGAGCTTGTACACATTGCCGAAGCACGGGGCCGCCTTGCTCGTGGCTATGGCGTCACCCACTCCGTAGGAGTCTATCTTCGCTCCCTGACGCTCCAGGTCAGTGATGAGATACTCGTCAAGGGAATTGGTAGCGAATATCTTGCATCCCGTAAGTCCGTGGGCGTCAAGTATTTTCCTGACCTCAACAGAGAGATATGCAAGGTCCCCGCTGTCGAGCCTGATGCCGTATCCGTAAGGGTAGGAATTGTCGATTCCGTTTTCCTTGAATGCTCGTATCGCATTGAGCACTCCGCACTTGAGAGTATCGTAAGTATCAATCAGGAGAATCAGGTTCTCCCCGCGATGGGTGCGGATATAGTCGCAGAATGCCTTGTGCTCCCCTTCCACAGTACTGCCATACGATGTCACGAAACTGTGTGCCATGGTGCCCGTTGACGGGACCCCGTTCATCACTCCGGTCAGGATATTGGAAGTGCTTGCACATCCGGCAATTATAGCAGCCTTGGCTCCGTATGTGGCCGCCCATGGTCCGTGTGCGCGCCTCGATCCGAATTCGCTCACCGGCCTGTCAGTCGCACGGCATACCCGGGACGCCTTCGTGGCCACTGCCATCTGATGATTCATTATGCAGAGCATAGGGGTCTCGAGCACCTGCGCCTGAACAAGAGGAGCCTCGACAATAATAATCGGTTCGTTCGGGAAGGCAATCTCCCCCTCCTTCATCGCATATACATTGCCCGTGAATTTCATCCCGGCGAGATAGTGCCGGAACTCCGCATATTCGTCACCCGGGAGGAATTTCCCGAAGAAATCCTCGGGCATGGAGCCGAGATTGGCTATCATCTCGAGCACCTCGTCAGTGCCGCTGACCACTGCCCAGTTGTTGTTTTCCGGGGCCTTGCGGTAGAAGAGATTGAATACTGCAGGCTTCTCCGCGTTCCCGCATTCCATGAAGGACTTTCCCATCGTGTACTGGTACTTGTCCGAGCAATAAGCGAATTCCTTGAATTCCATTTCGTTTCCGTTCCTCGCCGCATTCCGGGACGCGGCGGATTTGATACAATCTTCCTGACGGCTCCCGGCAGCCGCCGTTCCGGAAGGCAAACTTACTCAAAATCCGCGGAATAAATAACAATTGACGACAAAAATTGGCGGTTTCCGTTGGAGTATGGGGAATACGTGCTACCTTTGTAACAGAACCGGGCTCTTGAGTCAAGCCCGGGTCGAACACGGATACTGCAAATGGAAAGAATACGTAACATATTGCCTTTGATTGTCATTGTCCTCCTGTTCACTGTGCAGGCGGCAGCCCAGGACGCCGTTTTCTCAGGCTCGGTGGTGGACCAGGAAGGGGCACCTGTCATCGGTGCGGGAATAGTCTGCAGGGAGAAGCCATCGGCAGGTACGGTCACGGATTTGGACGGACGGTTCTCGATAGCATTGCCCAAGGAAGCCAAGACATTCACAATCAGCTCTATAGGAATGGAAGAACTCCTCTACACAATAATCCCGGGAAATACGGAAGGGGTGAGGATAATCCTGAAAATTGAGGAGAACATGCTCGACCAGGTGGTCGTGACGGGATATGCCCAGACCACGGTAAAGCGGATGACCGGTTCCGTCGCGGTCCTGAGTGAAGATACATTCAAGTCGAAGGCAATCTCATCCGTGGACGCCCTGATGCAGGGAGAAGCGGCAGGTGTCGCAGTCTCAGCCACGTCCGGCCAGCCGGGCATCCAGTCCAGAATCCGTATCAGGGGCACGAACAACATCACCGGTACCGGCCAACCGCTCTGGGTAATCGACGGAGTGCCGCTGCAGAACGATTCCCCTTCGCTCACGTCCGAGCAGCTCGCGACAGGAGGGTTCGACGACATCTTCGTGAACGGTATCGGCAACATCAACCCGAATGACATTGAAAGCATCACCATCCTGAAAGACGCCGCAGCAGCCGCAATCTACGGTTCGAGGGCAGCCAACGGAGTCATCGTGGTGACGACTAAGAAAGGCGAGGCCGGGAAAATGAAGATAAGCTACAGGAACACGTTCTCCTGGTCGTTCCGGCCGCAGAAAGACCTGGACCTGATGAATTCCGCCCAGAAACTGGCATGGGAGGACGAACTGTGGAACGAATTTTCGGCGGAGAAATATCTCAAGTCATTGACTGACAATACTGTAATATATCCAGTAGTCGGAATTGTCGGACAAATCAGGGCAGGACTCGGAGAGTTCGCTTACCTCAAGGGTGACACGGCAGGACAGGATGCATTGATAGCCGCACTCGGCGAATCGGACACCGACTGGTACGGGCTCCTGTTCCGCAATTCCTTCTCGCAGGGCCACCATCTGTCCGCCAGCGGCGGCTCAGAGAAATGCACGTATTACATTTCATTGGGCCTGAACGACGAGAACGGAATGCTGATACACAATGACTACCGGAGATACAATTTCAATGCGAACCTCACCATGAAACCTTCCGACCGGGTACGCATCGACATCGGGACAGAAGCGGCAAGGCAGGAATCGGAAATGCCGTACTCGAGCGTGGATCCATTCAAATACGCCTATTTCTCAAACCCTTACGAGCGTGCATTCAATGATGACGGCTCCTACGCGGCTGACCGGACCTGGTTCTCGCTCGGTTACTGGAACGGAAGGCAGGACGAACAGGTAATGCCGGAGAACGGGTTCAACATCCTCCGCGAACTAGACTCGAACAGCACCAGCACAGTCAACACCACAGGCACTGTCCGGGGGCAGATTGACGTGAAAATCTTCGGTCCGCTGCATTTCAACGGGCTCGCATCCTACACATTCTCAAACAATTCCACGGACAGGACAGTGGACAAATACACCTGGTCGGCATTCCGGGACAGGCTCGGCAGCGATGACCGTTCGCAGACCAACCTGTACGGCAACATTTCACAGAACCGCACGAACAGGAACAGTTACGTGCTACGCGGGCATTTTACATTCAACCGTACATTCAACGAGCTCCACAATCTCAACGTCCTTGCCGGCGCAGAGATCCGCGGGGCTGACTCGAACACATTGTTCTCCAAGAGATACAATTACGACCCGAAGACAGGCACCACCTCCCTTCCTCCTGTAAGCGGACCGGTGGATGAATGGGTGAGCGAAGTGGAGCGCCTGAACGGGCAGTATTTCACCAAGACCAGATACGCATCCTTCTATGCCTCAGCCGATTACTACCTCGGGAAAAGCATTGTCCTGAACGCCTCGTTCCGCACCGATGGCAGCTCCAATTTCGGAAACAACAGGCAGTTCAATCCTACCTGGAGCGCAGGTGCCGCCTGGCACATCGGGGAGGAAAGTTGGTTCAGGAAAGCATTGCCGGCAGTGTCCCACGCCACGTTAAGGGCAGCCCTCGGCTTCACGGGAGAGGTAAATACATCCACCACTCACCAGCTGGTAATCAGATACTTGCAACAGGAATACAGATATTTCGGAGAGCAGACATTCAATCTCGGGACCATTCCTTCAGCACCGAATCCGGACCTCGGATGGGAAAAGACGAGGGACGCCAAGGCGGGGCTTGACTTCGGGCTCTGGAAAGACCGGCTCACCGTGAATGCAGAATATTACCACCGCCTGAGCACCGACGTAGTGACATCGTCCCAGGTGCAGAGCACCACCGGATTCACCTATGTGAATTTCAATTCGGCAGACATAATGAACAGCGGTGTGGAACTGACATTGAACGGCAAGATTCTGCAGCAACGTGACTGGAGCCTCTCGGCAGCCGTGAATTTCGCCTACAACTACAACAAGGTCACCAAGTTCCGTCCTTCGACCTCCGCCGGGGTGACGTCCAAGGACCGTTACGTTCAGGGTTATCCTGCAGGGGCGATATTCAGCGGAGAACTGGCAGGTGTGGACAGCAGCAGCGGACTTTACCAGTTCAAACTAAGGGATGACGCCGTCATCAGCAACAGCACCGACCTGAACAAGCCGGACAATTACAGGACATATCTCGGGACGACCATCGCTCCGTTCACCGGAGGTTTCAACATAAGTGCCGGCTACAAGGACTTCCGTCTGGTTATCAGCGGCGTATATTCTTTGGGTTCAAAGACATTCGACAAAATAGAATCCCCAGCAAGCTACACCTCATGCAAGCACTCGGGAGTCAGCACGGAGACAGTCCAGTCACAGTACAGCGACCTGTATTCCAACCACCTGAACGTGAGGGCGGACCGCACTGGCAGATGGACTGCCGAAAACACGTCCGGCGCGAAATATCCGCGAATCTACGACTATTTCGGGACGAAATACAATTTCTCGTCATACAACCCGATGGACTACAGCATCATTGATGCCATCTACCTGAAAGACAATTCATACCTGAGGATAAAGTCCATCATCCTCTCCTATTCGCTTCCGGGGAAGGTAATGAGAAAAATCAGGCTGGGGGGAATCGGCTTCAACGTCGCCCTGAACAATTTCTTCACATTCACGGGATACGACGGAATGGACCCTGAAGTGCCGGGAGCCACATACCCGACCACCCGGAGCGTATCTGCAGGCCTTAACATAGATTTCTGACAATGAACGACATGAACAGGACAATCATCATGGCGGCGCTTGGCGCATTGCTCTCCGGCTGTGGAAGATACCTGGACGTACAGCCGCAGGGGGAGGTCATACCGAAGACCGATGAGGAATTCGCCTCGATTCTGCACACGAGGCTGAGGGACATCGAAGGCGGGGCTGACGAATGTATCATCGGCAACATGGATGTCATCGCCAGGCTCGAAGGCTGCGCCGACGATCTGGACGCGAACATCAGGGCCGGTTCGATAACGCTGTATTCCGGGGAATGCATCAATACGATGCAGCTGTATTACGCGGATATATGGGAAGTGGTCAGGGACTGCAACATCCTCATAGAGAATCTCTCCGGAAGAAGCGGAGATACTGCGGAAAATACGCTGTCGGCTGCATACGCAATCAAGGGAATATGCTATTACCATCTTATCCGGAATTTCTGCCAGCCGTGGAGCGACGATTCCGCCGACGACCTTCCCGGGATACCGGTCGTGGATAAGTTCGACATCAACGACATGACAGCAAGGGGCACACTTCGGGAGTCCTGTGAATATTCCGGCGAAATGCTGCGCAAGTCATTGGAACTGAACCCGTCAGACAAGACATACATATTTACGGAATGGGTGGTGAAGGCTTACCGTGCAAAACTGGCTTTCTGGTGCTGCGACTGGGACCTCACGAAAGAAATATGCACGGACATCCTCGAAAACAGCGGGTTCGAACTGACTCCGGCATCCGGCTACGCGGAAATGATAAACTCGACCGGCAATGCTTCGGGAGAAGTCATAATCAAGTCGCACGTCAACAATTCCAGCGAGCTGGACTGGTATTTCACCTACCTGAAAGGCTATCTTGCCAGCAGGCCTGCCTGCGCGTCGCTGATCAGGCTTTTCGGGCCAGAACCTGGGAAAGACATCCGATACACGACCTGTTTCGACAGGAAGCGTTTCAACATCAAGCAGCCGGAATGCCGTGTAAGGCTTTCGGAAATCGTGCTGATGATGGCCGAAGCATGCTGTCACACGGGAGATGAGGCCGGGGCATTGAAATGGCTCAATGAATTGAGACGCAACAGGATAGAAGATGCAGAAGACCTGACCTCGGGCAATCTTCCTCCCGTAAGGGATGACAGCCGTATAAGCGAGGACACCTACGGCAGGCCACTGACACCCCTGCTCCAGGCAATATTTGACGAGCGGAGGAAGGAACTCTTCATGGAAGGCGACAGGTGGTTCGAGCTCAAGCGCAACGGCCGGCCGGAATGGTGGGTCATCAGCAACGGATTGAAATACACCACATACGAATATCTGTACACCGCCCCTGTCCCGAAGCGTGACGTGGACCTCAACCCTGACTTCGTACAGAATCCCGGATACGTCATCAATCAGTGAGAATCTGACGTTCTCCTGCACTGAGCCTTGCAATCATATTGTCTCCGAGCTCGCTCTTCCGCCTTATATGGTCGAGAACTTCGAGGACAAATGGATTCTCTTCGAAACTGCCGCCCCGGACTGCAGCAAAATCCTCATTTCTGCGCAACTTATCCCCGTCTGCTCCGAATCCAGTCATAGATGTAAGCTCGAACTCCTTGCCGGCATCATCGTAAATAAGATTGTCCAGAGACACTACCGCCTCCTTCCACTGGCATACCAACTCAATGGCCTGCTGACGAGTCATCTCCTTGAGATTATACCCAAAGAATCGCTCTATCGCATGATATGCCCATGTCCACTCATAGCTGTAATATGATGAAGCAATGCCCCGGAATCTGTCATTGAGTTCAAGGATATTATTTACAAGGCCTTCTGCAATATCTTTACACAGTCGCTCTATTTCCGATGCCGGGCATATGAGACCCGATATGTCCAGCCAATCGCCACTTCCCGTCCCTGAATCCATGGCCAACGTACTGCGAAGGGATTCATCACTGCTCAGATCAGCATTCTCAATCCTGGAAATGAATGAATTGCCAAGAAATTTCACGATACCTGTCCGATAATAATTAATACCCTTGTGAAGGGCGGCATTGCGAATGACGGATTTCTTGTAATAATAATTGTCAGCCTTGTTGCCGGATGCCTCACGCAACTTCTCGAGGATTCCTATTCCTGCAAACATTTTTTGTACCGTGAAAGGACTGAGATGGTTGAAATTGATATGATCGAGACGGTGAGGATCGGTCCTCCTGTCGCGTTCCGGCCACTTCTTCACATCGCGGATAGTACCTACTGACTTGAGATTCACTCCGGGCACTAAATACGTCACTCCTTGCTGCTCAATAAGATACGAGAACGGAAGATCTGTAGTGTCGGGATTGTTGACATGCCGTCCCATTACGAGGGAAAAAGCTCCGATCTTCGCAGGCAGCAGAACATATGAATCAGAAGTGGTCTTGGCCCCGCGCTCGAATATACCCTGATGTATGGGCCCCAGTTTGTACATGTGATTGCTCTGATTGGAACCAGATCCCGCGTTCATGAACGAGAACATGCCGGCTATAAGAAGAGTGGATTTGTGATGGGTGACGGTGTAAGGTCCGGCGAACAGCGAACAGGCTTCTCCATTTTCTCCCTGGCAATTACTGAAGAACAGGGAATCCGAGGCAGTATAGCCGTGTCCAAGGGAACAGGCCTGACCGATGAAGCATCTGGTCAGGGTGACACCGTCGGTAATGGATGAGCCGCTCTCGACAATGAAATCGTCAGCAATCACGTTCATCCCTACATGTACCGGAGCCTCGAGACAAGATACAATCGTGCCGTTGCGCAGCCGGGAAGCGCCGTTGATTTTTGCAGAATCTCCTATCTTCACATTCACTATATGCATGGCATCAAGGATTTCTACATTCTTTCCTATAATACCGACAGATGAAGTGACTGAATGTACATAATCTCCTACAAGCCGGCCAATGGCACTTATGAGTTCATGGTCATGTCTGTACAGAGCCGTTATATACGCTTCGTGAGACGAGAGATGATCATGTATGGCAACCTCCCGGCCTCCGGTCTCATTGAGCACACAGACACTGGTACCATTGCCGAAGGACGTCTCTCCGTATGTAATGAGGTCGGTAACATTCTCAATATATGACCCGTCACCGATTATATAGTTTGCTATATAGTTGCGTATATGCTCTATCATGCAGTCATCACCTACCTCGACATTGTGCAATGTGGCATGGTAGATGCCGCTATGCTTTCGAATTCCTCCGGCGAGAGTGAATATCTTGTTGAACGAGCCTAATCTGACACGGCCCGAGAAATTGACGTTTCGGACATATGCCGGATCGAATCCGTCTGAGACTGTAACCTCCGACCAGTCATCGCAGCGGCATGACTGCGCCTCGAGGACCGCTATCTGCACAGCCGTCAAATTGGAAAAAGTATTCATAATCAAGTTTGTCATTTGAGAACGCAAATATAGGCAAAAAAAGGAAGCCGGCCCAAAAAGGGTCAGCTTCCAATTTAATCAATCCAAATTATCCTACATTTCCGGACCCTGTCCGCCAATCTTCGGCCAGCCTGGATTCTGGTAGAGGACTGATGTATCCAGGTCAGTCTTGTCACCTGATGCAGTCTGGCGGAACGCGCTCTGAGGCAGAGGCGAGAGATAATGTGCAGGGGTAAACTTGTATCCGTCGAACGCGGAATTGTTCACGCTGCTTATCTGGTAAGGGCGGATATAAACACCGCTGATGCTCTCATCCGACATATTGCCGGAACCTCCGGCCACATCCACGACTACGAGATCCTGTCCGGAATCATTGGTCCATGTGCCTACGTATGCAGAACCCCAGTAACGCATTCCCTCGATCTGGTATCCCTTGACCTGGTCGCAAGCCCTCCATCTCTTGAGGTCTGCCCAGCGCATTCCCTCGCCGATGAACTCGTTGCGGCGCTCGCGGCGGATATTGTAGAGGGTAGGGTCAATGAGCTGTTCGTGAGAATATGCGCCGAAGTCACCCTTGGCCTCCTCGGTCATTATGGTAGCGGAAATGGTCTTGTAGTAGTCAGGATCCACCTTGGCCCTGGTACGCAGTGCACGCCAGTATTTGCCGGCGGTACCATCGATATTGCCGTTCCTCTCGTAGCTTGCCTCCATGTAGTTCAGGAGAGCCTCCGTGCCGCGGAATACGATGCTTCCGGTCGTGCCCTTGTGGTGCAGGGTCTGCATATAGTCATTGTAATGCTTGCCCTTCTTGATGGCATATCCGGTCACCATGCGGGTCTCGCTGTTGCCTTTCACAACCCACTCAAGGTCAACATAGTTGATAGTCCCGGCAGATGTGTAGTTCTCGATGTCGCCGTCCTGCTTGGTGAAAATGCGGATACGGGAATCCCTGTCCTGGAGAGTGGCCTTGATGCCCTGTTTCTCCCACTCAGAGTTGTAGCCGGAACCGCTCGCATAGATAGGAAGTCCGTTCTTCATGAGGAATGAATTCACGAGACCGCGTGTCCATCCGGAGCCGCCTCCGTTGTTCTGGAGCTGCATCTGGATATTGTGGGTAATGCTGAGGCTCTCGTCATACTTGCGCCACATGAGCACCTCGCTGTAGTTCTCCATGTCCTCGTCGCAGAACATCGTGTAGTATGGGTTCAGGCTGTTGAACGATGCATCCATTCCTTCAGGGGCGTCGGTATTGTTCACCAGATTGTCCACGAGCTTGTCGCCGACAACCTGCGCTGACTTCATGGCCTGCTCGAAGAAATAATCAATCTCGCTGTCAATATTGAAGCCGTCAAGCAGGCTTGCATCTCCAGGCCAGCCCTGCCCGCCCGGGACGAATGCCGTACCCTTGTGGTATTTCAGCCATGTTCCTTCGTAGAGAGCCACGCGGGAACGGAGAAGATATGCCACATCCTTGCTGATACGGTTCTTTCCGCCCGGAGCAGTTTCCTGGAGAAGTTCAATTGCCTTGTCGAGGTCCCCGAGGATGAAACGCGCCACGAGATGGCTCGGCTGACGTTTCGAAGCCTCCACCAATGTAGCCTCATCGTCCTTGAGAGCCGTGGTGATGATAGGACAGTCACCGATGGTCTGGAGCTTGTTGAAATATGCGTATGCACGCATCAGGTACATTTCTCCGATATAATGCTTGATATTGCTTTCGCTTCCGGAGATTTCACCGGCTTCATATTTCGGAAGAACCTGGTCGAAGAAATAGTTGCAGTCGCGTATCTGGAAGAAATTCCATGCTGCAGTACGGTCTCCGTCGCTCGTGGATGAAGGAACCTTCCATTCACCCGGCACCCAGCGTGAGGAATAGCTCGTGGCAGCCTGGTTGTCAGTGGCATTGTCATAGCCGAACGTGCTGATTCCATAGCTTCCAGGAGCAATGCTCGTGAAGAATCCGTAGAGATTTATCGAATAAGCGGCGAGGTCAGCTTCCGAAGTGAAGTAAGCACTCGGCGTGACGGAGCTCTCAGGTTCGCGGTCCAGAAAGTCGTTGCAGGCAGACAGACCCGAAACAGCCGCTATGAGCAGTCCAATATTCAAATATTTAAGTTTCATACGTACTTCGATTTTAGAAAGTTACACTTACACCGAATGACACTGTCTTGGAAAGAGGATAGGTCTTTCCGAGGTTTCCGCCGTAGCCGGCCCCGATGAGCTCAGGATCGGCGATGTCGGTGAAATTGGTGATGGTCAGCAGGTTCTCTGCAGAAACGAAGAACCTGAGATTCTGCACGTATATCTTCTGTGTCAGATGTGACGGAAGAGTATATCCCAAAGTAACGTTCTTGAGACGGCAGTATGCGGCGTTCTGCAGATAGCGGGTCTGGGTCCAGGTGTTGCGCCAGCCTCCCCAGTCAGGACGTGGATAATATGCGTCCGTGTTCTCAGGAGTCCAGTAGTCCGAATGGGCCGTAAATCCGAGTGCCTGCCATTTTCCGGTTCCGGTAGCTCCCCAGAATGTGGCGCTGCCCGGCATGTAGTCGCGCTTGAGAGTGCCCTGGAAGAACAGCTTCAGGTCGAATCCCTTGTATGCGAAATCGAAATTGAGACCGAAATTGTAGCGAGGAGTGCTGTTTCCGATGACCTTGAGGTCGCCGTGATTGTCCACTGTGTATTCACCTTCGTCAACTACACCGTCACCATTGAGGTCGGCATACATGATGTCGCCGGCGGTCCAGTTGCTTCCGCAGTAGCTCTGGTCAGCCTTTGCGAGATGAGCGTCCATCTCCTGCTGTGAACTTGCAATGCCTACTGTCTCGAAGCCCCAGATATCGCCATATACGGCACCGTCATAATACTTGCCGAGTTCCTTTGCCGGATTCGGGTACTTGTCGATAATGGTCTTGCTGTCGCTCAGGACGAGGGAGATACCGTAGCTGAAGTCAGAAAAGACGTCACGCCAGCTCAACTGGAGATCCCAGCCCTTGGTGGTCATGTCGAGATTGTTGGTCTTCGGCTCGGCAGTACCGAGCACGTCAGGAAGTTCAGGTGCAGGTCCCACCATGTCGTAGGTCTTGCGCTGATAGTATCCGAATGATCCGGTCAGGCGGTTGTTGAATGCGCCGATGTCAAGGCCGACTTCCCATGTACGGCTCCTCTCCCAGGTGAGGGATGAAGATACGAGGCTCGGCTGGCCTGCAATGTTAGGCTTGGCGTCGTTGACAATCCAGCTGCCGCCCTTCGGAGTATAGCTCATTGAAGGATAGAAAGGATAGAGGCTGTCGGTGTTCTGGTTACCGAGTTCACCCCATGATCCCCTGAGTTTCAATACGTTCACCCATTTGGTAAAGTCCTCCCAGAATCCTTCTCTCGCGATGTTCCAACCTGCGGAGAATGAAGGGAAGAGATTCCAGCGGTTCTCGCGGAGGAATCTTGATGAACCGTCATAACGGAGATTGGCCTCGAAGAGATAGCGTCCTGCATAGTCGTAGTTGATACGGCCGAAGAAACCAGCAGTGGTCCATGTGGAATATCCTCCGGATACCGTAGGATTGGATGCAGTGGTGTCGAGGGTTGGAAGCCCTGCGATGATTCCGTACTGCTGTCCCGTGAGAGTACGTCCGTGCCAGTATTCGCTCTGGAAACCGACCATCACCTTGAGGTTGTGGTCGCCGAACGAATGGCTGTAGTCGGCGTAGATATTAGGGTTGAAGTAATTGCTCTTGTTGTTGTACTCCCTGACTGCAGAATTGGCATTGAAGTCCACATAAGGATTGCCGTCGCAGTCGTAGCCATAAGTGGTCTGCCAGTCGGTATGGGAGTTGTCATTGTTGATGCGGTAGTTCAGTTCGGCATTGATATTCAGGCCTTTGAGAGGCGTTGCACGAAGGGCGAGATGCTGGGAGAACACGTCCGTCTGGGTCTTGTACATACCACCGTTCATCAATCTCTCGATGTAGGACTCCGGAACCCAATGTCCGTTAGGGTCCTTGGTAGGGATGATAGGCCAGTAACGGCACATGTTGTGGTAGAACTCATCAGTACCGTTTACCATCACAGAAGGCGCCTCGTAATCGACGCGGGTGAAGCGGGTGCTGTAGGTGAGGTTCAGCCATTTGGTGATGTCGGCGTCGATTCTTCCGGTGGCGGAGTAACGCTGCTTGTTGTCATCTCCATGACGGAGGATACCATCCTGGTTGAGATAATTGGCTGAGAAATAATATCTTATCCTTTCACTTCCACCGTTCACGCTCAATGTATGCTCGTGCGAGAAGCTATTTCCGAAATGCTCCTTGAGCCAGTCTGTATTGCCGATAGGAAGAATGTCGTTGGAATCCCATACCTCCCAGCGGTTGTTGGAGTTCTTGAACATCGTCTGCATCGAAGGATCCTTCTGCGCAGCCTTGATGTCAGCGAGCTTCTTCTCGGAGAACCATGCTCCATTTCCGGAATTGATGCTGGCCGTATTCATATAGACTGCCCAGGAGTAGGAGTCCATCATGTCAGGCATGTTGAGAGGGGAATTGAAACGGAAGCTGTTGTTGTAGTTCACTACGGTCTTGCCTTCCTTTCCGCTCTTGGTGGTGACGAGGATGACACCGCCCGCAGCTCTCGAACCGTAGATTGAAGATGCGGAAGCATCCTTCAGCACGGAAATGTTCTCCACGTCCTGTGGGTTCAATGACTCGAGGGTTCCTTCCATACCGTCAATGAGGATGAGAGGGGTCACGGATGATCCTGAACCGATGGTTCCGATACCGCGGATGTTGATGCTCTTGTTGGAATTCAGGGTACCTCCGCTGCTCGGGGTCGAGAGGGTCATACCTGCGACTACTCCCTGGAGAGCGTCAGTAACCGAGTTCACCGGACGGGATGTAATGTCCTTGGAGCTGACAGTGGAAACGGCACCTGTGGCATTGACCTTCTTCTGGGTACCGAAGCCGACTACCACGACCTCTTCGAGAAGCATGTTGTCTTCAGCGAGGACGACTTTCAGCGGGTTGCCGTCCCAAACTATCTCCTGGGTCACATAGCTGATGCAGGAGATCACAAGGACATCGCCCGGATTGACACCGCCGAGAGAGAAGTTTCCGTCGATATCGGTGACTGTTCCCTTGGTCGTTCCCTTGACCTGGATAGAGGCTCCTATGACTGTCTGCCCGCTTGCGTCATATACGACACCTGTGCAGACATTTTCCTGTTGTGCACCGAATGAATTCTCATTCTCAGCTGCAGCGAGGTCCGACAGAGCGGCGCCTCCTGTCCATGCCATGCAGCACAACAGAATGCAGATTGTTTTTGTGCTCTTCAACATAAGTTTAATTTTTAGATTGATTAATAGTTGATAAACACATCTGTAGATGGTAACGTAGATTTCCCCCAGATAGTAATTGAAAAAGGGGCCACGAA
>JBJEBJ010000020.1:0-17552 GCA_051869955.1 Candidatus Cryptobacteroides sp.
TGGAAATCCCGGATATATGTCCCGATAGGTATTGACCTTGTTCATCAGTTTGGTGACTGACTCCACGGTATCCGTTGTATGCAGAGTAGTCAGGTCCATCAAGGAAAAACACTCCTTGATGATATCTTCCGAAACGATATTCTCCATATTGGAGGCAATCAGTTCAAGACTTCTGTCGATAGACTCCCTATCCGGGGAATATCCGTACTTGGTATACAACTCACTCATATCTAATTAATTATAATATTATCCTTTAATCTGTACCTTGAATCCCTCCTGTATCAGCAGAGTTGCCGCCTCTTCCATGCTCTCCACCGGAACCTTCTCCAGGCCTTCAGCCGGTGCAGGCCTGTCAAGCGTGTACATCATCACCTCCCGTGGACGGAGTTCCCTTACGATATTCCGCCACGCTTCCAGATTGTCCGCTGCAAGGGAATCGATGCCGGGCCCCTTCAGGAACATTGTCTGGAGGACGAAATTGCCGTTGAACAGTTTCATTGCCTCCACGGTCTCCCTTACGGAATAATGACCTGAAGGCTGGTTCATCTTCAGTGCGAGACTGTCAATGCCGGCATCCAGTTTCAGAATCGGATTGTCCACCTTCATCAGCGCTTCGCGGACTCCGGGTCTTGCAATCAATGTCGCATTGGACAATACCGACACCACGGAATCAGGGAAATACTTGTCCCTGAGCTCCAGAGTAATATCTATCATCTCCGGGAAATGAGGATTCAAGGTAGGTTCCCCGTCACCCGAGAAAGTAATCGAATCAATTCTGACTCCTTTTTCAAGACAATCAGCCAGGACGCGCTCCAGTTCGGACCTCAAATCCGCAGGCTGGGGCAGCTTGGTGTCATCCCTTCCGTCCCTGTTCCAACCGCATTCGCAATATACACAGTCGAAATTGCACAACTTCCCGTTCTCCGGAAGAAGATTGATTCCGAGAGATGAGCCGAGCCGCCGGCTGAAAATAGGTCCGAATACCAGTTTTTCCCTAAGCATGATCAGACAATTCTATATGAACGGCTTGCGGTAGTAAGCCTGCCGTCTTCAGCTAAATTCTCAATGGCCACTATGCCCGGCCTCTTTCCCGGAGCAATGCTTCCGAGCATATCCTCACGTCCGAGGAAATCAGCCCCGTTCGCCGTAGCCCAGATTATCATCTCTCCCAATGGGATATCAGGGAAGTTCTCCTGCAGGCAGAACAACTCCCTTACCATGTCCAGGTCATCATTGCTCGACAGCGAATCAGTTCCCACAGTCAGCTTGATTCCTGAGGAAGCAAGCATCCTTACATCAGGCAAGGCATTATGTATGAATATGTTGGAGCAAGGGCAAAGCGCCACGTACGGATGCTTCATGACCTTTTTCACAGCCTCTGTTCCCTCACGGTCCATGCAGACCTCATGAACGAGCAGAATATGTGCATCATACGGAGCCGGATGCGCAAGCGCAAGCCTGTCAATAAAATACAAAAGCGAAGACTTACCCGTTACCGGAGGAACGCTCATTCCCGCACGTATGCGGTTGTCGTACATAGGACCAGACCCGGATATCAGCATCTCCTCCTCTTCAGGCGACTCTTCGCTGTGATATGAAAGGAAACCCGAATCCAATGCCGCCCCTGACACCGCCGTAAGCAGTTCAGGACTTGTAGTATAGCAGGCATGGGGAGTCGGAGCCGCGTCTATCCCATAGGAATCAGCCACTTTCTTCAGTTCCTCCACACCGGACATTACCTTCCCGCAATCTTCAGGCTCAGTGCCGAACACCTCGAGAAAAGTCCTGGTATACATCGGGGACACCCTCTTGGCCTCGAACGAGTCATCACAATTACTGATATCAGCCATTGCGCTCACTCCCCTCTTCCACATTGTGTCCATCCAGTCGGAAATGAATTGTTTCTTCTCCTCAAGTGTCACCGTGTCCCGGAGGGCATTGATCTGGTCGATGAATCCGGCCATACCCGAGCCCTTGCGGAACTTGCCCTTCATGTAAGAAAGTTCCAGATGACAATGTGCATTCACGAATCCCGGTACAATTGCACCCCGGACACGTTCACATACATCCCCGCAGCTTCCGCCGGCAACGGAAATAACCGTTCCGTCCTCTGCAATCTCCACGGTTCCGTTCCTCAACGGCCTGGCATCAAGCCCGGTATAGACATAATCCGCCTGTATCTTCCTGCTCATCATTCATCATTTTTAGCCGATTCATCAGACTTGCTGAAAAAACGCTGCATATTCTTGTCATTCTTCAGTTTGAAACTGCCCTGTCCGGCCACCTCTTTTCCCGGGACAGGCAAAGCCTTTCTGCCATGTGAACGCACCGGTTTTTCAGCAGACACTGCCTGACCTTCCGGGACCGCAAGAGTATCCGATACCGCCAAGGAATCCGATACCGCTACAGTATCCTTCACCGGCACATGGAACGCCGGCCCGTAATAAACCGTGTCAGGAATTATGCGCTCCCAGACATACAGCCCGGTGGAATCCGGTGTAATCCGTACGGTATCCAATCTTGCAGAGTCGGCGGCATCGAAACGGAATATCTCAGCCCTTCTGAACGGACTCGCTTCTATTGCCCTCCTGATGCTGTCAAGACGGGCCGCCTTGCGCTCCTCGAAAGTAAGCTCGTCAATACGCTCCTGAAGAATATCCTTCACATTGTCGAAAATCTTCCCGAACTTCTCCGGTTCCTTCATATAATGCCCGACGCTTGCAATATAGTCGGATGAATTGTATCCGAACTCATTGAGCACAGGCTCATACACAAGTGAAGTGTCGGCAATCTTCGACAGGCTGTAATTGTCCCTCAGCCACTGGTCGGTCAGAAGCATCCTGACATATATCCGGGCCATGTCCTTGGGAGGAATGACCCGGCCTTCCCTTCCGCATGCGAAGACGCAGAAGACCAATGCCGATGCAGCAACTATATGAAGGAATTTCCTCATCCTACCTCAGAACGGCACCGAATGTATTCTGGAATGTCGAGAGCAGACGGTCGACTGCCTTCTCTGTCTCCTGATCAGTCAATGTCTTGTCCGGATCCTGGAATACAAAGTTCATCGCATACTGCTTCTTTCCCTCCGGAATCTTGTCCCCGCGGTAAACGTCGAAGAGGCTCACCTGCTTGAGAATCTTCTTCACTGCCTTGTGGGCAGCCCTGCAGAGGTCTGCATAAGGAACGGATTCGTCAAGAAGAATTGCAAGGTCACGCCTTACCTCAGGGAACTTAGGCATTTCCTGGAACTTCACCTTCACCCTCGCAGCGAGCTTGAGGAGAGTCTGCCAGCAGATTTCGGCCGCGAACACAGGCTGGCGCACATCGAATTTGCGGGCCAATGCCGGAAGCACTGTTCCGATGGTGGCGAGGGTCTCATGAGTACCAGGAAGCTTATAGACAATACCCTCCGCGAAAATATCAGACGGAGCGGCCTGGGTCTCAAGCGAATAGATATCTGCTCCGTAGCGTTTCAGAAGGAGTTCGAGATAGCCTTTCAACTCGAAGTAGCTGCTCTTCTGTCCTCCGCTCCTCCATGATTTTGCCGAAGTGCCGGAAATGAAGAGAGCAAAGCACTGATGCTCCTCGTATGACTCGAGAGTCTTGCCGTCAGTCTCCGGAAGACGCTGATATACAGAACCGTATTCGAATGTCTTAAGGGACGATATCTGACGGTTGAGATTGTATGCTATCACTTCCAGACCGTTCAGTATCAAGGTCTGGCGCATTACGTTCAGGTCTGCGCTGAGAGGGTTCACGATTCTCACGCAACGCTCCTCAGGGAAGGTCTGGAGTCCGGTATAGTAGGCGCTCTTGGTGAGCGAATTGTTCATCGTCTCCGCGAAGCCGTTGGCAGCCAGGAAATTGGAAATGTAATTGCGAACTGCCTCAGGATCAGGAACCGGAGTGGTCCCGACAGACATCTTCATGTGCTGAGGAAGCTCGATATTGTTGTAGCTATAGATTCTCAGGATCTCCTCCACGACGTCGCACTCGCGATATACGTCAATCATATAGGACGGAGCGGCAACCCTGGCACCTGCAGGATTTCCCTGTGCATCAGCACGCCTCTCGATGAAATCGTATGAGAGCCAGGTCAGTATGTTCTCGATGACATCGTGACCGATCTTCTTGCCAATGAATCTTTCAATCCTGTCATAGTCGAGGTCAATGACCTTCTTCTCAATAGGTTCAGGGTATGAAACCTGGACTTTCCCCTCGATTCTTCCGCCTGCAAGCTCCTGGATGAGGAGTGCGGCACGCTTTGCAGCAAACGGGATGATTCCAGGGTCAGCTCCTCTCTCGTAACGGAATGAAGCATCGGTCTGGAGTCCGTGAGTCTTGGAAGTCTTGCGGATGGAACCCGGATCAAAGTATGCACTCTCAAGGAAAACATTAACAGTATTCCCGGTCACTCCTGAATCAACACCGCCGAACACTCCGGCAATGCACATAGGACCGTTCTCGTCGGCAATCACCATGTCATTGGCATGCAGGGCTCTCTCAACTCCGTCGAGAGTGACAATCTTCTCCCCTTCACCTGCCCTGCGCACTATGACGCGGCCACCGGAAATCTTGTCTGCATCGAAAGTATGAAGCGGCTGTCCGACCTCGAAAAGCACGAAATTGGAGATATCCACCACATTGTTGATAGGATGAAGTCCAATGGAGAAAAGCTTTTTCTGGAGCCAGTCAGGAGACGGGCCAACCTTCACGTCGCGGATTGTAATTCCCTGATATTCAGGAGCACCGTCAGCATTGAGGACATCCACGGGGATTGCCTCTCCTTCACCCTCCCTGAAAGCGCTCACGTCAGGATAGGAGAACGAGCAAGGAATATTGTTCAGTTTGAGATATGCGTACAGGTCACGTGCGACTCCGATGTGGGATGCGGCATCCACCCTGTTGGCCGTAATCTCGTATTCAATAACGGCATCTGACTTGAGATGGAGATATTCCTTGGCGGAAGTTCCCACCGGAGCATCTGCCGGAAGAACCTTGATTCCTGAATGGTCATTGCCGATTCCGAGTTCGTCTTCCGCGCAAATCATTCCGAGGGATTCCACTCCGCGGATCTTGGATTTCTTTATCTTGAAGTCACCCGGAAGGACTGAGCCCACTCTTGCGAACAGGACTTTCTGGCCTGCAGCAACGTTCGGAGCACCGCAAACCACATTGAGAAGTTCGCCAGTACCGTCATCCACCTTGGTGATATGAAGATGGTCCGAATTCGGATGCACCTCACATTCCTTCACCTCAGCGACCACCACTCCGGCAAGTCCGCCAGGTATTTCCTCTTCCTCCGACACTGAATCCACCTCGATTCCGATGGAAGTCATAGCGTCTGCAATCTGCTGCGGCGCCAGGTCGCACTCCAGATATTCCTTTAACCAGCTATAAGACAGTTTCATATTTTATAACAATTTATTTTCCAAAAGATTATTTTTCCAAGTCCTCCGGATTGAAGAGCGAGGCGGCGAACTCCTTCTTGTCGAAGACCTTGAGGTCGTCTATCCCCTCTCCTATCCCTATGAACTTGATAGGTATCTTCATCTGGTCCACTATTCCTATCACGACACCGCCTTTTGCAGAGCCGTCCAGTTTGGTGACTGCCATGGACGTGATGTCCGTAGCCTTGGCGAACTCTTTCGCCTGCTGATAGGCATTCTGGCCTGTGGAACCGTCCAATACCAGCAGCACCTCGTGCGGGGCATCCGGAACAACCTTCCTGATGACGTTCCTTATCTTGGTCAGCTCGTTCATCAGGTTGATGCGGTTGTGAAGACGTCCTGCAGTATCGATTATGACCACATCGGCCTTTCTTGCCACTGCAGCACTTACCGAGTCATAGGCCACTGAAGCCGGATCAGAGCCCATCTCCTGCTTCACAATGCTGACTCCGGCGCGGTCAGCCCATATCTGGAGCTGTTCCACGGCGGCGGCCCTGAACGTGTCTGCCGCGCCGAGAATCACACTCTTGCCTTCGGCCTTGAGCCTCGAAGCGAGCTTGCCTATGGTGGTGGTCTTGCCGACTCCGTTCACTCCTACCACGAGAATAACCAAAGGACTCTTCGAGAAATCGAAAGGCAGCACTCCGGGTTCCTCCTTTGTCGAGGAATCCACGTCGAGCAATGCAGCAATCTCTTCCCTGAGCATTCCTACGAGCTCATCCATCGACATGAACTTGTCACGTTCCACCCTTTCCTCAAGGTTTTCGATGATTTTCAATGTCGTATCGACACCCATGTCCGAAGACACGAGAGCCTCCTCGATGGCATCCAGAACATCATCATCCACACGGGATTTTCCGGCTATCGCCCTGGAAAGCCTCTTGAAAAATCCTTCATTGGTTTTCTTCACTCCTTTGTCAAAAATGCCCATGGTCTACAATTGGTTTTTTAATCTGACAAATATAATCAAAATCTTTGATATTTGCGTCATTGGCAACAATGCAAAACAAGAGCGGACGACTCAGGCATAATTCCCGGTCATCCGCTCAATATTCTACTATCCTTTCAGATGTTATTTCTTCTCGAAGAACTCTTTCTCCTTACCTGCATCCACGAAACGCTCAACAAAGACATAAGCACCTGTCTTCGGAGATTTGTCCATACGGATGCACTTTACAATGCTTCTTGCGCCAGCCTTGGCTGCGAAGGTTGCGACTGCTTTCTTTGCCATATATCGTTCTCCTTAATTATTTGATCTCACGATGAAGAGTCACCTTGTGGAGGTATGGGTTGTATTTCATACGCTCAAGACGGTCCGGGGTGTTCTTCTTGTTCTTGGTGGTGATATACCTGGACATTCCAGGGACACCGCTCTGCTTCTGCTCAGTGCACTCCAGGATGACCTGCACCCTGTTTCCTTTAGCTTTCTTTGCCATAATTCTTCTGATTAAACAAGGTCAATATATCCTTTATTCTGTGCATCCCTGATGGTCTTCTCAAGGCCATTCTTCTCAATGTGCCTGATACCTTTGCACGTTAACTTGAGTGTGACGAACCTCTGCTCTGACTCCAGCCAGAATCTCTTGTGTCTGAGGTTCAAAGAGAACTTTCTCTTCGTGCGGAGCTTGGAGTGTGCGACATTGTTGCCGATCATCCTCTTCCTTCCTGTTATTTGACAAACCTTTGCCATATTATTGTACTTTTATAATTTTCGTTAAAAATATTACACGCAGGGTGCAAATATCGGGTTTAATTTTCTGAATTCCAAATAAACTACACAAATTTGAAGAACCTCCGCCATCTCACATTGTGAGGGAACTGCCTGTTCCTGTCGGTGGAAAGCCATATCATCGCCGGCCTTCCTACTATGTGGTCCTCCGGGACGAATCCCCAATATCGGGAATCCAGGGAATTGTGCCTGTTGTCACCCATCATAAAGTAATAATCCTGCTTGAAAGTGTACTCGTACGTCTCGGTCCCGTTGACATAAATCCTGCCTTCCGCATCAATGTCGAGGTCATTCCCCTCATACACCCTGATGATTCTCTCATAAAGAGGGAGCACGGAAGCATCGAGCTTCACGGTCTCACCTGCCTTCGGAATCCAGAGAGGGCCGTAATTGTCCCTCGTCCATCTGAAATCCTCGATAAACGGGAAAAGCATCAGATAGGAATCCGGATAGTCAGGCGGATAGACGTCAATCTGTTCTTCGATGCTCACCACATTCGGACATGACCTGACCTGGTCAAGCATTTCCGCCGTAAGAGGCATCTGGGGGTATCCCGGCATTGACTCGTCGAAATACAGTTCAGAAAGATTGAGCCCGAGTTTTTCAAGCGTCTTGAGATTGATCCGGGTACCGTTGGTAACCACCGAATATGTAGTCTGCACGCCAGGCCATACGGTCTGTGCCTCGGAATTCACATAAACCTGTCCGTTGACTATCGAAAGAGTATCTCCCGCAACAGCGACGCATCTTTTGACATAATGGTCTTTCTTGTCGGATGGCCTCACTACAACAGGTCCGTAAGACCTGACTGCGTAGTCCTTGCCGTACAATCTGCATACGGTGTAATAATCTTCGGCCGGCGCCTTCACAAGCACCGTGTCCCCGTCAGGGAATCCGAACACTACATAATCCCCTCTCCTGACGTCCCTGAAGCCTTTCAGCCTCCTGTAGTCATTCTGGATCAGCGTCGAATAGGACTCTTTTCCGAATATGACATTGTGCGTGAACGGGATGGTAAGAGGAGTCTGCGGTATCCTCGGTCCGAATGCGAGCTTGCTCACGAAAAGATGGTCTCCGGTGAGCAACGAGCTTTCCATCGATGAAGAAGGAATCTTGAAGGCCTGGAAAAAGAAAATATTGATGAACGTCACGAACACGACTGCGAATATGACGGCATCAAGCCAGTCGAGCAGGGTGTTGCGTTTCTCCCCTTCCTTGTAGTATTTCTTCCAGAAAAGCCACTTGACCTTTCTCGTGATATGATGGTCGAAAATGACAACAAGGCCGAAAAGCCACCAATAGTTCCCGAGCCAGATCACCCATAGCAGATACAGGAGTGACCAGAAGCCCATCCTGACCCATTTGCTGTGGTATAGATCCCTCAAGTTCATCGGCTATGTCTTATTTTACCTGATTGACAATAGCTTCGAAAGCCTTAGGATTATTCATGGCGAGGTCTGCAAGGACTTTGCGGTTCAGACCTACGTTCTGCTTTGCGAGCTTGCCCATGAACTGTGAGTATGACATACCGTACTGACGTGCGGCAGCATTGATTCTCTGGATCCACAGAGCGCGGAACTCACGTTTCTTGGCTTTGCGGTCGCGATAAGCATAGGTAAGACCCTTCTCGTAGGTGTTCTTCGCTACCGTCCAGACATTCTTTCTGGAGAGGAAATAGCCGCGCGTTCTCTTGAGAAGCTTCTTGCGGCGAGCCCTTGAGGCTACTGAATTTACTGATCTTGGCATAAATTTTACTTTTTCTGGATACAGTGACCGTCATCCGGTTCTTTTGCGACTGTATTCCTGATTACACTTAATTGATTGAAATTAGATTACAAGAAGCTCTTTGACCCTCTTCACATCCACGCTGTGGACAAGTGCGAAATGGTCGAGATTCCTCTTCTGCTTCTTGGTCTTCTTGGTGAGGATGTGGCTGTGGTAAGCATGCTTCCTCTTGATTTTTCCCGTTCCGGTAAGCGCGAAACGCTTTTTGGCACCGGAGTTGGTTTTAAGCTTTGCCATTGTACAACAATTTAATAATTAATAATATAGACCCCTCCCGGAAATCCGGGAGAGATTCTCGATTTTACTTTTTCTTGACAGGAGCGATCATCATTATCATTCTCTTGCCCTCGAGCTGCGGCATGTTCTCCGCACGTCCGAACTCCTCGAGTTCAACCGCAAAACGGAGAAGAAGTTTCTCTCCCTGGTCGGCGAACTGGATGGAACGTCCCCTGAAGAATACCGAAGCCTTCACCTTGGAGCCTTCCGAGAGGAACTCCTGGGCATGCTTGAGCTTGAACTGAAAATCATGCTCGTCAGTGTTAGGTCCGAAGCGGATCTCCTTGATGACAATCTTGGTGGAGTTCTGCTTCATCTCCTTTGCCTTCTTTTTCTGCTGATACAGATACTTCTGGTAATCAAGTATCTTGCATACAGGAGGGTCGGCTTTCGCAGTTATTTCCACAAGGTCAAGTCCCAGTTCATCGGCCATTCTCATTGCCTGCCCGATGGAATAGATTCCTGGGGCTTCTACATTGTCTCCGACAAGACGGACCTGTGTGGCCCTGATCTCATCGTTGATATTCAGCTCATTCTCATCCTTGTGACGAGCTGACGGGAACCGGCTGTCCCTGGAACCTGCCGGTTTAGGTCCGTTCGGCCTGGGTGCGCCGGACGGTCTGTTGCCTGATGGCTTAGGGCCACCAAAGTGCGGTTTAAAAGGCGTTGCGATAAATCAATCCTCCCAATCTAATGTTATTCAAGTTTTGCGCTTTGCAAATTACTGTCTTTCAGGGGTATTGTCGCTCAATGCGAGCAAAAGGCCAACGCGCATTTTTGTATACGCTACCCTTTTCCTAAATCCCTTTCCCCGGGAAAGGGACTTCCCCTCGGCCTGAAGGCCTCAAAAGCAGTTGTTTCGCTCTGCGAAACTTAAGTAATTAAATATCATCAAAAACTTGCAGATTTCGAGGCTATTGAAGCCGTGCATCTTGCAATAAATTCATCAATTGTCATGGAACCCTGGTCGGCTCCCTCGTACCTTACCGAAACTGTGCCTTCGGTCATCTCCTTCTCTCCAACTATCACAAGCACAGGGACACGGAGCAATGAAATCTCCCTGATTCTCTTGCCCAATGTCTCGTTGCGGTCATCAACGGAACTGCGAATATCGGACTTTTTCATCAAATCACAAACTTTTTTTGCATAATCCGAATATTTTTCGCTGACTGGCAGCACTTTGACCTGATCAGGAGCAAGCCACAGAGGAAGATGTCCGGCAGTATGCTCGAGGAGAACCGCGGTGAATCTTTCGAGAGATCCGAACGGAGCCCTGTGGATCATCACCGGACGTTTCTTGGAGCCGTCGCTATCCGTATATTCAAGCTGGAAACGCTCCGGCAGATTGTAATCCACCTGCACAGTTCCGAGCTGCCATTTCCTTCCGAGGGCATCCTTCACCATGAAGTCGAGCTTCGGACCGTAGAAAGCGGCCTCACCGTATTCAACCACGGTCTGGAGACCTTTCTCGGCCGCAGCCTCGATGATACCCTGCTCGGCCCTGTCCCAGTTCTCGTCCGATCCGATGTACTTCTCCTTGTGCTCAGGGTCGCGGAGGGACACCTGTGCGGTGAAGTTCTGGAAATTGAATGTGCCGAACACATATAATATAAGGTCGATGACCTTCTTGAACTCTTCCTTGAGCTGGTCAGGGCGCACGAAGAGGTGGGCGTCGTCCTGAGTGAAGCAGCGCACCCTCGTAAGTCCGTGAAGCTCACCGCTCTGCTCATAACGGTAAACTGTACCGAACTCAGCGAACCTCAGAGGAAGATCCCTGTATGAGCGCGGGGCGGAACGGAAAATTTCACAGTGATGAGGACAGTTCATCGGCTTGAGCATGTACTCCTCCCCTTCCTGCGGAGTATGTATAGGCTGGAACGAATCCTTGCCGTATTTTGCATAATGTCCCGAGGTGACATAGAGCTGCTTGCTTCCGATATGCGGAGTCACTACCGGCAGATATCCGTATTCGTCGAGCTTCTTGCGGAGGAAATTCTCGAGCTGGAGTCTCATCACCGTGCCGCGTGGCAGCCACAGAGGAAGGCCCATTCCGACTCTCGAAGAGAAAGTGAAGAGCTCCATCTCCTTGCCGAGCTTCCTGTGGTCGCGCTTCTTCGCCTCCTCCATCATGGTGATATATTCGTCGAGGAGGGATTTCTTAGGGAATGTCACTCCATAAATCCTGGTGAGCTGCTGACGCTTTTCGTCTCCGCGCCAATAAGCTCCGGCAATCGCGGTAAGCTTGACTGCCTTGATCATGGACGTATCCCTGAGGTGAGGTCCGCGGCAAAGATCAGTGAACTCGCCGTTCTGGTAGAATGTAATCTTGCCGTCCTCGAGCTCGGTGATGAGCTCCACCTTGTATTCGTCACCCTTCTCGGTGAAATATTTCAACGCGTCAGCCTTCGCCACATGGGTGCATTTGAAAGCCTCCTTGCTGCGGGCCATCTCGAGCATTTTCTTCTCGATAGCCGGCAGGTCGCTGTCAGACAACACTTTGCCACCAAGGTCAACGTCGTAGTAGAATCCTGTTTCAATAGCCGGTCCGATACCGAACTTCACTCCCGGATACAATGCCTCGAGAGCCTGTGCCATAAGATGCGCGGAGGAATGCCAGAACACGTGCTTACCTTCCTCGTCATCCCATTTGAGCAGCCTTACAGAGCTGTTTTCTTCGATAGGGGTATCAAGCCCTATTACATTTCCCTTGGATGAGGATGTGTCCCCGTCGGCCTTCACGGCAACAGCCAGGACATCGGCTGCCAGCCTCGGGCTGATACTCTCGGCTATCTGATAGCCTGTCACTCCTTTCTCAAAGGACCTGACACTTCCGTCAGGAAATCTGATATCTATCATATTCAATAATTTTATATTATCAGTTCAAGAATGCAAAGATACGATTTTTTTTCTACCTTTGCACAATCAACCCGATATTGTGATGGAAAATACGAACATTGTTGACAGACATGTCCTCTGGAACGAGGGATCGAAATACGGGCTGTACCTCGGTGCGGCGACTGGCATCTTCATTTTTCTGAACATGATCACGACTTCGATGTCTGGAGGGAGCGCAGGTCTGAAAATGCTTGCAGTCGCCCTGAATGCCGGATTGTGGCTTCTGAAATTCATAGGCTGCCTATGGCTGATGCGTTTCTTCATGCTGCGGTTCGTCATGGACCATCCTTCCGCCGGCAACAGGCATACATTCCGTCTCGGAGTAATCATCGCATTGACCTCCGCCCTCGTGTATTCCGGCATCAACCTGCTGAATATCTGCGTGATATCCCCTGACAACATAAAGGAAGCCGTGGACACTCTCATGCAGACCTACACGAGCATCGGGGCTTTCAGCGACAGCGAAATGATTGCTGTGGAGAAAATGCTGGGATGGTATCCGCAGATAGCATTCTTCTCGAATTTCATATATTGCTTCATCTACGGTACGGTCGTTTCTCTCATCTTCTCCGGCTCGATACCGCCGAAGGACATTTTCGCCGAGAACCGGAATGACAATGCTTCAGGAAATATAAACGGCTAATAATTATGGAATATCCTCTCGACATATCTGTGATAGTCCCTCTCCTGAACGAGAAGGAGTCCCTGCCTGAACTCGTATCCTGGATCAGGAAGGTTGTCCTCGGCGAAGGGTGGAAATATGAAATAATAATGGTGGACGACGGCAGTACCGACGGTTCCTGGGACACAATAAGGGAACTCGCCGCAGAGGATGCCAACATCCACGGAATCCGGTTCCGCAGGAATTACGGCAAGTCAGCCGCCCTCTATCACGGTTTCAAGGCTGCTGAAGGACGCGTGGTGGTGACCATGGACGCGGACCTGCAGGACTCCCCTGGGGAAATACCCGAGATGTACCGCATGGTGACCGTGGACGGATGGGACGTGGTATCCGGATGGAAGCTCCACCGCAAGGACAATGCCCTCACCAAGAATCTCCCGTCCAAACTTTACAATGCGACTGCACGATGGATTACGGGCATCAAGCTTCATGACATGAACTGCGGCCTGAAGGCATACCGGAACGAGGTGGTGAAGAATGTGGAGGTTTACGGGGAGATGCACAGGTACATCCCATATCTCGCCAAGAACGCCGGATTCGACAGAATCACGGAGAAGCCAGTCCATCACCAGAAACGCAAATACGGAAAGAGCAAGTTCGGCATCGAACGTTTCGTGAACGGATTCCTCGACCTGCTCTCCCTGTGGTTCCTGAGCACTTTCGGCAAGAAACCGATGCATTTCTTCGGATTCACGGGAATATTGATGTTCCTTGCCGGATTCGTGATTACGGTCGGGATTATCATTTCCAAGCTCGTACACCAGGCTAACGGAATGCATTTCCGCCAGGTGACCGACCAGCCTCTGTTCTATCTTGCATTGCTGGCCGTTATTCTCGGCGCCATGCTGTTCCTCACGGGATTCATCTGCGAAATGGTCTCGAGGACATCCACGGACAGGAACAAGTACAATGTCCGGGACGAGTTCTGAATCAATCTTTTGCAACAAATGTTTGCACATATTTCTTTTTTTTATTTAATTTGTAAGCAGAATGGCCTGAACAGAGCGTAGAAAGCGCATTAAAGTGCTCTACCTCAGACCTTTATGACGGGTTATAAATAGCGGGTACCGTCAGGAAAAGACAAACCATCAAAAACCTATAATATGAACAGATTAAAAACTCTATCCGCAGCATTGCTCATTGCGGCATGTTGCGCCTGTACCAACAAAGAGAGTTTCCAGGAAGAAGAGGCGGTAATCGCCGCCACTATTGTATCTCCTTTCGACGAGACCAAGACAAGCATCTCAGGAGTTTCGGACAATGGCACCGTGACCACTGTCTGGTCCACCGGCGACGAACTTGGAGTATTCGACAAGAACGGAAAACACATCCGTTACATCAGAAAGACCACAGGGGATGAATCAAATCCGAAATTCTATCCTGAAAGCGGATACTACAGTCCTAAATATGCCTACTATCCTTACGGAAGCGACAATTCCAGCCGCACCTCATCCGACTGTATCGGCAATGTGCCTTCAGTCCAGGAGATGGTCAGCGGAAAGCTCCACGGGGCATACAGGACCGGAACACTCAGCAGGACCTCTTTCTTCTCCAACACCTACACGATGACTTTCAAGCACATTGTCTCGATCATGAAGGTCTCCCTCAATGCTGACGGGACCGTGCTTGCAGATGATGTTCTCAAGACGATTGAGATCAGCGCCAGGAACGGATCCGCACACCGTCTGATAGCCGGAGAATTCCATTTCAGCGCAGTGGACGGAAGCCTCTCCTCGGAGAGCTGCGGTTCAGAGACCACAATCGCCATGGACTGGGAGGAAGGAACGACCCTGAGCGGCACCATAACACAGTACATTTGCACACTTCCTGCAATCCAGGCCGGCGACACAGTCCGTTTCGCAATCACCACTGCAAATCACACTGCAGTACTTGAAATACCTGCAGAAGCAGCGTCCGTAAAAGGCAGCGCCTCAATCTGGACTCTGGCATTGAGCGATTTCCTCGACATCCTCGTAATTGACGGAGTTGTTCCAGGAACAGATCCGGAGCCGGAACCGGAACCAGAGCCAGAACCAGAGCCAGAGCCAGAACCTGAACCGGAACCTGAACCGGAGCCGGAACCAGAACCGGAGCCAGAGCCAGAACCTGACCCTCTTCCTGTCCCGGAGCCGGTTGTGACCACCGGAACCTTCAAGGCAGCAGCATTCAACGTTGACGGCCTTCCTAAAAAAGTATCATTCATTACAATCAATTCCGACGGCCCTGGTTCCAGCGGAACCACCTCAATGGCAAACATTGCCAACGGTCTCGGATGGGACATCATAGCAGCAAGCGAAGATTTCGCCTATCATTCAGAACTTGCGTCCGGCCTTTCCAACTACAATGCCGGAACTTACAGGGGGTCGATTTCTTCTGCACAACTTACAAAGAGAGCCGACACCGACGGAATGTGCTTCTTCTGGAAAAAGAATGGCATAAGCGCAACCGGAGAGACAATGGTCCAGTACACTTCCGAATACGGCGGACTGACCGGCGGTGCAAACACCTGCATCAAGAAAGGTTTCCGCTATTATGAAGTCACTGTTGCAGACGGTGTCGTGATTGATGTTTACATCACCCACATGAACACATACAGCGGAAGCGGAAACACAGAATCCAATTCATATGTTAAAGCCGTCCTCGGACAGCTCCGCCAGCTCCGCGACTACGTGCTTGACAAGGCCGCAACCAACAAGAGACCTGCAGTCATCATGGGTGACACGAACATGCGATACACCCGTCATGACATCAAGACCAACTTCCTCGACTACGTAGCTTCCTACACCGATGCTGACGGAGTAAGCGGATACACCGTCTCTGACCCATGGGTTGAGACCTACCGTGGCGGAACATACCCGACATGGGACAGCAAATCCCTGATGACCAGATTCGCTTTCGCCGGCGACACTGAAAATGACATCGTATGCTCCAGCGACCAGAGAGGTGAGGTAGTGGACAAAATCTGGTACATCAATGTCCCTGGTGCTGCAGTACAGCTTTCCGTTGAAGACCACTACAATGATGTAGCCAACTTCACCAAATCCACCAGCAGTGTTTCCTATTCTGGAGTCCAGATGGAGGACGCGAACGGCAACATTACCAGCGGTAACATCTCCTACACCAAGAACGTAGGCTACTCAGACCATTTCCCTGTTGTGACTACCTTCAAGTGGACCAAGACAGAATAGTTTCCGGCATTATCGCCTGAAACAATGAAACCCTGAGGCTGGCCGAAAAGGTCGGCCTCTTTTCGTTTCATGCAACGGCTCCGATACGGAATTGCCTGAAATCAAAAAAATTATTGCCAATCCATAAAAAAGCATTATATTTGCAGTCCGGTTCAAAAAACCGGCCGGCCGGAATCCATTTCCGCCGCTCAACAAGGATGGTTCGGTAGCTCAGCTGGATAGAGCAACAGCCTTCTAAGCTGTGGGTCTTGGGTTCGAATCCCAACCGAATCACATCACCAGCAAACCGCACGGCATGTCCGTGCGGTTTTTGTATAGCGCCAGGCGTGGAGAGCTCGCTCTCCCAAGCCCTGGCGCTATACAAAAACGCCGGTTCTGCCCCGCAGAACCACGTTTGCTGAGTGATGATGATGGCCCGCGGAGGTAGGGAAAACGGAGCGCAGCGACGTAATCCCTCGCGGTTGATTCAGCATGATTCACCGCGGAGGTAGGGATGTGGCGCACGCAGTGCGGCAAATCCCACCTTTATCGCATGATGACGTATTACACAAAACATTTTTGGCACTTTGGATGGCACTTTGGTGGCACTTTGGACGAAAAAACGGTAAAAGAAACGGCTTCTGGGAACTTTCCCAAAAATTGCCGCAAGATTTGTCATTATTATAATTCCCGACATCATCAAATAAATGACAATCACCACTCGACGACCGCCATGACAGGAAGATGGTCGGAGGCGATGGTGACATCACCCGACTTGAAATCCACAGGAACACAAGTCTTGAGCACTTTGCATTTCGCTGTGCCGTTCAGAAGCATTATGTAGTCAATGCAGACATCAGGTCTTGAAGACGGTATCGTGAAATCCTGGGCGGAAAGGATGGTCCAGTCCTTACGATACTCAGCCATCGTCTCGGAATCAGGAGCGGCATTCATGTCTCCGCAGAGGAACACAGGCTTTCCGCATTCAGCGTAATGCTCCTTTAACCAAGAAGTTGCAGTCACAGCCTGCTGAAGCTGGTCTTCCTTGTTCGAGAAATCCAGATGCGTCGATGCAAAAATGAAATCCTTGAATTCAGCCACTGCGAGAACCCTCTGCTCACCAAGATGCTCCCTCGGCAGGAAAATCTTGTCGAAATCCAGAATCTCAAGCCCCGGCTCGCAAGCCACTCCGATGCCGTAGCGTCCGCCGTCATGATCAATCGATGATGCATACCTGTAATTCCATCCTCCGAGCTCACGTGCAAGAGAATCAAGCTGATATTCATGTCCTGTCCTGACCGTGCAGCTGTCCAGCTCGTTCAACGAAAGTACCTGGGCACCAAGTTCATTCATCATATCTGCCACCATACTGACAGTATTGGTGTCGGCCTTGTGGAACACGCCCACATTATACGTTACGATACGGAGAGAGTGCTTCTTTCCGCAGGCACTGAAAGCCAATACGGCAGCCAGAAGCAATGATAACCTGACAATCTTTTTCATAGTTTTAAAGGCCTTATGAGAAGCTTCTCATAAATTCTTTTATGATAAGCATATCATTATGC
>JBJEBJ010000021.1:0-3392 GCA_051869955.1 Candidatus Cryptobacteroides sp.
TTATATCCTCGGGGAGGGTGTCGAAGTCGATTCCCTCGTATCCGTCGGGGATGTTCTCCATGTCGAGCCACTCGTAGTATGCCTCCTTGAAGAGGATGGGGTCGACGAGCCTGAGGGCGTATCCTGCCTCGTACTCGTGGCCTGCGATGCTCGCGGGCTTGTAGATCTCATTCAGAAGCTGTTCGAAGTCTCTCTCTGTGTGTGTTGTCATTTCTGTACACTCCTTTTTGTAACGGGTTTCGAGGTGGGTTATTGGTGATAGGGGATGCGACGGGGGAACCGTTTGCATCCCATTCCAATCCACTCATGCGAGGGGATTCCTGCTCAGGAAGGAGAATCCCTTATCGATCCTGTTCCGGATCAGCTGCTCCTTGAGTTCCTCGTACTGCCTCATTGCCTCCGCGTCTCTGGCCTTGGACCTCCTGCATCCCTCGGGGACGCGGAAGAGGACGATCCTGATGTCGTCGTGGGGACAGTCCGTCTGACAGTATTTCGATTGCTTGTATGCCCAGCAGTCGATCACGTAGCGTCTGAAGTCCGGGCCGTTGTCGAGGTAGCCGACCGACGTCTCGACAAAGACGTTGTTCTGTTCGTCCACAAGGCGCTTCTCCGAAAACACTGTTGATGATGCCATGTTGTTGACCTCACTCAGAAAAATAAATAAAAAAATGGCCCGCACAGTGGCGGGCCGTTTGGGGGTGTCGTTGGCTCAGAGGTTCCTGAACTTGACGATCTCTCTCGTCGTCTCGAACTTCTTCATCTTCTCGATCCCTGTCGAGATGGAGAGGATGTACTTGAGAAGCTTGGACTCGGATATCTCCTCGTCTCCCTTCTCGATCTGATCCGCCTTCTTCCTCAGGGCCTCGGCCTCGAGTTGCCTGAACTGCTTCCTCTCGGTCGCGAAGGACCTTGATGAGAGGTCGTATCCCTCGTAGGATGTGAGGGTCGCCCTGGTGATGGTGAGCCCATCGACCTTGACGCTCTTCTCACCGGGCTTTGCATCCTTGAGGAGCTTGAAGCCCTCCTCGGCCTTCAGCCTCTCGAGTTCCTCGATCTGTGCGACGTTCTCGGCCTTCTTCTGATCGAGGGTCTTGTTCTCCTCCTTGAGGATGGTGATGAGGTCGTTGATCTCTCTGAGCTTTGCTGTGGATTCCATTTCTGTTCTCTCCTTTGTTCTGTGGTTTGTTCAGGTATTGGTTCGTGGTTCGACTGCCATAGGGGCCGTGACGGGGGAACCGTTTCCGACCCGTTTTCCGATTCAGATCCTGAATTCGAGTATATCGAAGACTATGTCCTTCGGTCTGCACTCGAATGCCTCGATCCTGTAGATCCCGTTGTTCACGTTCGGGGTCGCATAGATGGAGAACTTATCCTTCGAGATCTCGACCTCATACGTCCAATACACCTGTCCGGGCATGATGTCGTAGATGTCCTCGATGAAGGTCTCCTTGCACACCTTCCCGTAGGCGCACTTGCCGATGAAGTTCCTGATGCGCTTGAATGTGCTGATGCGCATGGCGCACGACTGTATGATGGCATTGTCATCTGACTCTTCAAACAGGGTCACTAGGTCTTCGTGGTCGGAACTGATATAGAAATAACTCATATCTTGTTGCCTCCAATCAGAAAATAAAAAAAAAGGCCCGCCGTGAGGCGAGCCGTTGGGTTTCAGAGGAATCTCTTGATAGACGGTCTGTTCATCAGAAGTCCTATTTCATGTTCGACATCCTTGGAGAACACGCGTCCATGGGCGTAATCACCTCTGTTAAACCTTGTGCTCTTGAAGAGCGCACGGTCCAAGTTGTAGATGTCTTCAAGAATACATTCTTCCTTTGACATCTGCTTTGGATGTGAGTTCATGAGCTTCTTCTCACGCTCGCACTCGGGGCAGATTATCAGATAATCCTCGAATCCGAGCTGTCTCACGTTTGTGATGATCTTTCTGTGCTTCTCACACACGGGCCACCCATCTTCGGAGAAGATGCTGACATTGATGGGGCTCCTGTGGATCTCCGCGATGCGCTGGTTGATCTCCATGTTCACATCGTGCATGTGATTGTACCTGCATCCGCATGAGGAGTGATTATGCTCCTTGAACTGGGAGTTCTCTGGGTATGTGAGCTCATCGTCCCAAGAGTTCTTCTGGTGTCCGAAAAGTCCGGTCTTCTTGCAGGCGTTCTTGACATATCTTGAGTAGTTCATTTCTGTTCTCTCCTTTTAAGTTCGGGTTTGTTTAGGTTGTTGGTCGTGGTTTCGAGATAGCGGATGCGACGGGGGAACCGTTTGCATCCAGATACTCATTCAGTGGCGGATTTTACGTGCACTTATCGAATACGCATCTCCATCCATGAAGATTTCATAATCGGGCATCTCTGCTTGCCACACTCTTATCTGGTCCATGACCTCTTTAAGAGTGAGTTCGCACGTGCGGATATCGATTAGAATCTTGTCGGGTTCCATCTTGAGTCCTCCAATCGGAAAATAAAAAAAAAGGCACGCCGTTTGGGCGTGCCGTTGTGTTTCATAAGGGATTTACATCCTGAGTTCTTATGATGTTCCAGCAATCATCTGAAACATCGAACTTTCCGACCTTTTCCTGAACGAATACGATTTCCTCGTAATCAGGCTCGTATGAACAGGGGTTGATTGTCTCGAAGCGCTGATATCCGGGAGAAATGCATTCCTTTCTTCCCTTTGAATCAAGGACGACCTCGTACATGTTGAATATCCTCCTGAGTCTGAGCTTGACTGTCTTCCCATTGAGCTTGTTCTTGACAAGTGCGGGGATGATGGACCTCAGGTCTGAGGATACACACTTGATTGTTCCGCTGTTTCCGACTCCGAAGTTGTAATGGATGGAAACGGGGATTGCGTTCGTGTTCTGGCTCTGGCTGACGTATGTGGTCATATTTGTTGCCTCCATTCAGATTTTAAATAAAAAAAAGCCCGCACGATGGCGGGCGGTTGTTCTCAGCAGTGCCTAAGAACCTCCTCGAATTCCTGAATCGGAATTGTCACGGGCTCGTGGCGGTTGTCGTCGATTGTAACCGACTTGTATCCAAACTTGAAACTGACTTCACGGATGGAATTTCCGTCGGTTGTCGTGAAGTTTGACAAGCACTTGTTGTACCTGACATAAACCTTCATGACTTCGGCGACCTCACACAGTGCGAGAACTGAAACGGTGACGTGTTCCTCCGACGATTCATTCGGATAGAATGAAATGCAGGGCTCGACGGTGTGGGTGCTTGCATGGTAAATCTGATTGAACGTGTACATATTGTTGTCCTCCATATAGATATAAGTGGTTTGGATAGGGTTTGCGTGCCCTCGGGGAAACATCTTTATCTCTGCAAGGTATTTCTGGGATAAAGGGGTTGTCGTCATAAAGG
>JBJEBJ010000022.1:0-17070 GCA_051869955.1 Candidatus Cryptobacteroides sp.
GATTTATTTTCAAATATTTACGACTTTTGGGTATAAGTGTATGAAAAACTCAGAAAATAATGTAATCAGCCCGTACATCGGTGCCGGATTAAGAATTGAACTGTATCATAAAAAATAGCCCGCACGCAGACTTATGCCGGATTTTTTTTGAATGATATTGCCAAATACTTGCATAGAATGATAAAAAATGCGATATTTGCATCGAAGTCTACATATAACCGCTCTATCTTCTGGCCGGAGAATGACAATCCCAACAGAAATATAGACGCTTGCCTCGCGATGGGTCGCACCCGGGAAACCTTGTGCATATATACGGCAGAAATGTTGTGTGTAGACTTCAACCCTGTACGCGAGGCATTTGTCATTTAATACCGTGTATTATGAAGTCTACACACAACCAGGCAGCTGCTGCCACTCAGGCCATCCAGGCCATCTATCCGAACCTTATCAACCTCCACGCCCACTTCGACGGTTGGGGCCGCTGCCGTATCTGGGCCGAATGTCACCTCCCATCAGGAGTCAAGCAGAGGGCCGTAGCCAGGGGCAAAGGAGCCGCAATGGCCGTGCACAACTTCATCGACCGTATCAACGCCCAACCGGAACTTCGACGCGCCGCTTCTTCCTTTCCGGTTCTGAACTGATTTGGTACTTCAGAACTGACAGAACTGCTTCAGAACTGACTAAAGTATTGCAATACAAATTGTTGACTTTGTCAGTTCTGAAGCACTCTTATTTTGCCATTTTTTCAAAGGGTAGTATGTTCACCTTCTTCAGTTCCGCATCAGCCTCCGGAAGAGTACCGACATATATGGCCGTCATTGCAACGCTGGAATGGTCCGCCTGCTTCTGCACCAGGTTAATAGGAATCTTCTCTGTGAGCATCTTTGTCACGCCTGAGTCCTTCAGGCTATAGAACTGGAGGTCTTTCCCGAAATTGCAGGCTGGACGCACATACAGGTCCCAGTATTTGGCAATCTTGCGGCTACATACCTGTTCATCACTCGGGGCGAACTCATACTGGCCCTTACCACCGAACAGATACCAGCTTCCATTGCTGATATCGAGGTCTCTCAGTATGGGCACAATCACATCAGGAATAGTACGATAGCTGTCGTTGTCATTCTTAGCCACTTCTTCCTTTATGTGAACGACCTGCTTCTTCAGGTCAATATCTGAACACTTTAGTGATACTATCTCTTTCGGCCTCAGAAAGCAGCAATAGCAGAGCAGTGCCATGCACAGATAATTGCGATTTTCCCTGCCAAGGAATTCAAACAGCCTATTTAGCTCCGAATCGGTCATCACCCTTCTTGTCTTTTTGGTGAGTTTCTTTGGCTTCCTGTGGATTCTTTCAAATGGGTTCTCGGAGATGAAATCGCGCTCGATCATCCAGTTGAAAAGCAGCCTGAAAAAGCACAGATAGTTGTTGTAGGTCCTGGCGCTGATATTATCCCGCATCTCGATATCGTCCATCAGTTTCATCGCCACATCGCTCGTGATGGAGCAGGCATATACATCCTCCGGCAGTCCGGATGACTTAATCCACGTTCTGAATGTTGATATGAAAGAGCGATATGAGCGCATCGAGTTGGCTTCAGTCTCTTTCAGTTTCACCTTCAGGAAAAGATCAAGAGCGTCATTCAGTTTTGTTGTAGCTCGTGGAGCCACGGCAGCCACCTCTGGATTCCAGCCCATTGCAAGGCGCTCATTGATGCCGGCAATCAAGGCCTTGGCAGCTGCGCGTCGCTTTGTGATTTGCTTGATTCGATTGACTTTTTTGCGATACCTGACCATCTTGCCGGTCATCGGGCTCTTTACATACCACACTACTACCCATTCTTTGCCCTCGCACAGTCGGGCCGGGATGTAATCAGATAAGGGGGTTGGTTTGAAGAAAGACATTTTTTTCTTCGCACAACGCCTCTATGGCGTCATACAAAGATTGTTGCTGACTCGTTTGTGCCCCGTTTTTTAACGGAAAATCCTCTAAATCATTAGAATTTAATGAGTTAGAGGATTCTTGCGGAGAGGGAGGGATTCGAACCCCCGGAGCCTTTCAGCTCAACAGTTTTCAAGACTGCCGTAATCGACCACTCTACCACCTCTCCAATAGCTTTCAGTCACTGGTTCGTGATGAAGGAATACAAAAGTAAGGATAAAATCGGAAAATCCCAAATTTTATTGAAAAATCTTGCAGAAAATATTTGGCGATATTGTGTATATTTGCATACGGGTCCGCACATCCGGGCCCGGGGATGAACATGATAAAAAGAAAAAGCAACTTCAGCCTGAAGGGGATGAATACCTTCAGAATGGATGTCAAATGCAGGCAGTATATTGAATATGATTCGGTTGCGGACCTGATTGACATTGACTTCGAAAAACTTCCGGCTCCTGTCCTGAATCTGGGACAGGGCAGCAACATCCTGTTTACAGGAGATTTCCCCGGCACAATTCTCCGGTCGAGAATAGATTTCATACACGAGCTGCCTGCTGATGACGGGCTGTATAAGGGAATGCCTGACGGCACCGTGCTCATTTCCGTAGGGGCAGGAACTGAAATGGACAAGGTATGCGGATGGGCTGCAGAGAAAGGTCTGTGGGGAATGGAGAATCTATCCCACATCCCTGGAGACGCAGGGGCGGCGGCCGTACAGAACATCGGGGCGTACGGGACCGAATTCGCGGACGCGGCGGTCATGATATATTGCTACAATACTGAAGAAGAGGAATTTACACATTTCAGGGCGGAAGAATGCGGATACGGTTACAGGGACTCCGTCTTCAAGCATCCCGGACATAAAGGACGGTACATAGTCACCCATGCAGTGCTCGCGCTCTCTACGGACAGAGGCCCGCAGCTGGGTTACGGACACGTGGAGGAGGCGGTGATGCAGGCTGCAGGCGGGAAGCAGATTACGCCGGCTGTCGTGAGGGAGGTAATCACGGGAATCCGCAGGGCGAAACTGCCGGAGCCGTCCGAAACTGGAAGCGCGGGAAGTTTTTTCAAGAATCCTGTAATACCAGAAGACCGTTTCCGTGAAATCCAGAGCAGGTATTCCATGGAAATCCCGCATTATCCCGCTGAAGGAGGCATCAAAATCCCGGCAGCATGGCTGATAGAACAATGCGGATGGAAAGGAAAGACAGTCGGCAATGCCGGAGTGCACCCTGCCCAGCCACTCGTTCTGACAAATGCCACGGGGAAAGCGGCTCCGGGAGAAATCATAAAACTCAAAGAGCTGATAATCAAATCAGTGCAGGACAGATTCGGGATAATGCTCATCCCGGAAGTGGAGATTATTTAACCGACAGAAAACATGAAACAGACAATGAAAGATACATTCATAGTGGAGGGAGGTCACAGGCTCAGCGGAGAAATCACGCCACAGGGAGCCAAGAACGAAGCGCTCGAGGTACTCTGCGCCGTATTGCTCACGGACTGCGACGTCACGATCCGGAACATACCGGAAATCCTCGACGTCCGGAATCTGATCCGCCTTCTGGAGAACATGGGGGTCAAGGTCATCCGTCACGGGAAAGGAGAATACACGTTCAATGCTAAAGACATTGACCTTCAATACATAGGAAGCGAAGAATCCGTGCAGGAATGCGCTTCGCTCCGGGGCTCGGTGATGGTGGCAGGCCCTATGCTCGCGAGATTCGGGAGGGCCCTGCTTCCGAAGCCTGGTGGAGACCGTATCGGGCGCAGGAGAGTGGATACGCATATAAGCGGATTGGCAGGTCTCGGGGCATCATACCGCTATGACGAAGAGAGGAAAGCGTTCATTCTGGAATCAGGAGGAAGGCTCAAGGGCACATACATGCTCCTCGACGAGGCTTCAGTCACCGGCACGGCCAACATTCTCATGGCATCAGTCCTTGCAGAAGGGCGCACTGTCATCTACAACGCTGCATGCGAACCTTATGTCCAGCAGCTCTGCAAGATGCTCGTCGGAATGGGGGCGGAAATCGAAGGAATAGGATCAAACCTGCTGACAATCACCGGAAAGGACCATCTTCACGGCACCGTACATACGATTCTTCCGGATATGATAGAGGTAGGAAGTTTCATCGGGATGGCAGCAATGAACCGCAGCGGAATCACCATCAAGAACGTCTCTGCCGACAATCTCGGCATCATTCCGGAGAACTTCAGGCGGCTCGGAATCACCATAGAGCAGAATGGTGATGACCTGATTGTCCCTGCCCGGGACAGCTATGTGATAGACTCATTCATGGACGGGTCCATCATGACCATTGCGGATGCGCCGTGGCCGGGCCTCACGCCTGACTTGCTGAGCGTGATGCTCGTGGTTGCCACACAATGCAGGGGAAGCGTGCTGATACATCAGAAAATGTTCGAAAGCAGGCTATTCTTCGTGGACCGTCTCATAGAGATGGGAGCCCAGATAATATTGTGCGACCCGCACAGGGCCGTCGTCATCGGTCACGACCACCGTTTCCAGCTGAAGGCGGGACGTTTCCTCTCCCCTGACATCAGGGCGGGAATCGCACTTCTCATTGCGGCAATGTCGGCGAACGGCACCAGCATCATCAGCAACATCGGCCAGATAGACAGGGGCTATGAGGATATCGATGCAAGGCTCAATGCCCTCGGTGCCTGCATAACGAGGTCCCAGGAAAATGAGATGGCACAATGATGCATCATCTCAAGGTCAATGCACCTCGAGGATATCATTCCATGATGTTGAAAAAGGCCGCGAACAATGTTCTTTCCTGATGCCGTCAGCATAATGTCCGGGACGTTGCGTAGCCATCCTCAGCACGTTGCGTCCTGACACATTGACCTTGTCCATAACTTCCGAAATCTTGTCCCTGCGAAGCCTGAGCCCGTCATCGAAGCCGAAAAGAGTTCCCTGGATTTCCGATTCGCGGACAATACCGAAGACCGTCACTCCGGCTTTCTTGTACTCGAAGCCCGGTTTCCAGATGAGCCTGAGCGCATCAAGTGCAGCCCCGACAATCTCCGGAGTGCTGTTGCCCGGGACATCCAAACGCATGACAGCATCGGGATAATCCTGCGGCTGGTCTTCCCTGAAGCGGTTGGTGAGCAGGAAAGTACATACGCATTCCGCAGCCGTACCGTCCTTGCGCAGCTTGGCGGCACACATTGCGGCGAAGTCCGAGACCCTGGCGGACAATTCCTTGAAATCGGATATTGTATCCGCAAAAGACCGGGATGTGCAGATGGATTGCCTCGGCTCGTTCTTCTCCTCTCCTATGCAGCTGATTCCCTGCAATTCCTTCCAGGTCCTGACCCCGTTGACACCCATCTGGGCGGAAACGAATGATTCCGGGCGGGAGACGAAATCGAGAGCCGTCCTGATACCCATGCGGACAAGTCTCGGAGCAACCCTGCGTCCGATGCCCCAGACATCATCTACAGGAGTGAGTTCCAGGGCTTTGAGGCGCTGCTCCACGGTCCGGATTGCGCACACTCCCCTGTATCCGGGATATTTTTTCGCGAAATGATTCGCCACCTTGGCGAGAGTCCTGGTCTCAGCAATCCCTATGCTTATCGGTATGCCGGTGCATTTCCGCACCCGGTATATCAGACGCGAACAAAGCGACGGAAGCAACTCCATAGAGATTCCGTCCACTATAAGATATGCCTCGTCTATCGAATATACCTCTATCTTCGGGACCTCCGACGCAAGAATTGTCATCACCCTCGAGGACAGGTCTCCGTACAAGGCATAATTGGAGGATCTCACCCAAAGTTTACCGGCATCGACAAGATGCCTGACCTTGAAGAAAGGAGTGCCCATGGCAATGCCCATGGCCTTGCTCTCGTTGCTCCTCGCCACGACGCATCCGTCATTGTTGGACAATACGACCAAAGGCTTTCCCTCCAGATCAGGTTGGAAAGCCCTTTCGCACGAAACGAAAAAATTGTTGCAGTCCGCAAGCGCGAACATATTTGTCAGAGAATGGTCTTCAGGTAAGCGGCAACATTACGCTCCATGCTCTCCGCAGAATACTCGGTCCTCTCGAACGGCGTACCGGTAATTTTCTCGTAAAGCTCTATGTATCTGTCGGTTATGCCAGTCACAACCTCCGGTGTCATTTCCGGAACGGACTGGCCTTCCTGGCCCTGGAAACCGTTGGCCATCAGCCATTCGCGCACGAATTCCTTGGAAAGCTGCTTCTGTTTCTCGCCTTTCGCGAGACGCTCTTCATAGCCGTCGGCGTAATAGTAGCGGGACGAATCAGGAGTATGGACCTCGTCCATGAGATATATCTTGCCGTCAAGTTTTCCGAACTCGTACTTGGTGTCCACCAGGATAAGTCCCATCTTGGCTGCAATCTCCTGTCCGCGGCGGAAAATCACCTTCGTATAATTCTCAATCTGGATATAGTCCTCTTCCGGAACTATGCCCCTCGCAATGATCTCCTCCCTCGTAATATCCTCGTCATGGCCTTCGGAAGCCTTGGCTGACGGGGTTATTATCGGCTCCGGAAAGCGCTGGCCCTCAACCATTCCGTCAGGAAGAGCCACTCCGCAGAGTTCACGCTTTCCAGCCTGATATTCGCGCCATGCATGACCTGCAAGGCAGCCTCTTATGACCATTTCCACCTTGAAAGGCTCGCACTTGAGTCCGACGGTCACCATCGGGTCCGGAACGGCAATCTTCCAGTTCGGGACAATATCAGCCGTAGCATCCAGGAACTTGGCCGCTATCTGGTTCAGTACCTGGCCCTTGTAAGGGATTCCCTTCGGGAGGACTACATCGAATGCTGATATCCTGTCGGATACGGCCATCACGAGATACTTGCCGTCAATGTCATAGACATCGCGGACTTTGCCGATGTATTTCCCCGTCTGTCCGGGAAAATGAAAATCGGTCTTGACTATTGCTTCCATATTGCAGTGAAAAGATTATTTACGCGCACAAAGATAATCAAACTCCGGCTAATAGCGAAAGACGCGGAATATTTTTATCCACATCTTTATACCCCATCTTCATACCTGGTCCGGAGCCGGTATTTCACACTCCCCCTGTTCATGTGGAAGAGACTTCCCTTAGGCATACCGGCACGCGAAACCGGAGTCCTCATATATGTAACCGGATCCACGGAGAAAAGCACCGGGCTGCGCAACGACTCCTCTGTAAATCCCAAACGCCTGTACACAGAACCGTCCGTCCATTCCATATCTGCATAGCTCATCACATCATCCGGCCTGACCTCCTCCGTGAAAGCTTTCAGGACCTTGCCCATCCCTCCAGTGACACGCACATCCGGGAGTGATGCATAACGTACCCATTCACAGGACTTTACAACACCTTCCGGTTTGTTCCACACTCTCGGAGACGAGAAACAGGCCACGGCCAGAAGTTCATCTCCGGGGCCGAAAAGCCCGTATCTGTACCGGGCTGCGGCATCCCCGTAGGTATGACACCGTTCAAGGAAACGTCCGGCAGCCGGCTTGTCAATCCTCCTGGCTTCGGTATTGCGGGCAAATACCGAACGGAAAATCCCGAACTGTGCAAGCAGTCGGGGCTTCATCATTTCCGGACGGCTGCGCCACAGGTCTTCAGCCACAATCACCACCTTCATCCCGGCCGGGGAAGAATCCTCATGCCCGTGAAGCGGATTTCCTGCCCCAGGCAGCATTGAAAGCGTCTCTTCAAGCATCCCGGCCTGCATTACGGCATCGGATGACGTCCCCGCAACCACAGGAACGGAGACTACGCAGACATTTCTCCCGGGGCATCCCAGAAGCCTGAACCCATGAAATTCCACGGATTCAACATCGGGGAAATGCACCCTCAGGAAATTGAAAATATCTGTCTCGAAATCTCGCATTGCGCCTGCAAAATTAGCATTATTCTGCGGTTTTTGGTACATTTGCAGGAATCACGGGAACATGAAAATCTTTGATGGAATGAAACAATACAGTTTGACGGCCGGAGCTGCCCGTATTTGCGGCCTGGCCATTTTGATGTTATCAGCTATGAATTGCACCAACAACAAAGGCGACAAGGCCTATATCGGGCCTTCCGACATCAGGGTAGAAGACGGGAAAATGACGCCGGAAGTACTTCTGGCTCTCGGCAGGCTCTCCGACCCGCAGCTTTCCCCGGACGGAAAGACGATTCTCTACGGAGTGAGCTACACCTCCGTATCCGGGAACCGCAGCTGTCGCAACCTCTTCATTTCCAATACTGACGGATCTGACAAGAGGCAACTCACAAGCGAAGGCAGCAGCATCAGCTGCGCACGCTGGATTGACGGAGGCAAGGGAATAGCCTATATCCAGAAAGGGCAGATATGGACAGCATCCATACGCGGCATTGATAGCGCAAACCCGAAACTGGTCAAAAAGACAAAGATCTCGGACATACCGAGAGGAGTGAGCGAATTCAAACTGTCACCTGACGGAAGCAGGATAATGTATCTGAGCACGGTTCACAGCGATGTCAAGACACCGTCCGACACCGACCCGGCTTTGGACAAGGCCACGGCATATGTGGCTGACGACCTGATGTACAGGCACTGGGACCATTGGGTCACGGAACTGCCTCACACTTTCATTGCAGAATTCAGCAGGGCCGAAGGCGGAATAAAACCGGAAAGCAGCATTGACATTCTCGGCAAAGGCGGGGAACTTTTCGAACTGCCGACGGAGCCTTTCGGCGGACTGGAGCAGCTTGACTGGAGTCCTGACGGAAGATACATTGCCTACTCCTGCCGCAAGAAGACCGGCAAGCAGTATGCGTTCAGCACGGATACCGAGATTTATATATATGACACCTCTGACGGCGGATGTATGTTAATCCCGATGGGAGGCGGCTATGACACCGACCCTGTATGGAGCCCTGACGGGAAGCGTATCGCATGGCTGAGCATGGAGAGGGACGGATACGAGGCCGACAAGACACGCCTGATGGCAGCCGACGTGATTCCTGCACAGGAAGGCGGACTTCCGGAAATACGGAACATCACCGACCTGACGGCGGATTTCAAATACAATGCTTCCGGTCCCGTATGGAACAATGACGGTTCCGCAATCTATTTCAATGCTCTTGCGGAGGGCCTGCAGGGAATCTTCAAGGCCGAAGTGGAAAGCTCCGGCGACAGGACATTCCTCAAGGAAATCAGGAGAATCACGGGAGATAACGAGTGGTACGATTTCAATTCCCCTTTTGCCGTCATCGGAAACGGGGATAACACGACCCTTCTTGCAAGCTGGTGCAGCATGGATTTCCCTACGGAACTTGTGCGCGTGGAGGAAAAGGACGGCTCATACAGCCGGATAACTGACGAGAACGGGCATATCCTCTCACAGGTCCTGTCTCACAAGACCGAGGCAAGAATGGTGAAAACAGTGGACGGCAAGGACATGCTGACATGGGTGGTATATCCTCCAGAGTTCGATTCCACGAAAGTATATCCGTCCATTCTTATATGTCTCGGAGGTCCTCAGGGCACGCTCAGCCAGAGCTGGTCATACAGATGGAACTACAGGCTCATGTCCGCGCAGGGTTATGTGGTGGTTCTTCCAAACAGAAGAGGAACGACAGCATTCGGACAGGAATGGACCGAGCAGATATCGGGAGACTATCCGGGCCTGAACATGCAGGATTACCTTTGCGCAGCAAGGGAGCTGAAGGCTGAGCATTATATCGGCAAGATGGCTGCCTGCGGAGCAAGTTACGGAGGATATTCCGTATATTATCTCGCCGGAATCCATGAGGATGTATTCGACTGTTTCATCGCGCATGCGGGCATTTTCGACGAAAAATATATGTATTACGAGACCGAGGAGATGTGGTTCCCTAACTGGGACAACGGAGGTCTCGAAGAGTATTCCTACACTCCGGGCCAGACAGGGCCTGCCGGAGACGGGAAGACTTTCGGCGGTATGCGCCAGGGCGGTTCGCCATGGAGTTCCCAGCCTAAGGCAATAAGGCATTATGCCAACTCCCCTGCGGTCAATGTCACGAAATGGCATACACCAATCCTGTGCATCCACGGGGCAATGGATTTCCGCATTCCATACGACCAGGGCATGGCAGCATTCAATTGCGCGCAGATGATGGGCGTTCCGTCGAGGCTGATAGTATTTCCTGACGAATGCCACTGGATCCTGAAGCCTCAGAACGCGCTTTTCTGGCACCGCGAGTATTTCAACTGGCTTGACAAATGGTGCAAGTAGTTTAGCAAGCCGCCGGGCTGCAGGCTGTATCATCAGGACCCATGGTCGCCCGTGACCTTGTGAACGGGTGCATCGAGCATGCGAGAGGCAGGATGGAGCGCGTAGCGCGGAAGGTCTCTGAAGATACAGCCTGCAGTCCGGCAACGTCCAAGTAGATATAAAAACAGGGTGGCCTTGATTGGTCACCCTGTTTCTTATTGTATTTCAAGCCAATGATTATTCAGCTTTGCCGTTGGAACCGAGAACCTCAACGATCTTGTGCTCGTAGAGCTTCTTCATCTCGTCACGTGCAGGTCCGAGATATTTGCGTGGGTCGAACTCACCCGGCTTGTCGTTGAAGACCTTGCGGACTGCAGCGGTCATTGCAAGACGGGAGTCTGAGTCGATGTTGATCTTGCAAACTGCAGACTTGGAAGCCTCGCGGAGCTGCTCCTCAGGAATACCTACTGCATCAGGGAGCTTGCCGCCGTTTGCGTTGATGATGTCAACATACTCCTGAGGCACTGAAGAAGAACCGTGGAGAACGATAGGGAATCCAGGGAGTTTCTTCTCAATCTCGTGGAGAACGTCGAATGCGAGCGGCGGAGGTACGAGACGGCCTGTCTTAGGGTCACGTGTGCACTGCTCCGGCTTGAACTTGTATGCGCCGTGTGATGTTCCGATGGAGATTGCAAGGCTGTCAACACCGGTCTTGGTGGTGAAGTCGATAACCTCCTCAGGCTTTGTGTAATGAGATACCTCTGAAGCAACCTCATCCTCAACACCTGCAAGCACTCCGAGCTCGCCCTCTACGGTAACATCGTGCTGATGAGCATATTCAACCACCTTCCTGGTGAGAGCAACGTTCTCGTCGTATGGAAGAGCGGAGCCGTCGATCATGACTGAAGAGAAGCCCATGTCAACGCAGCTCTTGCAGAGCTCGAAAGAATCACCGTGATCGAGGTGAAGAACGATCTGTGGATGCTCCCATCCGAGTTCCTTTGCATACTCCACAGCACCCTCTGCCATATAACGGAGAAGAGTCTGGTTCGCATAGTTGCGGGCACCTTTCGATACCTGGAGGATCACTGGAGACTTTGTCTCGGCCGAAGCCTGGATAATGGCCTGGAGCTGTTCCATGTTGTTGAAATTGAAGGCAGGAATGGCATATCCGCCCTCAACTGCCTTTGCAAACATTTCTTTAGTGTTTACAAGGCCAAGATCTTTATAAGAAACCATATTCTATAAAAAAATTAATTAATAATTGGCATTTCCTGCCGCTCCGAGCGGCGATGGTTTTTCGTGCAATTATTCTGCCAACTTGAGAAAACTGGACAATTTGACATAACATAATGCAAAACCAGCACAAAATTAGTTATTTTTGTGAAATAAATAAACAGTGAAACATTTTAACAATGAACAATAAAGTGATTATTTTCTCGGCACCGTCAGGTTCCGGCAAGAGCACCATCGTAAACCATATCCTATCGCTCCATCCCGAGATGGAATTTTCCGTATCTGCAACTTCCCGCCAGCCGAGGGGAACCGAGCAGAACGGAGTCGAATACTGGTTCTTCAGCGCGGACGAGTTCAGGAGAAGAATAGCCGCGGACGAATTCGTGGAATACGAGGAAGTCTATGAAGGCTCGTTCTACGGAACACTTAAATCCGAGGTGCAGAGAATCTGGGACAAGGGCAACGTCATCATCTTCGACGTGGACGTCAAGGGAGGCGTGAACCTGAAGAAATATTTCGGAGACAAGGCCCTGTCGGTGTTCATCCAGGCTCCGTCCGTCGAAGAATTGCGCCGAAGGCTTGTCGCAAGAGGCACAGACACTCCCGAAGCAATTGCGAAGAGAGTGGCAAAAGCCTCGGAGGAAATGACTTACGCGGACAAGTTCGACCATGTGCTGGTCAATGACGATCTTCAGGTTGCTTTCCGTGAGGCTGAAGCACTCGTGGACGGATTCCTTGCCGACTAAAATTTCCGGATACATGCGTATCGCCGTATATTCAGGGTCGTTCAACCCCCTGCACATAGGGCACCAGGCCATAATGGAATATCTTACCCGGGAGAAGGATTTCGACTGGGTATATTTGGTGGTATCGCCGAAGAACCCGTTGAAAGACAGCATCTCAGCAGATTCCGGCGAGGCGAGATTCAATGCTGCCGTGGAGGCTGTCGGAAGACATCCGGGACTGAATGTACGCGTGGATGACATCGAACTCAGGATGGATCCGCCGCATTACACGATAAGGACATTGGACGAACTGAAACGGCGAGAGCCGGAAAACGAGTTCACCCTCGTGATAGGGGCGGACAACCTGTCATCAATACGCAGATGGCGCGATTTTCCGAGGATTCTTTCCGAATACGGAGTCGCCGTATATCCGAGAAAAGGATTCGATCTGGACAAAATACGGGAGGCCCTGATAAAAGAATGCGCCCAGTTCCCTGCCTCATACGTTCTGGACGCCGCCGAATCCGGACCGGACAATATCTGTCTCGAGGATGCCGGACACCATATCTACAAGATTCACCTGCTGGACGCTCCGATAGTGGACATTTCTTCGACCGAAATCAGGGAAGGCCAGGCCCGTGGCGAAAACATGGAGCGCTTCCTCATGTAAAAGGATAAACAAGCCTATACGTTGCATGGTTGTCGGAAGGCCCTGCCAGAGTTGCGCTTCGCTCCATCCACCCTTCGGAACTTCGTTCCTACGGGAGCCGCTCATGAGGCCGCGGCCGGCCACACTCTGGCAAAGTCTTCCGACAACTCAATACCTTCCTATAGAATGCAAGAAAACCGGCCCATTGACGGGTCGGTTTCTTATTATATTATACTTAAGTTTCGCAGAGCGAAACAACTGCTTTTGAGGCCGAAAGGCCGAGGGTAAGTCCCTTTCCCGGGGAAACTATCCTACTGCTCGTCCGGTCCCTGCGGCTGAGGGCCGTTGTTCTGAGGACCACCCTGCGGGCCGTAACCCTGAGGACCCTGAGGTCCTGCCTGGGCACCTGCGTTCATGGACTCTGAAGCAGCATGCCATGCCTCCTCAAGAGACTTCGTATACGTCTCTATGTCAGATATGTTCTGGTTCTTGACAGCCTCCTTCAGACTTGTGAGAGCCGAATTGATGGCATCCCTCTTGTCAGCAGGAATCTTGTCACCGTAGTCCTTGAGATTCTTCTCGCTCTGGAAGCAGAGGGCGTCAGCATTGTTGATCTTGTCCACCCTTTCCTTCTCTGCCTTGTCCGCAGCCTCATTGGCCTTGGCCTCGTCACGCATCCTCTGGATTTCATCCTCGCTGAGGCCTGAAGAAGCCTCGATGCGGATGTTCTGCTCCTTGCCGGTAGCCTTGTCCTTTGCAGAAACATTCAGGATACCGTTCGCGTCGATATCGAATGTCACCTCGATCTGAGGAATTCCGCGCGGAGCCGGTGCGATACCGTCGAGATGGAAGACTCCTATCTGCTTGTTGTCCTTGGCCATAGGGCGCTCACCCTGAAGCACCTTGATTTCCACTGAAGGCTGGTTGTCAACCGCGGTGGAGAACACCTCAGACTTGCGGGTAGGAATCGTGGTATTGGAAGGGATGAGCCTTGTCATGACTCCGCCGAGGGTTTCGATACCGAGAGAGAGCGGGGTAACGTCCAGAAGGAGGACATCCTTCACGTCGCCAGCGAGCACACCACCCTGGATTGATGCGCCGATGGCAACCACCTCGTCAGGGTTTACGCTCTTGTTAGGCTCCTTGCCGAAGAACTCCTTCACGAGTTCCTGGACCTTAGGGATACGGCTTGAACCGCCCACGAGGAGAACCTCGTCAATCTGGCTTGCTGACAGATGTGCATCCTCGAGCGCCTTGCGGCATGGAACAATCGTCCTCTGGAAGAGGTCGTCACAGAGCTGCTCGAACTTGGCTCTCGTGAGGGTCTTCACGAGATGCTTCGGAACACCGTCAACCGGCATGATGTATGGCAGGTTGATCTCAGTGGAAGTCTGGTTGGAGAGCTCGATCTTGGCCTTCTCGGCAGCATCCTTGAGTCTCTGGAGAGCCATAGGATCCTTCCTGAGGTCTGCACCGCCGTTCTCGGAAGCGAACTCCTGTGCGAGCCACTCGATGACCTTGTGGTCGAAATCGTCACCACCGAGGTGGGTGTCACCGTTGGTGGACTTGACCTCGAACACACCGTCTCCGAGTTCCATGATGGAAATATCGAATGTACCGCCACCGAGGTCGAACACGGCGACTTTCATGTTCTTGTTCTTCTTGTCAAGGCCGTATGCGAGAGCTGCTGCGGTAGGCTCGTTGATGATTCTCTTCACGTCGAGACCTGCAATCTTGCCGGCCTCCTTGGTAGCCTGGCGCTGGGAGTCAGAGAAATATGCAGGCACAGTGATGACAGCCTCCGTGACAGGCTGACGGAGATAATCCTCTGCAGTCTTCTTCATTTTCTGGAGAATCATTGCTGAAATCTCCTGAGGAGAATACTGACGGCCTTCGATCTCCACTCTCGGGGTATTGTTCTCACCGCGGGTCACAGCATAAGGAACCCTCTCGATCTCCTTGGTCACCTGGTCATAGGTCTCGCCCATGAACCTCTTGATGGAGAACACGGTGTTCTTAGGATTGGTGATAGCCTGACGTTTTGCAGGACTACCCACTTTCCTCTCTCCGCCATCAGTGAATGCGACTACTGAAGGGGTAGTTCTCTGCCCCTCATTGTTGATGATGACCGTCGGCTGGTTACCCTCCATCACGGCTACGCATGAATTCGTGGTGCCGAGGTCAATTCCGATAATTTTTCCCATAATTATAATCTCCTTTTTTTATATATCAACTCAAGCGGTTCCCGCAGGACCCGCACCGCCGGACATTGCCGGACAGCGACAGGACAATTATCCAATGCCGTGCCAATTCAAGATAAAGGCCGTTTTATGCCAAAATGTCATATTTATTGCTATATTTGGTGTCACAAACATCGGCCATGACATACAGGACATTATCTACTGAAGAATACAAAGACCTGGAATCCAGGATATTATATGAGGACAACCACCTTCTTGTCATCAACAAGAGGTCAGGCGAAATCGTGCAGGGCGACAAAACCGGTGACGAACCCCTCAGCGAAACCCTCAAGGCATTCATCGCGGCACGTGACGGGAAGCCAGGCCAGGTATTCATGGGAGTGCCTCACCGGCTGGACCGTCCGGTATCCGGCATAACCGTATTTGCCAAGACCTCCAAGGCTCTGGAAAGGATGTCCGCCATGTTCAGGAACGGTGATGTCCACAAGACCTATTGGGCTCTCGTCTGCAACAGGCCCGAACCTGAAGAAGGCGAACTCGAGGATTGGATGACACGGAACGAGAAGATGAACAAGAGTTTCATCTGCAAGGACCCGTCAAGACATCCCGATGCCAAACTCGCCAGACTGCGTTACCGGACCGTCGGACAGACTGACAGATATTTCCTCGTGGAAGTCAATCTGCTCACGGGCAGACACCATCAGATAAGATGCCAGCTCTCAGGACACGGATTCTGCATAAAGGGAGACCTCAAATACGGTGCCCCGAGATCCAACAGGGACGGAAGCATTTCCCTGATGTCCAGGCACATAAGTTTCGTTCATCCGGTCCGGAAGACTCCCGTGGAACTCACCGCACCCGTTCCCCCGTCCTGGAAAGGAGTGACTTCGCCCTGAGATCGTCCCTGCACTCCTTGCACCAGACACCGGGAGTAGTACCGCAGAACAGTTTGAAGGCCATGTTGAAAGTAACCTGGGAATTGAATCCGGAGATTTCCGAAAGGTCTTTGGTCTTCAGCTGCGGATTGCTCCGGAACATTTCCATGGCAAAATTCACCCTGTACCGGTTCATCAGCTGGCAGAAATTCAGGCCGGAACCTTCATTTATCACCTTGGAGATATATGACTTGTTGGAAATCAGCGCTCTCGCAAGATTGTCGAGGCTGTATTCCGGGTCGAGATAAGGCCTGTTCTCATCCAGATATTGGCATATTCTTGTATACATCAGCTCGCTCATTCTTGACTTCTCCCTGAGATATGCGCATGAATCTACATCCTTCTCGGAATAGGGCTTGCCATCATGGGTATATCCTATCACCGGCCCACCTGTCACCGACCGCAGGAGGAGGACGGCATATATTCCTGAGGACAATACTGCTGACACTCCTCCAAGAATCTTTCCCCCCGCAGGCGATGACAGCAACGAAGAGGCGACTGTTGACATGACAGCCCCATGAAGGATGAAATAACTCATTTTGTTGTTGGCAAGGACCATCTCCCAGCCGGATACATTCATGGTCAGGTATTCTATATCTTTCAACATGGAAGCCGACCGGGACATCATACAGACGGCGAGAGGGACAGTGGCTGCAACCGGGAACAGGAACAGGGGAAAACAATTTTTCCCTCTCGTACTCTGTATCACAATCACAAGCCACGTGAACGCGGAAATGGCTACTGCAGCAGCCCCGCATCTGACCGGAGTACGCCCGTCGATATATGTGTCCGGAGCCATCAACAGGACAGAGGCGGAGACATTTGCGCACAGCGAAAGAAGGATGCATACCATCCCTCCTGCATGGATGAAGAAGGATATCGGGAAAAAGGACAAATTGGCTATGGACAGTATTCTCAATATTCTTACAGACTGGTAATAGGAATTGGAATTAGGCATAGACATTGGTTTTATACTTTCTGTTCATGCCGCAAAAATATATAAAAAAACCGCCTCGGAGCATTGTCAGAAGCGGTCCTTTACAAGTTTATAAGAATCTTAAAAAATATAAAAAAGATATGTCATGCGTCATTCCGGCCACCCCGGGTGTACCGCGCGCGAGAAGTAGACACAGAAAATAATTTTAGATGTTAATATTTT
>JBJEBJ010000023.1:0-16706 GCA_051869955.1 Candidatus Cryptobacteroides sp.
GCCGCGCCTTCACAGCCTTACACCTTTGTTGCACTGTTCACTTGAATTGGGGTGTAAATATTATCTTTAAGTTTCGCAAGTTGCAGATTATTCCTCTCGATAACCTCGAGGCACATTCTGGAATTGTGATAAGGGCATTTCCAGAAACCCGCCTTGTCATTCGTCCGGTCAGGCGTCCCGTCCGCCTTGAGGCTCCAGAACCATTCACCTCCCTTCCTGTCGGAAATGCGCGTCCTGATGAATTTCCACACATCTTCCGCAATTCCAAGGGCCTTCTCATCCCCGGTGAGCTGATACAGATTCAGATATCCCACGACAGTCTCCGCCTGCACCCACCAGTGCCTGTCCGCATCCACCGCCCCGGTTTCCCCGTGGAACTCGTAAATCATCCCGCCACCCGGAATATATCCTTCCGACGCTGCAGCGGCAATCCGCTTCACCACAGGCAGGTATTTCTCCCTCAGGGCATCTCCTCCTGCAACATACGCAGCCTCGTCAATGAGCCAGGACGCCTCTATGTCATGCCCGTAGGATACGATGTCGTGACGGCTGTTCCAGTCATCGTCGAAAAACAGGCGCAGATGTCCCGTCGAAGGGTCCATTATCTTTTCCGAAAAAATGTCGAGAAGATTCAATATCCTCTCCCTCAGCCCCTTGTCAGGCCACACACGGTAAAGATTCGCATAAGGCTCGATGATATGCAGATGGGTGTTCATCGTCTTGTGCTCGTTGGCATCCTTCTCGCTGAGCCTCACGTCACCGAGAGGTTTCCAGTCCCTCGAAAGGGCTTCGAAATACCCGTTCCGGACAGGGTCAGCGCTGTATTTCTCTATATCCCGGTAAAGGTCAGCGGCAAGACCTGTCGCAGAACTGTCCCCCGTGGCCCTTGCATATTCACTGAGACCATATATGGCGAAGCCGAGGGCGTAAATCTGCTTCTTAGTGTCGAGAGGACGGCCTTCACTGTCCACGCTCCAGTAAACTCCCCCGTACTCCTTATCGATGAATTTCTCCTCGAGCTCCTTCTTCATCCGCGTGGCGCATTCAAGGTATGATTCCTTGCGGAGAACCCTGTATGCGGCTGAGAAGGCCCAGAGCATTCTCGAGACCATGACCGCCCCGAGAGGTTCGCCGGGAATCTCCTCCCCGAGACCGGAGATACGCCCCGGCACAGGGACACCGGGCCGGCACATTCTCGTGGTCCAGAAATGTAAAATATTGGTTTCCAGCTCCTCAAGCATTTCCCGGGCCATTCGGCGCACTGGGGTATTGTTTTCAAAATCAGGATTTTTCATTTCAATGACGTTCATCTTCGGTTCAATGCATACAAATATACGTCATTCCGGCCAAAGAGGAAATGCCGGGAGGCAATCCTGTCCAATATTATAAAAAAATGTTAAAATAGTATCAAATTTTTGGTATCTTTGCCGATGAGGACTCCGGAAAGTCCCTGACCAACATAAGTAAACCACAATGAGCGAAGTATTCACAGAAATCACGAACCTGTCCAACATGGACTGTTTCAATATCGTGGAGAGGCACAAGACAGAATTCACATATCCATTGCACCGGCATCGGGAATTTGAACTCAATTTCGTGGAACACGGAAGCGGAGTCCAGAGAATCGTCGGTGACAGCGTTGAGACCATCGGGGATTACGACCTCGTGCTGATAGGTGCGGAAAATCTTGAGCATGTATGGGAGAACGGAACATGTAAAAGCTGCGATATCAGGGAGATAACAATACAGTTTTCGCCGGAATTCCTCGGCGAGGAACTGCTCGGGAAGAATCAGTTCGACTCCATCAGGAAGATGCTCAAGGCCGCCGACCACGGCATCGCATTTTCCATGGAAGCCATAATGCGCATATACAATTCCCTTTCCGGACTCGCTAACGACCAGAACAATTTCATGCAGTTCCTGAAAGTCCTTTACATCCTCAACGAACTTTCCAAAGGACCTTATAAAGTATTGGCAAGCAGCTCATTCGCCCACTCCGCACGCAATCAGGAAAGCCGGAGGGTAACGAAGGTGAAACAATATATAAATGACCATTACGCAGAGGAACTCAGGCTCGGGGACCTGGCAGCCCTTGTGGGAATGAGCCCTTCAGCGTTCAGCCGTTTCTTCAAGCTCAGGACAGGCAAATCATTGTCCGACTACGTGTTGGACATCCGTTTAGGCTATGCGGCGAGGCTTCTCGTAGACTCCTCGAGGAACATCTCGGAGATATGCTACGAATGCGGATTCAACAATCTGTCGAATTTCAACAGGATTTTCAAATCCAAGAGGTCAATGACCCCGAGGGAGTTCCGGGCTTTGTACAAGAAGAACAAGGTCACGGTATAATTAAGTATCATTATTTATCAAATTTGTATTTGTTTACCAAACGGACATCATATATCTTTGCAAGGCAAATGACACTGAACTATTGTTATGAAAGTTTTATCGAAATTGAGCCTTGCAATGACATTGTCCCTTGCAGCGGCATGCTGCGGAAACCGTGATACCACTGAATTCATTTCCGTCAGGAACGGTCAGTTCATCCGAGGAGACAAGCCTTACGGCTATTATATCGGTACCAACATGTGGTACGGTCCGGTGCTCGTCTCGGACACTGAAGCCGCTGATCCGGACAGGCTCGCAGAAGAGCTCGATTCTCTCAAAGCGTTGGGAATCACAAACTTGAGAGTCCTTCTCGGAGCTGACGGGGAGGCCGGTGTACAATCCAAAGTGGAGCCTACCCTGCAGACTGCCCCGGGAGTCTATGACGAGAAGATGTTCGTCGGAGTGGACAGATTCCTCTGCGAACTCGGCAAGAGGGACATGACCGCGATTCTCTATCTGAACAATGCATGGGAGTGGTCCGGAGGATACGGACAGTATCTGGAATGGGCAGGGGCAGGAAGCCCTTTAAATACTAATACTGCAACGTGGGACGAATACCGGGCGGCGACCTCGCGATTCATCACCAACGAGAAAGCACGTGAAATGTTCAAGAACCATGTCCGCAATGTCGTCACGAGGGTGAACACAGTGACCGGGAAACCTTATTCCGAGGACCCGTCCATCTTCTCCTGGCAGATTTGCAACGAACCGCGATGCTTCACCGATGACGAGGAGGTGCAGAAGGAGTTCGCATCATGGCTCAAGGAGATTGCAGGATATATCAAGTCATTGGACTCCAATCACATGGTATCTACCGGCAACGAGGGAAGCTTCGGATGCGAGATAAACATGGATCTCTACCGGGACATTCATTCATGCCCTGATATCGACTACCTCACGATACATATCTGGCCTTACAACTGGGGATGGGCCAAGGCGGACAACCTCGAGGGGACTCTCCCTGAAGCTCTCCGCAGGACCGACAGATACATTGACAGCCATATCATTCTTGCGGAAGAGCTCGGCAAGCCTCTCGTTATAGAGGAGTTCGGGTTCCCTCGTGACGGATTCAGGTTCGCGAAAGGAAGTCCCGTAACCTGCCGAGACAAGTATTATTCCCACATATTCGGAAGGCTCGAGGCTTCTGCCCGCAGAGGCGGCGTACTTGCCGGACTCAATTTCTGGACATGGGGAGGAATCGCGTCACAGAATCCCGAGAACATATATTGGAAGAAGGGCGACGACTATTGCGGAGACCCGGCACAGGAGCAGCAGGGACTGAATTCCGTATATCTCGACGACAGTTCCACAATCGGCCTGATCCGGGAAAGCAACGCACGTCTGTCATCCACTGTACCCGACATTTCCGGGAAAGAAGCTTCAGAGTGGCTCATTTCAATACTCGCAGGTGCAGTCGCTGAAGGAAAGACGTTGTACGGCCACCAGGACGACCTTTTTTACGGGCATAACTGGAAGCTGGAAGGCATCCCTGCAGACGGATTCACCAGGTCAGACGTGAAGGAGTCATGTGGCAGTTTTCCGGCAGTACTCGGAATGGACCTCGGCGGCATCGAAATCGGGGATGAATGCAATCTGGACGGCATCCCGTTCGAAATGATGCGCGCTGCGGCAGAGGAGCATTATGCAAGAGGCGGAGTCCTCACATTCTCCTGGCACGCCCGCAATCCGCTGACTGGTGGTGACGCATGGGACATCACTTCGGACAAAGCCGTGGAATACATCCTCAAAGGCGAGGGACAGGACAAGTTCCTCGGATGGTTAGGCAGGGCCGCAGACTTCCTCGAATCAGTGAAAGGTCCGGACGGCAAACCTGCAGCTGTCATATTCAGGCCCTGGCACGAGCATACCGGAAGTTGGTTCTGGTGGGGCCGCGACCTGTGCAGCGTCAGGCAGTACCAGGACCTTTGGAACCTCACTTATGAATATATGGTATGCCGGAGAGGTCTGGCAAACATAGTCTGGGCCTACTCCCCGGGCGGAGGCAATTCCGAAGAAATCTATATGGAAAGATATCCTGGAGACGGCACAGTGGACATTCTCGGTCTCGACCTGTACGAATATGTCAGGGAAGGCGAAAGCCTGGACTCGGCAAATGCAAGATTCAGCGCACAGATGAGGGACGCCTTCAGCTATATCAGCAGGCAGGCTGAATCCAGGTCAAAACTTGCAGCATTGACCGAAGCCGGCCTTGAAAGTCTGGGACATCCTGCATGGTGGACAGAGGCACTTCTGCCCGTACTGAAGGAATACCATGTAGCATACGCTCTTACATGGAGGAACGCCTGGGACAAGCCTCTGCATTTCTACGCCCCTTACGAGGGATTCGGAAACGCAGGAGACTTCAGGAACTTCGTGAATGAAGGCAGCATTGTCATGCTTGACGGACTTAAGAAAAAAGGAAACAATTAATTATACGTTATATGGAATTCAAAGAGAGGCTTGCCTGGCTGAGATCCGGGCATGAGGCCTTGCTGACAAAGAAAAACTCTCCCGTGGAAGGGAACGGAGTTTACAGAAGATATGTCAATCCGGTTCTGACCGGTGAACACGCACCTCTTGAATGGAGATATGACCTGAACCCTGAGACGAATCCTTATCTCATGGAAAGGTTCGGCATCCATGCCGCGTTCAATGCGGGGGCCATCAAATGGAACGGACGCTACCTGCTTGTCGTGAGAGTGGAGGGAGCCGACAGGAAATCCTTCTTCGCGGTGGCCGAGAGCCCGAACGGGATCGACAATTTCAAGTTCTGGGACAGGCCAGTGACAATGCCGGATTTCGGGGAGCCTGCCACCAACATATACGACATGAGGGTCACGGCCCACGAGGACGGATGGATTTACGGTGTATTCTGCGTGGAGCGCAAGGATCCGGACGCCCCTGAAGGAGACCTTTCATCGGCAGTTGCAGCAGCCGGAGTGGCAAGGACAAAGGATTTCGTGAATTGGGAACGTCTTCCGGACATGAAATCGGCATCCCAGCAGAGGAACGTGGTCCTGCATCCTGAGTTCGTGAACGGAAAATATGCCCTCTACACGAGGCCACAGGACGGATTCATAGACGCCGGCAACGGCGGAGGCATTGGCTGGGCCCTGGTTGACAGCATGGAGAACGTGGATATCCGCGACGAACGAATCATCAACCTCAGGCATTACCACACCATCAAGGAACTCAAGAACGGAGAAGGCCCGGCACCGATAAAGACCGACCGCGGATGGCTGCATCTCGCCCACGGTGTACGAGGCTGCGCATCCGGCCTGAGATATGTCCTGTATCTTTACATGACAACCCTCGATGACCCGTCCAGGGTGATTGCCGAGCCTGCGGGATTCTTCATGGCCCCGGAAGGATGGGAATATGTCGGTGACGTGATGAACGTGCTTTTCTGCAACGGCTGGATAAAGGACGATGACGGAAGAATCCTCATCTATTACGCTTCATGCGACACCAGGATGCACGTTGCCGAATCCACCGTGGACAGGCTCGTGGACTATTGCCTGCACACGGAGCCGGACGGATTCACCACCTCCGAATCGGTGAAATGCCTCAACCGCCTGATTGACAAAAATTCCGGAAAATAATTTGACTTTTCACCGGGGCATCTTATCTTTGTAAAGCAAAGGGCCGGTTCATCCTGTTCCGACAGGCCGGCCCTCTTTTTATGGAAATTCATCGCTAATAACACTAAGACAATGGCAAGAAACAATGCTGCAGCCTCCCTGCGCGAGAAAATCGGGTACGGACTCGGGGACATGTCCTCGTCCATGTTCTGGAAAATCTTTTCCTACTACCTGCCTTTCTTCTATTCCAATGTATTCGGACTGAGTCTCGCCCATGCCGGCACACTCATGCTCGTCACCAAACTGTACGATGCAGTGTCCGACCCCGTGATGGGCCTGATTGCGGACAGGACACATACCAGGTGGGGAAAATACCGTCCTTATCTGCTCTGGATCGCCGTGCCGTTCGCAGTGGCCGGAGTGCTGACTTTCTTCACGCCCCAGACTGACAGCTACACCTTCAAGCATATTTACGCTTACCTGACGTACATCCTCATGATGACCGTGTACACCGCCATCAACGTGCCTTACGGCGCAATGCTCGGCGTGGTGACCGACGACTCCAGGGAGAAGTCCGTATTTTCCTCATTCAGAATGTTCTTCGCATTCATCGGAAGCTTCATTGCAATGGGCCTCTTCGAACCTCTTCTCAGGCTCCGCGGAAAGATGGCCGGCACACTTCCGGAGAAATGGACCATCGGGGACTCCACTCCTATGGACTGGACCGTGGCGATGATCATCATCGGTGTCTGCTGCGCAATACTCTTCATCTCCTCATTCGCATTGACGAGAGAGAATGTCCGCGAAGACATGGACTCATCAGGAAAAGGCTCATCCTCAATCCTTTCCGACCTCAAGGCACTCGTCTCCAACGGCCCGTGGTGGATGCTTCTCGGAGGAGGAATCGCGATTCTGCTCTTCAACTCCATCAGGGGAGGTGCAGCGGCATATTATTTCGCGGACGTGCTCGGGACGAATTCAATATTCACCCTCGCCGCATTCCTTACTGCAGGTGAGGTGGCACAGCTCGCCGGAGTATGCGTCACGGTACCTGTATCGGAAAGAATCGGCAAGAAGAACACATTCATTTCAGTATTGATATTCATCACCATCCTCAGCGTTCTCATCATGTTCCTGCCTGAGACGAAAGGCGGAATGTGGGCCCTGATGATTTTCCAGGTACTCATCTGCATTGCGATAGGCATCAATTCGCCTCTGCTCTGGTCGATGTTCGCTGACGTGGCCGACTATTCGGAAGTGAAGAACGGAGCTTCATCCACCGGCCTGATATTCTCCTCTTCATCAATGGCCCAGAAGTTCGGTGCGGCATTCGGAAGCGCAATAGTACTCTGGGTGCTCATGGCATTCGGATATGACAATGCCAAAGGGGCCGTACAGACACCGGAGGCCCTCGGCACCATCAAGGCCCTGATCAGCTGGATACCGGCTCTCGGTTCAATCCTCGGCCTTGCGGCAATGTCATTCTACCCTCTGACGGACAGGAAGATGGTGGAGATACACAAAGAACTGAAAGGAATAAGGAAGCAGAGATAAATTGGTTATCTTTGCGGAATGAAATTCAAGATAAATTCAGCATACAGGCCGGCAGGTGACCAGCCGGCCGCAATTGACGGCATCTGTTCTGCCCTCCAGGAGGGATCGGATGCCGTTACCCTGCTCGGTGTCACGGGATCGGGAAAGACGTTCACGATGGCCAACGTCATCGAGCGCCTGCAGCGTCCCGCATTGATACTCAGCCACAACAAGACCCTTGCGGCCCAGCTCTACGGAGAGTTCAAGTCCTTCTTCCCGGACAATGCAGTAGAGTATTTTGTTTCGTATTATGACTATTACCAGCCGGAGGCCTACATTCCCTCCACCGACACATATATCGAGAAGGACCTGAGCATCAACGAGCAGATTGACAAGCTCCGTCTCAGTGCGGCATCGGCCCTCATGTCCGGAAGACGGGACGTGATCGTGGTATCGAGTGTGTCCTGCCTATATGGCATCGGCAATCCCCAGGACTTTCATGAACAGACAGTGAAGATTCACGTCGGACAGCAGATCAGCGAGACCCGCCTGCTGTATCATCTGGTGGACGCCCTGTTCAGCAGGACCGAGACTGACTTCAAGAGAGGCACGTTCAGGGTACGCGGAGATACGGTGGACGTTTATCTCGGAGGAGCTGACGAGGCAGTACGTATAGAGTTCTTCGGGGACGAAATAGATTCCCTGTCACTGATAGACCCTGTCACGGGAGCCACCCTCGAGCAGCTGAGCGAAGTACCAATCTACCCGGCCGGCAATTTCGTCACCACCAAGGAGAAGACAGTCAGGGCCGTAAGCATGATTCAGGACGACCTGGTGAAACAGCTCGGATATTTCGAAGAAATCGGCAAGCATCTCGAAGCCAAGAGGCTGAAACAGAGGGTAGAATATGACCTGGAGATGATAAAGGAGATGGGCTATTGCCCCGGAGTCGAGAATTATTCCAGATATCTGGACGGAAGAAAGGAAGGACAGAGACCGTTCTGCCTCATCGACTATTTCCAGGATGATTTCATTACCTTCATCGACGAAAGTCACGTGACGATTCCTCAGATAAGGGCAATGTACGGAGGAGACCACTCCAGAAAATCCGTCCTGATAGAATACGGATTCCGTCTTCCAGCCGCCGCGGACAACAGGCCTCTGAAATTCGAGGAATTCGAGGAGATTACAGGACAGACGGTTTTTGTCAGCGCGACCCCGTCAGACTATGAGCTGAGAAGGTCCGAAGGGTTAGTAGTGGAGCAGGTCGTCAGGCCGACCGGACTTCTCGACCCTCCGATTGAGGTTAGACCTACACAGAACCAGGTGGACGACCTGCTGGAAGAGATCCGCAGACGTGCTGAAGTGGACGAAAGGGTGCTCGTGACCACCTTGACGAAAAGGATGGCGGAGGAGCTCGACGACTTCTTCGGCAAACGCGGAGTGAGATGCCGCTATATCCACTCGGACGTGGACACGGCAGAAAGGGTCGAAATCATCGAGGACTTCAAGAACGGGCTTTTCGACGTTCTCGTGGGAGTGAATCTTCTCAGGGAAGGACTGGACATCCCTTCCGTCTCGCTTGTAGCCATCCTCGATGCGGACAAGGAGGGATTCCTCCGTTCCCAGGTAGCCCTCACCCAGACGGCCGGACGAGCCGCGAGAAACGTGCACGGGCTCGTGATCATGTACGCTGACTCGGTGACAAGGTCGATGCAGGAGACCATCTACGAGACCGACAGGCGCAGGAAAAAGCAAATAGAATACAACAATCTGAACCATATTACTCCAAAGCAGGTTGAGGTCAAGCACAATGCTCTCGCAATGGAGCTCGGGGGAAGCACGAGCAAGGATGCAACTGGCAGGAATGCAGGCCGCGTCACCGCTTCCAATTCATACGACGCCCCGGTGTTCATCCCGGACCCGAGCGCACTGGGCAAAGGCAGGATAACCGTCGGGCTCGGAGACGATTCGAAAAGGGAGACGAATTCAGCATACGTGGAAGGCTATCTCCAGGCAGATCTCGCAGCAGTGCTCCAGGATCCGGTCATCAGGTCCATGTCCCGCAAACAGGTGGAGAAAGCCGCAGAAGAGGCAAGACGCAAGATGAAAAAGGCCGCATCCGAACTGGATTACGGGGCTGCAGCCCGCTACAGGGACGAGATGTGGGCTCTCGAGCAATATCTCAAGGTATGGAAAGAGCAATGAACAGGAGACGCAGCATAGCCATTGTAGGAGGAGGGGCTGCCGGATGTTTCGCCGCTGCGAACATAAAGGCATTGTCCCCGGACACAGACGTTACCATATTCGAAGCCGGCAGGAAACTGCTTGCCAAGGTGGCCGTCACAGGCGGAGGCAGATGCAATCTTACCAATACCTTCCGGGATATCCGGAATCTGGAGGAGGCCTATCCGAGAGGACACAGGCTGATGCGCAGGCTGTTCGGACGCTTCAATCATGAAGATACGTGCAAATGGTTCAGGGACAGGGGCGTAAGACTTGTTATCCAGGAAGACCAATGCATTTTTCCGGAATCCCAGGACGCCATGGAGATTGTCTCCTGCCTCACGGAAGCCATACTTTCGTCCGGCGTCAGGGTCGAGACGGGGGCCAGGGTTACCGGGATTGAACCCGGATGGAGAATCATGACCGGGAACGGGGACTGCGGCAGGACGTTCGATGCCGTCATAGTCACCACGGGAGGATGCACCGGAAGCGGATGGGACGGAATCTTCAGCGGACTCGGACTGGAAATCTCGACTCCGGTGCCGTCATTGTTCAGCGTCAGGGTGGATGACAAGGAATTGAGATCCCTGATGGGCACGGTGGTGGAGAATGTCTCCGTATCCATCCCGAGAACAAAGTTCCGGGCCTCGGGGCCGCTTCTCATAACAGACTGGGGCATGAGCGGACCGGCCATCCTCAAACTCTCGTCCCATGCAGCCAGGTTCCTCGCAGGAAACGGATACCAATCTCCTTTGATAATCAACTGGTTCGGAGACTCAAGCGTTCAGGAGACAGCGGAAATGCTGGGCGGAATATCAGCCGCAAATCCGAAGAAGCAGATAGCAAACGCTTTCCCGGAAGCATTCAACAGCCGTCTCTGGGAATTCCTTCTGTCCCGGACCGGAATCAATCCCGGAACAAGGTGGCAAGATGCAGGCACAAAAACTGTCAACCGGATTGCCGAAAGGCTCCATGCAGATGAATATCTCATATCGGGGAAGAACAGGTTCAAGGCCGAGTTCGTGACCTGCGGAGGAGTTTCCCTGTCGGAAATCAGTCCAGAAACTCTGGAATGCAGGAAGCATCCGGGACTGTATTTCGCAGGAGAAGTGGCCGACGTGGACGCCATCACGGGAGGTTTCAACCTTCAGGCCGCCTGGACAATGGGCTACATCGCCGCCTGCAGCGCCGTCACTGGAGATTGATCCACGCTGACTTGTAAAGAGATATCCCTCCGAGATACCCCGCTCCGCCTGAGACATTGGAATAAACGGCTGCAGGAGAAGTCACTCCCCAGCTCTGAAGTGCATTGTCCTTGTACGCAAAAGCTGCCGAGACACTCTTGAAGAGTTCCTCCGACAATGAATACACATAAATACGGCATTTATCCGGAGCAGCATCACTGAACGGGCCGGCATAAGCCTCAAGTTCACAGACCTCACCGTCACCGAAAAATTTGTCCGGAAGGAGCACTGAAGAGCCGGCTCTGACTATGTCATAGCCGTACTCTCCGAACATCGCATACGGATATGAGGAACTTGCGGAAGAGGAGATCACTCCATCCAAAGTGTCCGGAGCCTTTCCCGGGCTAAGCATATAACAGAATTCCCCCGAAATTGTATATTCGGCCGGCCGCGCTATCGAGAACGCATAATAAATCCTCTTCCCTGACGGTCTCCTGAATCTCAACTTCACCTTCCAATAATCGCGGTTGCGGTAGTCAAATGCATCCCTGTCCACTTCTATCCCGAGAATGTCTTCATCAGACAGAGGTACAGGAATCACCGTGGAAGCGGAGACATCAGGCATCCCGAGAGCAGAGACATTGAGCTCTATTTCATCGCCCGGGGACAATTCCAACCGGCAGCACAATGATGCATTGGACAGACTGTCTGAACCCAGTTCGAGAGGGACTTCCCCGCCATTGACCCGCAATACGGCCGATGCATTCACGGGAGCCTTCTTCTGAGCCGCGGATGCATACCGTTCCGAAAGAGGGAACAGCCTTCTGAGATTCAGGACGAGGGAATCCGGGGAATTTCCCGGCATGCATTCCACGCCGAGCATGCACGTGCCGGACATCTGCGGCATAGGCTCCACCTGCTCGCAAGAAACGGCAGACAAGACGGCTGCAGAAATCAGGACAATGAGATGTCCCTGACATTGTTCTAAAATTCTAAAACTCATAAGCCAGACGGAATGTTGGAATTATCGGAAGCATCGACACATACACGAGTTCAGGCTGACCATACTGCTGGTCTATGCGCTGTTGGACGTACATGGGATTGTATCGGCAATAGACATTGTAAATACCGAGGGAGAAAACCCTGTAATGCCCGGCCCGGTTCACCCGGTGGAGATCCGCACCGAGGTCAAGCCTGTGATATGCCGGCATCAGGAACTGGTTCGGCTTGCCTGAAGGATAAGAAACGACATATGACGACCCGTCATCCCTGACTGCAAATCCGTAATGGGTGTCAATAGTCGCCCGGTTGCCTGAGTGGTATGTCCATGATGCGGACCAGTCCACGCGCTTTCCCTTCTTGCGGAGCATCACGTTGAACTTGTGCCTGTTGTCAAACCGGTCAGGATACCATCCGTCATATATTTCAGGGAATTTCCTTTCGCTCACGGACAATGTATAGGCGAGGAACACGTCAAAGCGCCTGCACGATTCCGACACGGACACTTCAAGTCCTTCTGCACGCCCTTTGCCTTCCGTGAACGAAGTTTCCCATCTGTCGAGAGGCGGATAAAGCATCAGTGCCCCGGTATATTCGTACAGATTGGTCATTGTCTTCGAAAATACCTCCGCACTCAGTTTCCATTCCTCCGGGAGCGACACCTCGATGCCTGCCGTCAACTGTCCTGACTTTACAGGTGCAATCCTGTCGGTGCTCGGCATCCAGCAGTTGCTCGGAAAATCCACGAATGAGGATGCAAGCAGGTGAGCCTGCTGGGACATCCTGTCATAAGACGCCTTCACTGCAAGCCATGAGAATGGACGCACCGATAGCGAAGCGCGCGGTTCAATGCTGCCATAGGTCCGGTTTCTGACGAAATAGAGGGAATATCTCAGGCCGCCCTGGAGAGTAAACCATTGAAGCGGAGTCCATTCCTCTTCCACGAACGCATCAAGTTCGTATCCAGTATAGCTCTTCGTCGAAGAAATATTATCGCTGACAGACACTTTTCCGTTATCCTTTCTCTCATAAAGATATACCCTGTCAGGTTTTGAGATATGACATACCGCTTCTCCTCCGAACCGGAGATATCCCTGACGGTGAGGGAAACGGTTCACTGACTTCAGGCCTATATCAAGAATCCGCGAATGATTCTTTTCTTCCGACCTGTCTTTGGAACTGCCCATATCGTCCGTGCGGTTGATTCCGATTCTTGCATTACCGTTGGTGACATAGATGCTCTCATAGGTAATGACTGGAGAACGTGAGGAATTCCTGTAATCCGCCGAGCAAAGGAAATTGCCCCAAGCAGAGCGGAGCCCCGTAGTGGTATTGTAGTCCTCATTGTCATATTTCAGGAAATCCCTGCTATACATGGCCCCAACAGTAAACCGCCTGTCGTCCGGAAGGCGCAGGGAATATTTCGCATTGACCTCGGCGTAACCGTAATCCCCGTCAGATATATACGGATGGGCTGCCCTGTATTCTAATTCTTCATTGTACAACTTGAGCAAAGGTCTCGCGAACAGTTCCAGAAGGCTGAAGCGGGCCGCAGCGGAGAATGTCTGGCGGCTGGACTTGCCTATCGGTCCGTCAATGGAAAACCGGCCCTCCGTCATTCCGGCCGAGAAACGTATCCTCAGTGAATCCGGATTTCCGTTCATGGTCCGGATATCCAGCACGGAAGAGGCCCTGCCACCGAACATGGACGGGAATCCGCTCTTGTAGAAATCCGCCGTCTCGACAATATCGGTGTTCACTGCGGAAAACAATCCTCCGAGATGTCCCGGCTGATAAACCGGAACTCCATCAAGCAGGAACAGATTGTCAGCCCCGTCGCCTCCGCGCACATACATTCCTGAAGATATCTCCGTGCCGGACGCCACACCGGGGAGCATCTGTATGGTCTTGACTATGTCAGGGGTGCAGGCAACCGACATTTTCTCGAGGTCCACTCGTTCGAGACGCATGAATCCGGTCTGCGCGGCAGATTGCCTGACGGAGAAATCAGCCGTTACCCTTGAGGCGGACAGAGTATCCTTCAGCTCCTGTGAATGGATATCCGCCGGCAGGAACATCAGACAGATGAGCGCCAATATCTCAATCCTTGAATCCATCTTGCCTGATGATGACTTTCATTGCATGGTCTATACCTGAATAAGCAGTGATCACGAATTCCGATTCCCGTGTGCCAGTGTACAGGAACGGGTCGGCCGTGATACGGAAGGAGCCCTTGTACCGGCTTGAGAATTCGTCATCCGGGATATTCTCATACAGTTCCTCTCCGAGTTTTCTGATCTTGTAACACGAAAGTCCGTCATAATGAATCTGAAAAGCTCTCTGATTATCAAACTCCATTTTGAACGCTCTTCCCACCACTTCAATATCCACTTCGCCTCCCTCTTTCGGGAATGTGATTACATAATCCTGTCCGTCAATCAGTTCCCCGTTCTTCAGCACATACATGTCCATGTACGAATATCCCCCGTCCACCGGCTCTTCATCCTTTTCCTTGCTGCATCCTGCGCAGCACATCAGCGCCGCCACGGCAATATAAATGAGCTTTCTCATAGCTGCTGTAAATGATTTGTTTGCTCTATAAATGCAAAACTACGCAAAATGCGTCAATATTTTAAAACAAACTATCAGAAGACGTACCGGATCTTGGAGGTGTCGCGTGGCTTGGCGTCAGGAGATTCGGCAGGATAACCTATGGCGATGGCGTAGAGGAGGTCGTAGCCCTCGGAGAATCCGAGCCTGTCGAGGAAGAAGCGGCCGTCATCAGTCTTGAGGAACGCTACAGGGCCACCGAGGCAGCATGTCCCGAGACCGAGAGAAGTGGCTGCAATCATGATATTGCCTCCGAGAAGTCCGCAGTCAATCTGGGACATTCCCGAATCCGTGGCATTGGCGACGAAGATGACGACAGGGGCATTCCTGAACATGTTCACGAATCCCGGAGCCTCGGCCATTTTCGGATTCACGCGGACGAATTCCTTGGTGACGTCATCTATCTGACGTGCATTGTCCACCACCCGGATTTCCCAGCTCTGGCGGTTCATGGCATTGGCCGCATTGATTCCGCACCGGAGCACTGCATCCAAGGTATCACGCGATACCGGGACGCTCTTGTATGCGCGTATGCTGCGCCTTGCCATAATTGTTTCAATTGCCGGAGACGTGATTTCTTCCGTGGCCCGAGCCTTCTCCCCGGATCCGCAGCAAGAGGACGCAAGAAGTGCCATAATGCTGACTGTCAAGATATTGAATATAGTCCGTGTCATAATCCCTGAGATATTAGTGTTGAAGATTCCTAAACAAATATATACATTTTTTCACAAAAAAGAAACTGGCGATAAGCCTGTCATCGGAAATTTTCGTCCCGACATGTCAGGCCTATGACCAGTATCTTTACAAATCCCGTATTCCGGGAAGGCTTTATTCAATCGTCACGACACGGTTGAGGGCAGCTGAACCGAAGCGGTTGTTCGTATCTCCGTCGGCTTTGACTACAAGTCTGTCCTCTGCTATGCCGTATTTTCCTACAAGAATCTCCTTCACATTGTTAACCCTCTTCTCGGACAGGTACTGATTGCGTGATGCGGAACCGGTTCCCTTGTCTGCAGACCCCGTGAGAGTGAAAGTCTTGTCAGGATTCATCTCGAGAATGTTACGGACATAGAAATCAAGACGCGCAAGCTCCTTCTCGGAAAGTTCGGCTGAACCTATCTCGAAATAGACAGTTGCAGGAGACACCAGTTCCGGAGCCTTGGTCACGGTAACGGTCTCAGGGCATCTGCGCTCAGCATCCGCAAGTTCGTCACGAAGATCGGAGTTCTCTTTTTCAAGCTCGTCCACCCTGTTGCAGAGCGACCTGTACTGATCCTCCGTGAAAGACACCGGGACAACTGCCGGAACGACAGAAGAATGACGTTTGAAATTGGTCTTTCCGAGATTGACCACCACTCCGAATGTTGCTGTCGGAAGAATGCTTACATAATTCTTCGGAGTTGGGAGAGCCGGCACGAACGAGGTCTTGGTGGCAAGTGCCGAGAGATCAAGGCTGAGTCCAACCCTGTTGCTGAGACGGAAATAATTGATGAGGCCGGCACCTGCGCCGAACTCATTCCTGCCGCCTTCGGAAGAATGAAGATAGGAGAATGTTGGATAGAGGATTACATTCCATGTCCTCGTCTCTTTGTATCCGCCGAAAGAATTGGACACGTTCCAGAGAAGATCCGCATGAACATTTGTCAGGTTGAATGACTCGCCGTCAATGACGAATCCGTCACGGGCTGACACTTTGTCATTGACACCACGCCAGCCGATGCGGGCTCCAAGAGTCGGGGTGAACCATTTTCCGGCATTCACGTCGACTGCCACTCCTACCTTGCCCTTTGCACCGCTGCCCCACCAGGAATTGATCCCGGCTCCGGCTCCGACAAACCAGTTGTCACCGGCTTTGTTGGTCTCATACGGGCCTCTGACAATCTTTCCGTTATCATCACGGTTGTTGTTCTCCTGGGCATATGCCCCCGTGGAGAACGCACACGTCAGCGCCAACACGAACGCGGACGCATTGATTAAAATCCTTTTCATACGTAAATAAATTCGTTATAATGTGCCTATAAATAGGCGTTTAACATTCAAATTCAGACTTTGGACAAACCAAAAGAATGCACTCGTTGGTGTTTCAAGTGCGATGGCTGATGTCGGCGATGTAGTTTTACAACAGTTAAGTAATATTTTCCCAATCAGTTAGACTATATTCACTTTTTTCGGTCGTCCAGGCTTC